>NZ_JBSFXG010000032.1:0-100307 GCF_053595235.1 Streptomyces sp. NPDC002520 | reverse complement strand
TATTCTATTGTGTGATGTTGGGGGGCCAGCGCGCCGCCGCACGACCCCCCCCCCCACCGCCTTGTCCGCATACGTTCGTCCCGCTGTGAGCCGTCGGGACGGACGGCGGCTCCTCCTCACGGGAGATCGGGGGTGTACGCGTGCGCATCGGATTGCTGACAGAGAGTGGCTACCCGTATGTGGGCGGTGACGCCGGACTCTGGTGCGACCGCCTCGTGCGCGGGCTCGGACAGCACGAGTTCGACGTCTACGCGCTCAGCCGCAGTCGGCACCAGGAGGACAGTGGCTGGGTTTCGCTCCCGCCGCAGGTCAGCCGCGTGCGTACGGCTCCGCTGTGGACGGCCGAGGACGACGGGGCCGTGCACGGACGACGTGCCCGTCGGCGCTTCGCCGAGTGCTACGGAGAGCTGCTCGCGGCGGTGTGCGCGGGCGCAGGTGCGGGTGCGGGGACGGGCACGGGCGCAGGGACGGGCGCAGGGGTCGATGCCGGCGTCGGTGTCACGTCCTCCGACGGGTTCCGGACCTCGGCCGATGATCTGGCGGACCGTTTCGGCACCGCGCTGTACGGCCTCGCCGAACTCGCCCGTGACGAGGGCGGACTGGTCGGGGCGCTTCGCTCGGACGCCGCCGTACGCGCCCTGGAACGCGCCTGCCGTGCCCCGGGAGCGCTGCGCACGGCGCACGAGGCGCGCGTCCCCGACCTGCTGACCGTCACCGCCCATCTGGAACGCGCCCTGCGCCCCCTCTCCCTTGACTGGTACGGCGACGAGGGCCTCGGTGCGGCCGACCTCTGCCACGCCACCGCCGGCGGCCCGGCAGCCGTGCCCGGACTGCTCGCCCGGCACTTCTCCGGCGTACCCCTGCTGGTCACCGAGTACGGCGTGCAACTGCGCTCGCACTACCTGGCGCTCGGCCCCGACGCGGCCGCCCCCGCCGTCCGCGCGCTGCTCGCCGCGTTCCACGGCCGGCTCGCCGCCGAGGTGTACCGCAGGGCCGAGATCCTCACCCCGGGCAACGCGCACGCCCGCCGCTGGCAGGAGCACTGCGGCGCCGACCGCGCCCGGATCCGCACCGTCCACCCGGGCATGGACGCCTCCCGCTTCACCGAGGTCGGCGAGTCCCCGGACCGGGCCGACCCGGACACGCTGGTCTGGGTGGGGCGCGTCGAACCCGCCAAGGACCTGGTGTCGCTGCTGCACGCGTTCGCCGAGGTCCGCAAGGAGGAGACCAAGGCCCGGCTGCGCATCGTCGGCGTGCCCGCGGACGCGGAGGGCGAGGCCTACCTGGGGCACTGCCGGGCGCTCGCCGCCCAGCTCTTCCCGGACGAGGCGGAGGGTGTGCACGCGGTCGGCGACAACCCCGTCTCCTTCGAGGAGATCGGCTGCCCCGAGGCCCCGACCCTGCCCGACGCGTACGCCGCCGGTGCCGTCGTCGTCCTCTCCAGCGTCGTCGAGGGCTTCCCGGTCAGCCTGGTCGAGGCCATGTTCTGCGGCCGCGCGACCGTCTCCACGGACGTCGGTGCGGTGGTCGAGGTCATCGGCGGCACGGGACTGGTCGTGCCGCCGCGCAATCCGCGGGCGCTCGCCGAGGCGTGCGTGGCGCTGTTGCGCGATCCCGAGCGCCGTGAGCGCCTCGGGGCCGCAGCGCGCGCCCGCGCGCTCGAACTGTTCACCGTTGAGCAGAACATCGAGGCATTTCACGGCATTTACCTGGAGATCGTCTCGCACTGTCCGGTACGCCGCGTCGTCCTGGACGAGGCGGGCGAGCCCCTCCCGTTCGCGACACCCGCCGAGGCCCACGTCCCCGGCCGCTGGACCGGCCCCACGGCCCGCGTCCTGACCCGCGGCGTTCCCGGCTGGGCCGCGGGCAGCCCGGTCCGCGCGAAGCCACTGGCCGCTTCGGAGGGCGCGCTGTGAACGGGGACGCCATGAACTCCGGCGAACTCCCGCCGAGGAACGGTCCCTTCGCGGCCGGCGACGACATGGAGAGCGAGCCGCACGGGGACTCCGTGCGCGAGCTGGACGAGGACATGGTGCGCGAGCTGGACGAGAACACGGTGCGCGAGCTGGACGAGAACACGGTGCGCGAGCTTGACGAAGACACCGCCCGCGAGGCGAGCGAGAGCGACCTCCCCGGGATGCCGAGCGCCGCGGAGGCGTGGGACGACCGGTCGGGGGAGTGGCTGGCGGTGGCTTCGGCGGGGGCAGGGGTCGGGGCGGGGACGTGGGCGTGGGCGAAGGGTTCCGCTTCTGTTTCGACGGGAGTCTCACCCTCGTTCGCGGAGGCCGCCGAGGGGTCCGCCGGAGCATCCCGGGCTGCGTCTGTGTCGGCGTCGGCGTCTGCGTCTGCGTCGGCGTTGGCGTCGGCGTCGGGGCGGTCCGAGGGCGGCGACGCCGACGGTGGCAGAAGTCGTAGAACCGTCCCTCGGCGAGGCGTCGCGGATCCGGTGAAAGCCCTGTTGCACCGGCACCGTGAGTTGTGCGAGCGGGCCGTGGATCCGCTGGAGATCGCTGCCGGGCTGGAGGCGCACGGGGTCACCGACCGCACAGCCGCGCGGTTCCGGCACCGTGACGTCTTCTCGCTCGCGGAGGAGCTGTACGCGCGCGTGCCCCGCGACGGGGAACCGCGCCCCCAGGCCGAGTCCGAGCCCGGGCCCCGCGTCCGCGCCGACTGGGTCCTGCTCACCCTCCTGCCCGGCGTGCTCGGCACGGTCACGGTGACGGGGCTGCGCCTCACGCACGGCCAGGCCCGGTTGCTCGTGGCCCTCGGCGGACTGCTCGCCGTGGCCCTGGCCGTCCGGACGGCCCTGCGTCACGGGCCCCTCGCCGGCCGGCCCGGTACAGCGCCCCGGTCGGCGGAAACCGGCACGCGCGCGTGGACGCTCTGGCTGCTCGGATACGCCCTCCTCGGCGACGGACTCCTGGGCGCCATCGTGTCCGCCGGCCCCGACGCCCTGCCCGACGGAGCCCCCGACGGACCCTGGCCGATGACCACCGCACCCGCCCTGGCACTCGCCCTGGCCTGCGCCCCCGCCGCCTGGTGCGCCCACCTCCTCGCCGTCGGCGCCCGCCGCAGGCTCGCCGGCAGCCGCGGCCTGGAGGACTTCAGCGCCGCCGCCCGGCCGTTGCTGCTCGGCACGTTCGCCCTGTTCCTCGGCGCCCTCACCGCCCTGCTCGCCCTGTGCGCCGCCGCGCTCCACGAAGACGCGGGCTACGCGCAGGCACTCACCCTCGGCGCCCTCCTCCTGATCGCCCGCCTGCTCGTCGTACACCACCACCGCCACGCCCCCGCCCTCGTGCTCGGCGCGGCGGGCGCGATCGAACTGGTGGCTCCCGCACTGCTCCTGGCCGGCCGGCTGCCCGGCTTCGCCTTCCTGGCCGCCCCCGTCCAGGCCCTCGTGGACACCTGGGGCGTGGCCGTGGTCCCGGCCCTCGCCTGCGGCACCGCGGCCCTGACCCTGCTGGTCCACGCCCTGCGCACCCTCACCCGCGCCTCGGCCCACGCGCCCACGGGAGCACCCGAGTGAACCTTCCGCCACCGGCCCCACCCGAGGCCACTGCCGTCCGCCGCGCACGCGTGACGCAACCAGGCGGCCGTCGGCACCCGGCCCACCGCCGGAGGCGACCGCATCACCCCTTTGAAGGAGACCACCAGATGACCACCCGACCCGGAGCGTCCGGAGCCACCGGAACCGCCGGAGCGTCCGGGGCAACCGGAGCCATCGCCACGGCCGGTTCCGCCGGCGCGCACACCCCGGGAGCCACCCGATGAGAGTTCTGCTGATCGGAGCCAACGGATACATCGGCCGCTTCGTCGCCGACCGCCTGCTCGCCGACCCGGCCGTCCAGCTCACCGCGCTCGGTCGCGGCGACGACGCCGACGTCCGCTTCGACCTCGCCACCGGCAGTCCCGGAGCGCTCACCCGCTTCCTGGACGCGGTCCACCCCGGAGTCGTCATCAACTGCGCGGGCGCCACCCGGGGCGGCGCCCGCGAACTGACCCGGCACAACACCGTCGCCGTCGCCACCGTCTGCGAGGCCCTGCGGCGCAGCGGCTGCGGCGCCCGCCTGGTGCAGATCGGCTGCGGTTCCGAGTACGGCCCCAGCCAGTCCGGCTCCTCCACGGCCGAGGACTCCGTCCCCCGCCCCGGCGGCCCGTACGGCGTCAGCAAGCTCGCCGCCACCGAACTGGTCCTCGGCTCCGGCCTCGACGCCGTCGTGCTGCGCGTCTTCTCGCCCGCCGGACCCGGCACCCCGGCCGGCTCCCCGCTCGGCCGGCTCGCCGAGGCCATGCGCCGCGCCATGCAGTCCGGCGACGGGGAACTCAAGCTCGGCGGGCTCGGCGTCCAGCGCGACTTCATCGACGTCCGGGACGTCGCCCGCGCCGTGCACGCCGCCTCGCTCTCCGCGGCGCAGGGCGTCATCAACATCGGCTCCGGCCGCGCGGTCCGCCTGCGCGACGCCGCCGCCGTCCTCGCCCGGGTCGCCGGATACGGCGGCGCCCTGCACGAACTCGACGCCCCTCCCGGCCCGCTGCGCGGCACCCTCGCCGGCCCCCGAGGGGACTCCGACCACGCGGCGCCGCTCGCCTACCCGTACCCGGACGGCTGCGGCAGCTGGCAGCAGGCCGACGTGCGCACCGCCCGCGACCGGCTCGGCTGGCGGCCCCGCATCAACCTCGAGGAATCCCTCGCCGACATCTGGATGGAGGCGGCATGCCGCATCTGACCAGCACCACAGCGGGCGGCACGAGCACCGGGACCCGGACCGCCCTCGGCGTCCCCGGCTACGCCCACCCGCTGGTCTCCCCGGCCCAGTGGGCCGAACTCGCCCGCCCCGGCACCCCGCTGGACTGGGTGGTCCTGAACGTCGCCGCCGGGCCCGGCACCCGCCCCGACCCGCATTGCCTGGAAGCCACCGGACGGCTGCGCAACCGAGGCGTTCGCGTCCTCGGCCATCTGGACCTCGCCCACGGCGCCCGTGCCGCAGCCGACCTGCTCACCGACGCCCACCGCCACCTCGACTGGTACCGGGTCGACGGCTTCCTGCTGGACCGCTGCCCCACCGAGCGCACCGCGCTCCCCGAGGTCCGCCGCGTGATCACCGCGCTGCGGGCGATCAGTGACACTGCCCACATCGTCCTCGGCCACGGCACCCATCCGCACCCCGGGTACGCGGAGAACGCCGACCAGTTGGTGACCTTCAGCGGCTCCTGGGCCGACTACCGCTGGTCGCAGGTCGCCGAGTGGACCGCGGACTATCCGCCCGACCGTTTCTGCCACTTCGTGCACGGTGTGCCCCGCGGTCACCTGGAGGAGGCACTGCGCATCGCGCGCTGGCAGGGCGCGGCGACGATCTACTTCACCGACCGCTCCGATCGGGGCGGCCGGGTGGACCCCTGGGAGGCCATGCCCGGCTACTGGGACGAAATCGTCTCGCGGGTCGGAACGGGTGTCTCGGAATGAAGAAGGCCGTGGCAGTGTTACGAGAAGAACAACCGTAGTGATCGACCGACCAACGGAGTCTCCGTGTCGCTGCCACCCCTGGTCGAGCCAGCTCCTGAGCTCACCGTAGACGAGGTCCGCAGGTACTCCCGCCACCTGATCATCCCCGACGTCGGGATGGACGGGCAGAAGCGGCTGAAGAACGCCAAGGTGCTCTGTGTGGGCGCCGGCGGCCTCGGCTCCCCTGCGCTGATGTACCTGGCCGCCGCGGGTGTGGGCACCCTCGGCATCGTGGAGTTCGACGAGGTCGACGAGTCGAACCTGCAGCGTCAGATCATCCACAGCCAGTCCGACATCGGCCGCTCCAAGGCCGAGTCCGCGCGCGACAGCGTGCTCGGCATCAACCCGTACGTGAACGTGGTCCTTCACGAAGTGCGGCTCGAGGCCGACAACGTGATGGACATCTTCAGCCAGTACGACCTGATCATCGACGGCACCGACAACTTCGCGACCCGGTACCTGGTCAACGACGCGTGCGTGCTGCTGGGCAAGCCGTACGTGTGGGGCTCGATCTACCGCTTCGACGGCCAGGCCTCCGTCTTCTGGTCCGAGCACGGCCCCTGCTACCGCTGCCTCTACCCGGAGCCCCCGCCCCCCGGCATGGTCCCCTCCTGCGCCGAGGGCGGCGTCCTGGGCGTGCTCTGCGCGTCCATCGGCTCCATCCAGGTCAACGAGGCCATCAAGCTCCTCGCGGGCATCGGCGACCCCCTCGTCGGCCGCCTGATGATCTACGACGCCCTGGAGATGCAGTACCGCCAGGTCAAGGTCCGCAAGGACCCCGACTGCGCCGTCTGCGGTGAGAACCCGACCGTCACGGAACTCATCGACTACGAGGCCTTCTGCGGCGTCGTGTCCGAGGAGGCCCAGGAGGCGGCGCTCGGCTCCACGATCACTCCGAAGCAGCTCAAGGAGTGGATCGACGACGGCGAGAACATCGAGATCATCGACGTCCGCGAGCCGAACGAGTACGAGATCGTCTCCATCCCGGGCGCCAAGCTGATCCCGAAGAACGAGTTCCTCATGGGCACTGCCCTCGAGGGCCTGCCCCAGGACAAGAAGATCGTCTTGCACTGCAAGACGGGTGTCCGCAGTGCGGAAGTCCTCGCCGTCCTGAAGTCCGCGGGCTTCGCCGACGCCGTCCACGTCGGCGGCGGCGTCATCGGCTGGGTCAACCAGATCGAGCCGGAGAAGCCGGTCTACTGACCGGCCCGCCGGCCGACCGGCGCGAGCGAAGAGGCCCGCGGTTCCGAGTGGTTCGGAGCTGCGGGCCTCTGCCGTGGGCGGGACCTTCCGTGGGCGGCGCCTGCGGGGTCAGGCGCCGACGGGTTCGATGTCCGGCGCGGATGCGGTGTCCCGCTGGGCGGGGACCGCCGTGAGCGTGCGCATCGCCATGCTCTCGCGGCGGGCGTCGGCCCGTGCGCTCAGGGCGCGTGCCGCGTCGTCGAAGCGGACGACGGCGGGATCGCGGGTGCGCCGGACCGGCGGTCGGGAGTGAGCCGGAGCGGAGGCGCGGCGTCCCGTCGTCAGGAGCAGACCGTGCCCGCCTTCGGCACCTTCCCGTCCAGCAGGTAGCTGTTCACCGCGCCCTGTACGCACTTGTTCTTGCTGTCGTACGCGCCGTGCCCCTGGCCCTTGTACGTCAGCTCGACGCCGACGCCCTTGCCGAGGGCCTGCGCCATCCGCCGGGCGCCCTGGTACGGGGTCGCCGGGTCACCGGTGTTGCCGACGACGAGGATCGGCGCCGATCCGGGGGCGCTGACCTCGGGATGGTCGGCGGCGCCCGGTACCGCCCAGTTCGTGCAGCTGACCATGCCCCAGGCCAGGAAGTCCCCGAACAGCGGCGAGGCGGCACGGAACTCGGGAACCCGCTGCCGGACGAAGTCCGTGCTGTACCGGGGTTTGTCGTCGGCGCAGTTGATGGCGATGTTGGCCGCGGTGAGGTTGCTGTACTCGCCGTTCTCGCTGCGGCCGTTCAGCGAGTCGGACAGCAGCATCAGGATCTTGCCGTCACCGTCGTACGCCTCCTCCAGGCCCTCGGTGAGGTACTCCCAGAAGTCCTTCGAGTACAGGGACTGCGCGATGCCGTTGGTCGCCACGGTCTGGGTCAGCTCGCGCGGGAAGATGCCGGTGATGGGCTTCTTGTCCAGGTCCGACAGCAATGTGGCGATACGGTCCTTCACGTCCTGTGCGGTGTCGCCGATCGGGCATTCGGTGGTCTTGGACGTGCAGTCCTCGGCGAAGTTGTCGAGCGCGAGCTGGAAGCCCTTCGCCTGGCTGAGGGCGCTCTGCTCGGGGTCCTCGGTGGGGTCGACGACCCCGTCGAAAACGGCCCGGCCGACGTGCTCGGGGAACAGGTGGGCGTAGACGCCGCCGAGTTCGGTGCCGTAGGAGATGCCGAAGTAGTGCAGCTTGGCGTCGCCCAGGACCTGGCGCATCAGGTCCATGTCGCGGGCCGCGTCGGTGGTGCGCACATGCGGCAGGACCTTCCTGGAGTTCTGCTCGCAGGCGTTGTTGAACTGCTTGGTGCGGTTCACCAGCTCGGTCTGCTCGGCGCTGTCGTCGGGGGTCGCGTCCTGCTGGAAGTACTCGTCGAGCTGGGCGTCGTTCAGGCACTTCACCGGCGCGCTGCGGCCGACTCCGCGCGGGTCGAAGCTGACCAGGTCGTAGCGGGCGCGCAGGGCGGTGTAGTCCTGGGCGAAGGCGGGCAGCGTGGTCACGCCGCTGCCGCCGGGGCCGCCGAAGTTGAACAGGAGCGAGCCGATCCGTTTGTTCGCGGGCCCGCTGGCCCGGGCGCGGATCAGGGCGATGTCGATGGTGGCGCCCTTGGGCCTGCTCCAGTCCAGCGGCGCCTTCATGGTGGCGCACTGCCACCTGGCGCCGCCCGGCAGCGGGGACGGGGCGCTGCCGGCGCCCTCCGCCTCGGACGGCGCCGGGCAGTCGGTCCAGTCCAGCTTCTGCGCCGTCAGGTCCCCGACCCCGGAACTGCCGCCGCATCCGGCCAGCAAGGTGGTCAGTAGCGCGGCGCTCGTGGTCAGGGCAGCGGCACGCAGCCGGGAAGGGTTCGCCATATAGCCATCCTGCGGGCGCGCGGGCGGCGGCGCGCGGGACACGAGCCGTACGAGGTACGTTCCGCCGGGTCGCCGGGTCGCCGGGTCGCCGGGTCGCCGGGTCGCCGGGTCGCCGGGTCGCCGGGTCGCCGGGTCGCCGGGTCGCCGGGTCGCCGGGGTGTCCGGGGTCGGATTCGAGGGCCGGGGCGCGAGGGCGCGCCTGCTTGCCGGGTCGACGGGGCGCCCCGGGTGTTCCTACAGGGCTCCCTTGCGGCTGAGCTGGTTGAAGGCCAGCCACCCCGGCAGCACCGGCAGCCACAGGGTCAGCAGCCGGAACAGCAGGACGGCAGGGGCGGCGACCTCCTTGGGGAGGCCGACGGCGATCAGACCGACCGTGAGGGTCGCCTCGACCGCGCCCACACCGCCCGGGGTCGGCGCGGCCGAGCCGAGCGCGTTTCCGGCGAGGAAGACGACGGCGACGCTGGCGATGCTCAGCGAGGCGTGACCGTTGCCGAACGCGCGGATGGAGGCGTCCAGGCACATCACGAAGCAGGCGGTCAGCAGGAGCATGCCGCCGATGCCGGTGACGAGCTTCTGCGGCCGCTGGAGCACGTCGAGCATGCGCGGCACGACACCGGCGAACAGCGACCGCACGCGCGTGACGACGAACTTCCGCAGGAACGGCACCGAGGTCACCACGAGCACCAGCACCGCCACGGTCAGCAGACCCGCGATGACCGTCCGGGACGGCGACAGCGACGGCGTCTTCTCCGTGCCGGTCAGATAGCCGAACGACAGCAGCATCAGGATGTGGCAGCCGAGCCCGAACAGCTGCGAGGCGCCCACGCTCGCCACGGCGAGCCCCGGGCGCACCCCCTGACGCTGGAGGAAGCGCGTGTTCAGGGCGACGCCGCCGACGGCCGCAGGCGCGACGATCTTCACGAAGGACCCGGCGACCTGGGCCGCCACCGTGCGCGGGAAGGGCACCCGCTCCGGCACGAACCCCAGCAGCGCCATCGCGGCGGCCACGTAACTGAGCGCCGAGAACAGCACCGCGGCGAGCACCCAGCCCCACTGGGCGTTGGCGATCAGCGGACCGAACTCGATGTGGGTGAGCTGGGTCAGCAGGAAGTAGGCACCGATGGCACCGGCGATGAAGCTGATCAGAGTGCGGGGCCGCACCCGCTCCAGACGGGCCGGCTCCACGGGCGCCTGGGGCCTGATGCGCAGCACCTGGTGCCGGATCTGGGTGAGCAGATCCTCCTCGCGGGCCTCGTCCAGGGCTTCGTCGATGGCCCGCTTCTCGGCGCGCTGCTCGGCGCGGACCGCCTTCTTGTCGGGCTTCTCGACCACGGTCCCGGTCGTCTCGGAGGCCTCCTGCCGGGCCAGCTTGTCCTGGCGGGACGCCTCCAGCACCGCCTCGCGCTCGCGGTGGGCCCGTTCCCGGGCCAGCCGGCGCAGCGTCGCGCGCGTGGAGCGCGTCAGCGCGATGGGCTGAAGCATCGGCAGACAGTCGGCGACCGCGTCGGGGCCGAGCACGCCGACCGCCGAGGCGACGGCCCGCTCGGCGCCCACCCGCAGACCGAGCGTGGTGAGCAGCTGCGCCACGTCCATGCGCAGCAGCAGCTCGCCTGCCGCGATCTCGCCGCCGCGCAGCTCGGCGAGGATCACCTTGCCGGAACGATCCACCAGAACGGCGTCACCGGCGAGCCTGCGGTGCGCGATGCGCCGGGACTGCAGGGCCTGCACCTGGTGCCAGGTGTTGCGCAGTAGCTCGTCGGTGATCTCCTCGTCGGCCAGGGAGTCCAGCGTGCGTCCGCCGGTGTGCTCGTAGACGAGCATCACCGCGTCCGGGCCGAGTTCGGAGGTGGCGATCAACTTGGGCGCGTTGGCGCCGGCCGCGATCGCCGCGTACGCCAGCAGCGCCTCCTGTTCCAGCGCCTGCCGCAGCGACTGAAGGCTGGAGCGGGTGGCGAAGCCGCGCAGGGTCAGGTTGCGCCAGGCCCGGTAGAAGAAGCCCTGGGCCTGCTGCTCCCGGTCGACGACCGTGACGTCCAGCGGCGGGCCGTCCTCCAAGGTGACGAAGTACCGCCGCCCGCGGTCGCCGTTCTCCGTGTCCAGGATCTCCTCGCGGGCCGCGGTGACCGGGTGGAATCCGACGTGCCGGAGCCCCGCCATCAGGGTCCGCCCGGTGGGCCGGACGTTGGGCGAGCCGACGGCGTACAGCGTGCCGTAGGCGACGGTCCAGCCGATCAGCACCGTCAGGATGATCGAGAAGGGGGTCGTGTAGCCGGTGACCAGCATGGAGAAGGCGTCGAGCAGCAGCACGATCCACAGCACCGCGCGCCAGCGGGGTCTGCGGGACATGCCGACGGCCGTCATGTAGGCGATGACGGGCGCGAGATAGCCGTGCACCGGATCGGTCAGGGCGTTCAGGTCGCCCGGCGAGGGCTGAGTGAGCGCCTCCTGGATGGAGTGGGGGGCGCCCCGGGCCACCCACAGGTCGGTGGCGAGCGTCACACCGTGCGCGAGGACGGCCGCCAGGACGCCGTCGGCGATCCGCAGTCCGTCCCGTTTGATCAGCCGTTCGATCGCGAAGGCGACCGGCACCAGGAGGATCGCGATGCTCGAAGCGAGTCCCGCGATCTTGATCAGCAGGTCCGGAGCCTGGCCGGTGCCCTTGTTGATGTCCTGTTCGAGGCCTGAGGTGGTGCCGTGCGCGAACGCCGCGATCGCCAGCAGGACGACGATGGCGAGCACGCCCACCAGGAGTCGCATGAGGTCGGAGGGGCGGTGCACGCGCGCGGGAAGCAGGGGCTCGTCGCCCTCGACCTCGTCGGGGTGGGGATCGCCGGGGTCGGGATCGTCGCAGGGGACCGGTGCGGTGCGTGCGGTCCCGGGGACGTGCGCCCCTTCGTCGCCGTCGGCCGCGCTGCCACGTTCGTCGCCGTGGGCCGCGCGGCCAGGTTCGTCACCGCCGGCCGCGCCGTCATGCGTGCGCGTGTCCGACGGCCGCACACCCTCGTCCTTGTCCGGGGTGCCGGTGCCAGTGCTGGTGCCGGTGCCTGAGTCGTCCGCGCCCGCGGGGGTGGTGCCTGCGCGCGCGGCCGCGCCAGGGGTGCCCTCCGCGTCCTCGGGGTGCACGCCCTGCTGTTTCATGGTCTCTTCTTGGTCTCGTATCACCGGTCACCGCCCGCACGATGGTGGCATGCCCAGCCGACACGCGCGGGCATCAGGGTGCAGATGCGGGGGCGGACAGTCTGCCGGAAGGGCCGCTCGGGGGCGAGAGTCCGGGCCCGGTCGTCCGGGCCGCCTTGTCGGTGCCGTGCGGCAGGATGGGACGAATGAGCGAGCGGACCCCTGCCGAGGACACGGACGCGCTTCCGGAGTACGCCGAGCGTGTCCTGGACGTCGCCGAGGGCATCCCGCCCGGCCGGGTCATGACGTACGGGGACGTCGCGGAGTGGCTGGAAGGCGAGAGGGGCGAGCGCGAAGCGCTCTCCGGCAAGGGCGGTGGTGGGCGACGGGTGGGCGGACCACGTCAGGTGGGCCGGGTGATGTCCCTCTACGGAGGCGCGGTGCCGTGGTGGCGCGTGGTGCGCTCCGACGGGGTGCTGCTGCCCGGCCACGAGCTGGAGGCGCTCGGTCACTACCGCGAGGAGGGCACCCCGCTGAAGCAGGCGAGCCGGAGCGGCGAGGGCCATCTGCCGCGGCTCGACATGAGGCGGGCGCGGTGGGACGGCGACACGGCCGCGTGCGACGTGGGCGCAGGCGACATGGCCGCGGGCGACGTGGACGCCGGCGACATGGGAGCAGCCGCACGGGACGCGGGCACAGAGGGTCACACCTGACAGCTTCCGCCATTCGTTGCCTCCGGAGGGAACCTGTGGCCCGTACGAGGGACACGGGGGACGTCCGTGGCATGACGTACGTTCGTGAGACGAGGGGCCCGCGTGGCCCGAGAGCCGCGAGCGTCGCGAGGGAAGAAGCGGAAGTCCTGCTTCAGCCCGGTGCGGCGGCGTAGCGTCGGCTGCACGTGTCTCCCTCACCCCGCGGCCACCGCCTCGCACGCGTGACCGCCTGCCCACCAGCAAGACCACCAGGACCGGCGAACCACGTGAGCTCCTCTCCCTCCATCAGGCGACTGCCGCACCCCCAGGTGCGACAGGGGACCCGTGGCGCTTACCGACTGGTCCGCACCCCGCCGGCCGAAGTGGATCCCCCTCGTCTGGACGCCGCACAGCGCGCCGTGGTTGACCACCGGGGCGGCCCGCTCCTCGTTCTTGCCGGTCCCGGTACCGGCAAGACCACCACGCTGGTGGAGTCCGTCGCCGCGCGCATCGCCCGCGGCGCGGATCCGGAACGCATCCTGGTGCTGACGTTCAGCCGCAAGGCCGCCGTCGACCTGCGCGACCGCATGGCCCTGCGCATCGGCGCGACCCGCGCGCCCCGGGCGACCACCTTCCACTCGTACTGCTACGCCCTGGTCCGCGCCCACCAGGACGCCGGCCTGTTCACCGAACCGCTGCGCCTGCTGTCCGGCCCCGAGCAGGACGTCACCCTGCGCGAGCTGCTCGCCGGACAGCCCGAGCTGGAGCGGCTCGGTCTCGGACATGTGCGCTGGCCGGACGAGCTGCGTGCCTGCCTGACCACGCGCGGGTTCGCCGACGAGGTCCGGGCCGTCCTCGCCCGCAGCCGCGAGCTGGGCCTCGGCCCCGGCGCCCTGGACGCCTTCGCCCGCCGCATCGGCCGGCCCGACTGGCGGGCGGCCGCCGCGTTCCTCGCCGAGTACCTCGACGTCATCGACCTGCGGGGCGTCATCGACTACGCGGAACTGGTCCATCGCGCGGTGCTGCTCGCCCACCGCCCCGAGGTCGCGACCCGGCTCGCCGCCCAGTACGACGCCGTGTACGTCGACGAGTACCAGGACACCGACGCCGCCCAGGTACGGCTGCTGCACGCCCTGGCGGGCGGTGGCCGCACCCTGGTCGCCCTCGGCGACCCCGACCAGTCGATCTACACGTTCCGGGGCGCCGACGTGAACGGCATCCTCGACTTCCCGGAGGCCTTCCCGCGTGCGGACGGCCGCCCCGCCCGGGTCGAGGTGCTGCGCACCTCCCGGCGCTCCGGTGCCGCCCTGCTCGCAGCGACCCGCCTGATCACCCAGCGCATGCCGCTTCCCCGGCTGCCCGCCGACAAGGCGCGCGCGCACCGCGAACCGGCCGCCGTTGGCGACGGCGGCCGCGTCGAGGCCTACACGTACCCGACATCCGGTGCGGAACTGGACAACGTCGCCGACATCCTGCGCCGGGCGCACCTCGAGGACGGGATCCCCTGGAGCGACATGGCCGTCCTGGTGCGCGCCGGATCCCGGACCATCCCCACTCTCCGCCGCGCCCTGACCGCCGCCGGCGTCCCCCTGGACATCGACGGCGACGACCTGGCCCTGCGCCACGAACCGGCGGTCGCGCCTCTGCTGACGGCCCTCAGAGCGGCGGCCACGGCGGAGACCACCGAGCGGGCGACCCACGACGGCGACGAGCGGGCGCCCGACGACGGCGACGAGCCGGCAGCCGTCGATGCCGACGAGTGGGCGGCTGACGATGCCGACGCCCGGGCCGCTGCCGATGCTGCCGACGACGAGCAGGCGTCCCTCGGTACTGGCGAGCAGGCGTCCCTCGGTACTGACGAGCGGACGCCCGCCACTGATGAGCGGACGCCCGCCGAATCCGCCCCCGACACGCGCTGGCTCGACGCCGAGACCGCGCTCACGCTGCTCGCCTCCCCTCTCGGCGGCATGGACACCGCCGATCTGCGGCGGCTCGGGCGTGCCCTGCGCGAGGAGGAACGGGTCGCCGGGAATCCGGTGCCGCCACCGTCCGACGAACTGCTCGCACTGGCGCTCGCCGAACCCGAGCGGCTGGTCGCGCACGACCCGGCGTACGCGCGCGGGGCGCAACGCCTCGGCGCTCTGCTGCGTACGGCCCGCGAGCGGCTCGCCGGCGGCGGTACGGCCGAGGAGGCGCTGTGGGACCTGTGGGACGGCACGCCGTGGCCCGCGCGTCTGGAGCGGGCCGCCCGGCGCGGCGGCGCGGCCGGCCGCAACGCCGACCGTGACCTGGACGCCGTGTGCGCGCTGTTCGCCACGGCCGCGCGCGCGGAGGAGCGCACCGGCGGCAGCGGCGCGCTGAACTTCCTGGAGGAGATCGAGGCCCAGGACATCGCGGCCGACACCCTCACGCGTCGCGCGGTACGGCCCGACGCCGTCCGCCTGATGACCGCGCACCGTTCCAAGGGCCTGGAGTGGCGGCTGGTGGTCGTCGCCGGCGTCCAGGAAGGGCTGTGGCCCGACCTGCGCCGCCGCGGCTCCCTCCTGGAGGCAGACCGCATCGGTCGCGACGGACTCGCCGAACCGCTCACCCCGGGCGCCTTGCTCGCCGAGGAGCGCCGGCTGTTCTACGTGGCCGCCACGCGCGCGCGTGAGCGTCTCGTCGTCACCGCCGTGAAGGCACCCGCCGACGACGGCGACCAGCCCTCCCGCTTCCTGACCGAGCTGGGCGTCGAACCCCGCGACGTCACCGCCCGCCCGCGCCGCCCCCTGTCGGTGGCCGCGCTCGTCGCCGAGCTGCGCGCCACCACCGTCGACCCGCGCGTCTCGGCGGCCCTGCGGGAGGCCGCCGCCCGCCGGCTGGCCAGGCTCGCCGCCCTCGCCGACGAGGACGGCCGCCCCCTGGTGCCGTCCGCGCACCCCTACCGCTGGTGGGGCATGTTCGAGCCCACCGAGAGCAAGGTGCCGCTGCGGGACCGCGACCAGCCCGTCGTCCTCTCCGGCAGCGCTCTCGACCAGCTCGCCAACACGTGCGCCCTCCAGTGGTTCCTGGGCCGTGAGGTGAAGGCCGACGCGCCCGCCACCGCGGCCCAGGGCTTCGGCAACGTCGTCCACGTCCTCGCCGACGAGGTCGCCTCCGGCCGCACCCCCGCCGACCTCGACGTGCTGATGGAGCGCCTGGACTCGGTGTGGAACGCGCTCGCCTTCGACGCGCCCTGGAAGTCGGCCCAGGAGAAGGACAACGCGCGCGTGGCGCTCGAACGCTTCCTGAACTGGCACGTGCTGGACCGCACCGGGCGCACTCCCGTGGTCAGCGAGCAGGACTTCGACGTCACCCTCGAAGCGGGCGACTACGAGGTCCGCATCCGCGGCCAGATGGACCGCGTGGAGACGGACGGCGAGGGCCGCGCCTACGTCGTGGACTTCAAGACCGGCAAGCAGGCGCCCAGCGCCGCCGAGGTGGCCCGCCATCCGCAGCTCGCCGTCTACCAGCTCGCCGTGAACGAGGGCGCCGTCGACGCCGCCTTCGACGGCCGGCGCCCCGAACCCGGAGGCGCCGAACTGGTGCATCTGCGGCAAGGGGCCGCGAAACGGGACGGCGGTGAGAGCCTGCCCAAGGTGCAGGCCCAGGAGCCGCTGGAGGGGGAGTGGGTCGGCGACCTGCTCGCCACCGCCGCCGGGAAGGTCCTCGACGAGCGGTTCACACCGACCACCGGCCAGCACTGCACGCACTGCGCGTTCCGCGCCTCGTGCAGCGCCCGGCCCGAGGGGCGGCACGTGGTCGAGTGACCTGTGCCCGCGGCGGGGTGACGTACGGCACCACACGCGTTGACCTGCGGTTCCTCCGCCCCGGGAGGTCGATCGGTCCTCGGATGTCAGTGCCCGCCGCTAGCCTCTGACGACATGCCCGCCCGTATCACCGACCCCGAGCAGCTCAAGGAGCTCCTCGGCATCCCGTTCACCCCGGAGCAGACGGCCTGCATCATCGCGCCGCCCGCCCCGCAGGTGATCGTGGCCGGAGCCGGTTCGGGCAAGACCACCGTGATGGCCGCCCGCGTGGTCTGGCTGGTCGGCACCGGGCAGGTCGCCCCCGAGCAGGTCCTCGGCCTGACCTTCACCAACAAGGCCGCGGGCGAACTCGCCGAACGCGTCCGCAAGGCCCTGATCAAGGCCGGTGTCACCGACCCGGAGGTCATCGACCCCGACAACCCGCCCGGCGAACCGGTCATCTCGACCTACCACGCCTTCGCCGGCCGGCTGCTCACCGACCACGGCCTGCGCCTCGGCCTCGAACCCACCTCGCGTCTGCTGGCCGACGCCACCCGCTACCAGCTCGCCGCGCGCGTGCTGCGCGAGGCCCCCGGCCCCTACCCCGCGCTCACCCGCTCCTTCGCCGACCTCGTCAGCGACCTGCTCACCCTCGACTCCGAACTCGCCGAACACCTCGTGGCCCCCCAGGAGCTGCGCGCCTGGGACGCCGACCTGCTGCACACCCTCCAGGGCGCCAAGCTCACCAACGCCGACCTGCGCAAGGTGCCCGAGACCGCCGCCGCCCGCCGCGAACTGGCCGGACTCGTCCAGCGCTACCGCACCGCCAAGCGCGAGCGCGACCTGCTCGACTTCGGCGACCAGATCGCCCTGTCCGCCCGCCTCGCCCGCATCCCCGAGGTGGGCCGGCTGCTGCGCGAGGAGTTCCGCGTCGTCCTCCTGGACGAGTACCAGGACACCTCCGTGGCCCAACGTGTCCTGCTGGCGGGACTCTTCGGCGCCGGCACCGGCCACCCCGTGACCGCCGTCGGCGACCCCTGCCAGGCCATCTACGGCTGGCGCGGTGCCTCCGTCGCCAACCTCGACGACTTCCCCGAGCACTTCGCGCTCGCCGACGGCAGCCCCGCCACCCGCCAGGCACTCAGCGAGAACCGGCGCAGCGGCGGCCGCCTCCTCGACCTCGCCAACGGCCTCGCCGAGCCCCTGCGCGCCATGCACGCGGGCGTGGCGGCCCTCCGCCCGGCACCCGGCGCCGAACGGGACGGCACGGTCCGCTGCGCCCTGCTGGGCACGCACGCCGAGGAGATCGACTGGATCGCCGACTCCCTCGCCCACCTCGTGCGCACCGGCACGGCACCCGGCGAGATCGCCGTCCTGTGCCGTACCGCGACCGACTTCGCCGAGATCCAGGGCGCCCTCGTCGCCCGGGACGTCCCCGTGGAGGTCGTCGGCCTGTCCGGGCTGCTGCACCTGCCCGAGATCGCCGACCTCGTCGCCGTCTGCGAGGTCCTCCAGGACCCCGGGGCCAACGCGTCCCTGGTCCGGGTGCTGACCGGCCCGCGCTGGCGCATCGGCCCCCGCGACCTCGCCCTCCTGGGCCGCCGCGCCCGTCTGCTCGTCGCCCACGCCCACGCCCGCGACACCGACGACCCCGACCGCAGGCTCGCCGAGGCCGTCGAGGGGGTCGACCCGTCCGAGGTGATATCGCTCGCGGACGCCCTGGACACCTTCCTGGAGACCCCCGTGGAGGAGGGTGGGTACGACGACGGGCTGCCGTTCTCCCCGGACGCGCGCGTGCGTTTCGCCCGCCTCGCCGCCGAACTGCGCGACCTGCGCCGCTCCCTGTCCGACCCGCTCATGGACGTCCTGCACCGCGTCCTGGCGGTCACCGGCCTGGAAGTGGAGCTGTCGGCGTCCCCGCACGCCCTGGCCGCCCGCCGCCGCGAGACCCTCTCCAACTTCCTGGACGTCGCCGCCTCCTTCGCGGCCGGCGACGGCGAGGCCACCCTCCTGGCCTTCCTCGGCTTCCTGCGCACCGCCGCCCAGTACGAGAAGGGCCTCGACAACGCCCTGCCCGGCGGCGAGAACACCGTCAAGGTGCTCACCGCGCACAAGTCCAAGGGCCTGGAGTGGGACGTCGTGGCCGTCCCCGGACTCGTGGGCGGAACCTTCCCCAGCGCACAGGGCCGCGAGAAGTGGACCGCGCAGGCCAAGGTGCTCCCGCACGCCCTGCGCGGCGACACCGACACCCTGCCCGACATCGAGACCTGGGACTCGCGCGGCATGAAGGCCTTCCACGAGGCCATGAAGGAGCACCAGCACACCGAGGAACTCCGCCTCGGCTACGTCACCTTCACCCGCCCCCGCTCCCTCCTCATCGGCTCCGGCCACTGGTGGGGACCCAGCCAGAAGAAGCCGCGCGGCCCCTCCGACTTCCTCCAGGCCCTGTACGAGCACTGCGTCGCCGGAAACGGCGAGATCGAGGTGTGGGCCGACGAGCCCGCCGAGGACGAGGAGAACCCGGCCCTGCACACGGCCACCGCCGACCAGGTGTGGCCGCTGCCGCTGGACGACGCGGCCCTGGCCCGCCGCCGCGCCGCCGCCGAGACCGTCCTCGCCCACCTGGACGCCCTGTCCACCCGGCTCGACGGCCCCCCGCCGGCCACCCACGACCCGGACACCTTCGACGACCCCGACTGGCCCCCGCCCCCGGACGACGAGGGCCCCTGCACCGAGAGCGGGTACGGCACCGACCCCTACGACGAGGACCCGGACGGCGAGGACCCGTACGACCCGGCTCCGTACGACGCGGACCCGTACGACGAGGCCCCTTACGCGGAGGGCCCGCACGCCGCGGAGGCCCCTCACGCGGAAGGCCCCTACGCCGACGAGCCTCTGAACGAGCACGAGCACCCCCACGACGACGGCGCCCCCGCACAGGAGCCCGCCGACCGGGACGCCCGGGCTGTCGGCCGCCCGACCATCCCCCACCAGGCGCCCGCCCCGGTCGAGCCCCCGCACGCCCCGGCCGCGGACCCGCACACCCACCCCGCCGAGCCGCACCGCCCCGCGCCCCTCACCCCCGAGGAGGCCCGTGCCGTCGCGTCCTGGGACCGGGACCTCGACGCCCTCGCCGGAGAACTGACGCGCGCACGGCAGAGCGTCACGGACGTCCCCCTACCGGTCACGCTGACCGCGTCGCAGGTGCTGCGCCTCGCGGCGGACCCGGACGGGCTCGCGCAGGAACTCGCGCGCCCCATGCCGCGCCCTCCGCAACCGGCCGCACGCCGAGGCACCCGGTTCCACGCCTGGGTCGAAGCCCGCTTCGAGGAGTTGACGCTGCCCATGCTCGAGCCGGACGAACTGCCCGGCAGCGACGCCGAGATCGCCGACGAACGCGACCTCGAAACCCTCAAGGAGGCCTTCGAACGCACCGAGTACGCCCACCGCACCCCGTACCGCGTCGAGTTCCCCTTCCAGCTAGCCCTCGGCGGCCGGGTCGTACGCGGCCGGATCGACGCCGTGTACAGGAACGGCGAGGGCGACGAGGCGACCTACGAGATCGTCGACTGGAAGACCGGCCACGGCCGCACCGCCGACCCGCTCCAACTAGCTGTCTACCGGCTGGGCTGGGCCGAGCAACAGGGCATCCCGCCCGAATCGGTCACGGCGGCCTTCCTGTACGTGCGCACCGGCGAGGTCGTACGGCCCGGGAACCTGCCGGACCGGGCCGCCCTGGAGCGGCTGCTCACAAATGTACGAATCGGCCAATCGGGGTCGCCGGGGTGTGACGAAACGCCCGCCGAGGATGCCGGTGCGGGCCGATAGGCTCGTATGCATGAGCCAGACCCCGGACAGCGTCGTCCGCACGTACATCGAGCAGCACCGTGCCGCCTTCCTCGACGACCTCGTCGCCTGGCTGCGCATCCCCTCGGTGTCGGCCCAGCCCGACCACGCTCCCGATGTACTGCGCAGCGCCGACTGGCTCGCCGCCCGGCTCCGTGACACCGGCTTCACGACCGTCGAGGTCTGGCCGACCGCGGGCGCCCCGGCCGTCTTCGCCGAGTGGCCCTCGGGCGACCCCGAGGCACCCACCGTCCTCGTCTACGGCCACCACGACGTGCAGCCCGCCGCCCCCGAGGACGGCTGGGACACCGACCCCTTCGAGCCCGTCGTCCGCGAGAACCGCCTCTACGCGCGCGGGGCCGCCGACGACAAGGGTCAGGTGTTCTTCCACACACTCGGCGTCCGCGCGCACCTCGCCGCCACCGGCCGTACCGCCCCCGCCGTCAACCTCAAGCTGCTGATCGAGGGCGAGGAGGAGTCCGGCTCCCCGCACTTCCGGGACCTCGTCGTCGAGCACGCCGACCGGCTCGCCGCCGACGCCGTGATCGTCTCCGACACCGGTATGTGGGCCGAGGACACCCCGACCGTCTGCACCGGCATGCGCGGCCTGGCCGAGTGCGAGATCCGGCTGTACGGCCCCGACCAGGACATCCACTCCGGCTCCTTCGGCGGCGCCGTCCCCAACCCGGCCACCGCCGTCGCCCGCCTCGTGTCAGCCCTGCACGACGAGCACGCGCGCGTGGCCGTCCCCGGCTTCTACGACGGCATCGTCGAGCTGACCGACCGCGAGCGCGAGCTGTTCGCCGAGCTTCCCTTCGACGAGCAGCAGTGGCTGCGCACCGCCAAGTCCCACGCCACCCACGGCGAGGCCGGACACACCACCCTGGAGCGCATCTGGGCCCGCCCGACCGCCGAGGTCAATGGCATCGGCGGCGGCTACCAGGGCGCCGGCAGCAAGACGATCATCCCCTCCTCGGCGCTGGTGAAGCTGTCGTTCCGGCTCGTCGCGGGCCAGGACCCCGACCACGTCGAGAAGGCCGTCCGCGCCTGGGCCGCCGAGCAGGTGCCCGCCGGGATCCGGCTGGAGATCGACTTCGGCTCCGCCACGCGCCCGTGCCTGACCCCGCTCGACCACCCCGCGCTGCAGTCCGTGGCCCGCGCCATGGGCCGTGCCTTCCAGGGACCGGTCCGCTTCACCCGCGAAGGAGGCTCGGGCCCCGCCGCCGACCTCCAGGAGATCCTCGGCGCCCCCGTCCTCTTCCTCGGCATCTCCGTCCCCTCCGACGGCTGGCACGCCCCGAACGAGAAGGTCGAGCTGGACCTCCTCCTCAAGGGCGTCGAGACCAGTGCCTACCTGTGGAGCGACCTCGCCGAGAACTGGCGTCACGCCCCCTGACCCGGACCGCGCCGTCCGGGAGGGCGTCGCGGGCGGGGCACACTGGAGAACCGCCCCGCACGCCCCGCCCGCGCCCGCACCGGTGCCGTCCGGCCCACACCCTGCCGCACCGCCCGCCCAAACGAACCGTTCCACTGGGGGAGTTGGAAGCACCCGTGACCACCTGGACCGACCACACCGCCGACCGCCCCATCTCACTGACCGCCGCGAGCGGCATCGACCGCGCCGCCCACCACCGGCTCGACGAGGCCTGGCTCGCGGCGGCGTGGAGCCACCCCACGACCCGCTGCTTCGTCGTCTCCGGCGGCCAGGTGCTCATCGACGAGACGCCGGACGGCCGGACCGAACTCGTCATGACCCCGTCCTTCGAGGCGCCGCTCACCGAGGCACACCGCTACTTCCTGGGCAACGACGAGGAGGGCGTCAGCTACTTCGCGCTCCAGAAGGACTCGCTTCCCGGCCGCATCGACCAGTCAGCCCGCCCCGCCGGGCTGCGCGAGGCGGGCCTGCTGCTCTCCCCGCGCGACGCCGGTCTGATGGTGCACGCGGTCGGCTTGGAGAACTGGCAGCGCACCCACCGCTTCTGCTCCCGCTGCGGCGAGCGCACGGTCATCGCGGCCGCCGGCCACATCCGCCGCTGCCCCGCCTGCGGCGCCGAGCACTACCCGCGCACCGACCCGGCGGTGATCATGGCGGTCACCGACGAGGACGACCGCATCCTGCTCGGCCGCCAGGTCCACTGGCCCGAGGGCCGCTTCTCCACGCTCGCCGGCTTCGTCGAACCCGGCGAATCCATCGAGCAGTCGGTGCGCCGCGAGGTCTTCGAGGAGGCCGGCGTCGTCGTCGGCCAGGCCGACTACGTGGCCAGCCAGCCCTGGCCCTTCCCGTCCAGCCTGATGCTCGGCTTCATGGCCCGCGCCACCACGACCGAGATCAACGTCGACGGCGACGAGATCCACGAGGCCCGCTGGTTCTCCCGCGAGGAACTCCACGCGGCCTTCGAATCCGGCGAGGTGCTGCCGCCGTACGGCATCTCCATCGCCGCCCGCCTGATCGAGATGTGGTACGGCAGGCCTCTGCCGACGCGGAGCTTCGTCTGAGGTGTCACGGGTGACCGGCGACCCGTACCGGAACCACAACGTCCACTACCACCGGGCCGTGCCGGCCGCCAGGGCGGAGACGGGCACCGGGGTGGACCGCTCCGGAAATGATCCGGGCGGCCCGCCCGGCATGCCGATCGAGGACTGCGCCATCGCGCTACTCGCTGGTGTGGGACAAGACACAGCAGGGCGGCCCCTGATCTCTCAGGGACCGCCCTGCCGCTGGTTCACCGCGGGCAACCCGCGGAGCGTCACGCGGCGATCTTCTGCTTCACCTGGGCCAGCGACGGGTTCGTCAGCGTCGAGCCGTCCGCGAAGCGCACGGTCGGAACGGTCTGGTTGCCGCCGTTCGCCTTCTCCACGAAAGCGGCGGACTCGGGGTCCTGCTCGATGTTGATCTCGGTGTAGGCGATGCCCTCGCGGTCCATCTGGCTCTTCAGCCGCCGGCAGTAGCCGCACCAAGTCGTGCTGTACATCGTCACAGTGCCCTGCATGTCTCCGCGCTCCTCAGGCAGCTTCGGGGAAGTGGTCAGAAGGGCAAACGTAAGGGATCCGGCCGGCATTCCCGCCGGGGGTATCCCCATCCGTCCCGGTTCCTGCCCGAGCGCTGTGACGCCTGCCGCATCAGTACGACCGCAAGCCCCCGCCTGTGGACAACCGGCGCGGCAGTCCCGGGCGACCTGGCAGCATGGCCATGTGACAGCAGCAACGCACTCCCCTCTCTTCCCGCAGGCACCGGAGTCTGCCGACGCGGTGCTCGAAGGGCTCGACCCCGAGCAGCGCGAGGTGGCCACCTCCCTGCGCGGGCCGGTGTGCGTGCTGGCCGGAGCGGGTACCGGCAAGACCCGCGCGATCACCCACCGCATCGCCTACGGGGTGCGCGCGGGGATCCTCCACCCGTCCAGCGTGCTCGCCGTCACCTTCACCAACCGCGCCGCCGGCGAGATGCGCGGCCGGCTGCGCCAGCTCGGTGCCCACGGTGTGCAGGCCCGCACCTTCCACTCCGCGGCACTGCGCCAGCTCCAGTACTTCTGGCCGAAAGCGATCGGTGGCGGCATGCCCCGGCTCGTCGACCGCAAGATCCAGCTCGTCGCCGACGCGGCCGCCGCCTGCAACCTGCGCCTCGACCGGGGCGAGCTGCGGGACGTCACCGCCGAGATCGAGTGGTGCAAGGTCACCCAGACCGTCCCCGCCGACTATGCGTACGCAGCCGTGAAGGCCGGCCGTGAGTCCCCGCGCGACCCGGCCGAGATCGCTCACCTCTACACGGCCTACGAAGACGTCAAGCGCGACCGCGCGGTCATCGACTTCGAGGACGTCCTGCTGCTGACCGTCGCCGTCCTCCAGGACCGGCACGACATCGCCGAACAGGTCCGCGCCCAGTACCAGCACTTCGTCGTCGACGAGTACCAGGACGTCAGCCCCCTCCAGCAGCGCCTGCTGGACCTGTGGCTCGGCGACCGCGACAGCCTGTGCGTCGTCGGTGACGCCAGCCAGACCATCTACTCGTTCACGGGAGCAACCCCCGACCACCTCCTCGACTTCCGCGTCCGCCACCCCGGCGCCACCGTCGTCAAGCTGGTCCGCGACTACCGCTCCACCCCCCAGGTCGTGCGCCTCGCCAACGGACTGCTCGCCCAGGCCGCCGGCCGCGCCGCCGACCACCGGCTGGAACTGGTCTCCCAGCGCCCCGCGGGCCCCGACCCCGTCTACACCGAGTACACCGACGAGCCCGCCGAGGCCGAAGGCGCCGCCCGCCGCATCCGGGAACTGATCGGCGCCGGTGTCCCGGCCGCCGAGATCGCCGTCCTGTTCCGTACGAACTCCCAGTCCGAGACCTACGAGCAGGCCCTCGCCGACGCCGGGGTCCCGTACCAGCTGCGCGGCGCCGAGCGCTTCTTCGACCGGCCCGAGGTGCGCAAGGCCGGCGTCGCCCTGCGTGGCGCCGCCCGCTTCGGCGGCAACGACTCCCTGCTGGACGACGCCGTCGACCTGCCCTCGCAGGTGCGTGCCGTGCTGTCCGGAGAGGGCTGGACCACCGAGCCTCCGGCCGGCTCCGGAGCCGTCAGAGAGCGCTGGGAATCGCTGGCCGCCCTGGTCAACCTCGCCCGCGACGTCGCCGCCGCCCGCCCCAAGGCCACCCTCGCCGACTTCGTCGCGGAGCTGGACGAGCGGGCGAACGCCCAGCACGCCCCGACCGTCCAGGGCGTCACCCTGGCCTCCCTGCACGCGGCCAAGGGCCTGGAGTGGGACGTCGTCTTCCTGGTCGGCGTCGCCGAGGGCATGCTGCCGATCACCTACGCGAAGACGGACGAGCAGATCGAGGAGGAGCGCCGCCTCCTCTACGTCGGCGTGACCCGCGCGAGGGAACGGCTCCATCTCTCCTGGTCCCTGTCCCGCTCACCCGGCGGCCGCCCCAACCGCAGGCCCAGCCACTTCCTGGACGGCCTGCGCCCCGGCTCGACCGCCACCGTCGGCCGCACGGGGGCCGGCGGTGGCGGAGGCATCGAGCGCGGCACCCCGGGCAGTGTCCCGGCGGTCCCGCGGCGCACCCAGCGCACCCCGGCCCGGTGCAGGGTCTGCGGCCGCACCCTCACCGACGCGGGCGAAATGAAGCTGATGCGCTGTGAGGACTGCCCGTCCGACATGGACGAGGGCCTCTACGAACGGCTGCGGGAGTGGCGGTCCGTCCAGGCCCGGGACAGCGGACAGCCGGACTTCTGCGTCTTCACGGACCGGACCCTCATGGCCATCGCCGAGACCCGGCCGGACAGCCCGGCCGAGTTGTCCCGCATCCCGGGCGTCCTCACCCGCAAGCTACAGCGCTACGGAGCCGATGTTCTGGCCATCTGTGCAGGTCAGGAGGGCGGGGGAGAGGCTGAGGGCGACTGATGCGAACTCGTCGAAAAAATAGTTTGCACATGCCCCGGCAATCCCCATAGGTTCTAAGCACGGAAGCGGCGGCCTTCTCCAAGGCCCCGATGCCGTGTTGTACTTGCATACCCGACGGACTGGCTCACCCCAGTCCCCAAGACGCCGAGAGGAGGCGAGTCCAGTGATCAGCATCAACAGCAGCTTCATCAGCACGGCCAAAATGACCGATCGCTCGGCCGTCTCCCTGTGCATTCTCGGCGCCTCGAACCAGGGCACCGGTCTGTCCGGCATTCGTGCCGTCCGTCCGGCGTCCTCCCTGTCTCTCGCGGGCCTTCCCGTTCGTGAGCGCAATGAGCGACCGAGCAAGGCACTGGAAGCGGTAGCGGCACAGGCACACGCCTATGCCTTTGCGGCGGCCGGTGCCGGATTCCGGAAGCAGACGACGCAGCACCACCTGATGTGGGCCTTCCGTGGGCCAGAACCCTGGAGCGATCCAGCCTGACAGACGATCAGGCCGGCGCCTTCAGGGCCGCGGAACCCCATCCGGGATCCGCGGCCCTTCTGTTTGTCCATCAACGTGGACGACACAGCGAAGGAGCCTCGGGACAAGGAAAGAACCCGGTACCAAGCCGACACCCGGTCAACCGGCCGGAACGACCAGACGAGGAAGAAACACCGTGCAACTCGAAGCGCACGCCCCGTCCGTACCGCCTTCACAAACGCTCCCCCCGCCCGGCCTCACGGAGGACTCCACCTTGTTCCCCCTCACCGCGCTCACCGCGCTCGACGACGCCATCGAGAACCTCGGCGTACCCGTCCCCTGCCGCTCCTACGACCCGGAGGTCTTCTTCGCCGAGTCGCCGGCGGACGTCGAGTACGCCAAGTCCCTCTGCCGCACCTGCCCGCTGATGGAGGCCTGCCTCGCCGGCGCCAAGGAGCGGCGCGAGCCCTGGGGCGTCTGGGGTGGCGAGCTGTTCGTCCAGGGTGTCGTTGTCGCCCGGAAGCGGCCGCGTGGTCGCCCGCGCAAGAACCCGGTCACAGCATGAACACCGCAGGAACGATCGATCGCCCCCACACGCACGACCCCAAGAAGCAGGCCCCGATGAAGCCGTCCACCAGCGAGCCCACGGGCTCCGCGACCCAAGACTTCACCACGAACGGCGCGACCGGTTCGCGTCAGAAGAACAGGACCCGAGAGATGCAACTCATCCCAGAAGCCCTGGCCCGTGCGCATATGCACGAGCGCCTGCATGACGCCGCGCGGGAGCGCCGGGCCGTGCGCCTGGCCACCGCCCGGCGGATGCAGCGCCGGGCGGAGCGCGCCTCGCTGCGCGCCCGCCGTGCGCTCGCCATGGCCGTCATGCAGTAGACGATCACACCTGAAGCGGTGGCCTCCCGGCCCAGGGAGGCGAAACCTTCCCCGCGGGGGCCGGTCCGGCCGAACGGACCGGCCCCCGCGGTGCGTTGTACGCGGTGATCGGCCGATGCGGGGTTATCGTCACGAGGTGACGAGTCTTCCCGGAGAAAGTGATCAGGGCGGCTCCACCACGGAGCGCCGCACCCTCGCCTGCGCCCGCTGCGGCGCCCAGGCACACGGCTCACAGCCGGCCACTTGGGCCTGTTCCGTCGAGAACGGCGTCCGGCAGTACTTCTGCGACGTCTGCTCCCGGGAGAACCTCAGAGCCATCGAGGGCCGGCTGGACTCGTCCTGGTGGTGACTCACGCCTCGGCCGCGATGACCTCCTCGGGCAGCTCCTCCTCGGGCGGATCCTCCTCCGACAACTCCTCCAGAAGATCCTCCGCGAGGACGAATCCCGGGAGCCACTCCTCCAGCTCGTCCCGCAGTCGCACCGTGGCGCCCAGCTGGCAGAGCACGCCGATCGTGCTCAGGGTCACGCGGTGTATCAGCAGGTAGGCCGGGGGCAGGTTGAGC
The DNA here is from genome assembly GCF_053595235.1 of Streptomyces sp. NPDC002520. Taxonomy (NCBI): domain Bacteria; kingdom Bacillati; phylum Actinomycetota; class Actinomycetes; order Kitasatosporales; family Streptomycetaceae; genus Streptomyces; species Streptomyces sp. NPDC002520. The sequence goes on along the minus strand of NZ_JBSFXG010000032.1, from coordinate 73,011 downwards.
CGCTTGCCGAGCTGGTAGGCGGGGGAGCGGGGATCGGCGATGCGGGCGGCCTGGCTGCGCATCCAGTTACGGGTGAAGGTGAACTCGTCGGCCCGGGCCGGCTCGATGATCGGCAGCAGGTAGTCGAGGACCGCGTCGGGATCCAGCTCGATGGAGTCCTTGACGAACCCCTCCTCGCACAGCAGCTCGTAGACGTTCTCGGCCCGGCCGTCGAGCGTCATCCGCAGCGAGACGCCGATCGGTAGCGGCAGCCCCCCGGAGAGCCGGTCGACCGTGCCGAAGTCCAGCACGCCAAGCCGCCACTCCTCCTCGTCGCCGGGGCCGCCGGGCAGCAGCCGGAAGTTTCCCGGATGCGGGTCCGCGTGCAGCAGGCCGGTGCGGGCCGGGCCGGAGAAGAGGAAGCGGGCCAGGAGCTGTCCGGCCCGGTCGCGCTGCTCCTGGGTGCCGTCCGTGATGATCTCGGACAGCGGGATCCCGTCGATCCACTCGGTCACCAGGACCTGCTCGCTCTGGTGCACCACCGCCGGAACCACCACGTCCGGGTCGTCCGCGAACTCCTCCGCGTGCGCGGCCTGGGCCTGGGCCTCCAGCGCGTAGTCCAGTTCCTCGGAGACCCGGTCCCTGAGCTCCGCGATCAGCGGCTTGATGTCCATGCCCGGGATGAGCGGCCCCAACAGCCGTGCGAACCGGCTCAGTTGGCCGAGATCCGACAGCAGCGCCTCGCCGGCACCCGGGTACTGGACCTTGACCGCCACCTCGCGGCCGTCGTGCCACACCGCCCGGTGGACCTGCCCGATCGAGGCGGCGGCCGCCGGCTTGTCCTCGAACTCCAGGAACAGCTCGCGCCAGTCCGCGCCGAGCCGCTCCTCGAGAACCAGGTGCACCGTGCGGGTCGGCATCGGCGGCGCCGCCTCCTGGAGCTTGGTCAGGGCTGCCCGGTACGGGCCGGCGACCTCCTCGGGGAGGGCGGACTCGAAGACGGACAGGGCCTGCCCGAGCTTCATCGCACCGCCCTTCAACTCGCCGAGGACCTTGAACAGTTGCTCGGCCGTACGCTGCTGCAGTTCCCGGCCGACGATCTCCGCGGACTCGCCCACGATCCGCTTGCCCAGCCCCCAGGTGGCCCGGCCGGCGAAGCCGAGCGGGAGCGCGGCGAGCTTGGCGGTACGGGTAACCGCCTTCCGGGGAAGATCAGACATGCGCCCTCCAAGTCCCAGTCGGCCGCGCGGCGCCTGTCACTCGTCGTCGCTGCGTCGACGGCCGTTGTACCGCCATTGTCTCGCGCGCCTCTCCGCCGGTTGAGGAGTGCTCCCTCTTGTGTTTCTCCACCACCGCGCACCCGCATGCCGAGTGTGGCCACACGGGCCTGGAGTGCCAGTCCAGGCCGGGTAGGGAGGCCTCCCAGCGGGCACCCGCGCTGGACGGCGACTCCCCGTCGAGGAACGCGAGGGCGTGTGCGGCGGCCAGTCCCGCGACGGCCGTGGCCAGCGCGAGATCACAGGGCCCGACCTGCCGGGCCCGACCGGAGCGCCACTGGGCGACCAGTCGGGGCCAGACAGGATCCCGGTCCACGCGGTCCTGATGGAGGCAGCCCGCGCAGCTCGTCTCGCCGGGCAGGACCAGCGGCCCGACCACACCCGTCCCCTCCACCACCCCCGCGTAGAGATGCGGGGTCCCCGAGGCCATGAGCGGCTCGGCGACGAACGGGTCGGGCGCGTGCACGGCGACGTCGTCGCGCGGGGCGAGGATCACCAGCGACAGCCCCGGCTCGTCCGTGCCGGACAGGGCTGGAGGTGGAGACGGCTGGGAGGGAGAGGGGGTGGAGCGCGGAGGGGAAGGAGGGGAAGAAGAGGAGGAAGAGGGCGGGTTCGGGGGAGAGGTGGAGGAGGGCTGTCCGGGGCGGCTTCGGCGCGGGCGGTCGGGTGCCGCGCGTCGGGCGGCCGCCCGCGCCGCCTGGTCCCGGCGTTGCCCGACCGACTCGGCGGACAGTCCGCCCGGGGCCACGTCCCACGGCTCGACGCTGCCCACGTCGCGCACGTCGACCTCGCCGACTCCCGCGCCGGACAGCACCGAGGCCACCACGGTCCCGACCCGTCCCGCGCCCCGTACCTGCACCCGCAGGGAGCGGCGGGCGGCGAGCCGGTCGAGGGCGCCGCCCGGTTCGGCCGTGGTCAGCGACAGGGAGGCGAGGTCGGGGCGCAACCGCGCGAGGGCGCCCTCCCGCTTTCGCAGGGTCTCCGCGGCCGGCCCGCCGCCGTGCGGGTCGTCGAGCAGCCCCGCACGGCCGAGCCGGTCCACGAGCGCGTCGACATGGCCGTCCGGGAGGTCCATCCGGCGGCCCTCCTCGCGCAGCAGGGGCAATCCCCGGGTGCCGTTGAGCAGTTCCAGGAAGTGACCCGTCGCCGTGTCCATCGGCCCCAGGGTCATGGCGTGCGCCGGAGTCATCCCGAACTGCACGGTGTTGAGATCGCGCCAGCCGCGCCGCAGTGCCGGCTTCACCATCGGATGCATGACAGGCCCCCGTGTCCGTCCGTGTCGGAGATGCGTGAAAAGTTCCTGAGGTCTTCCGGGTTCCGAATTCCTGAAACGCCGCTTTCGCCGGTGGAGCCGGTCACGCTCCGCCGACGACAGCCAGAATGCCCGGCCGCGCCGACGGGTGACGGACGTTGTCCACAGGCTCGGGATGATCGTCGTACGAATCGGCCGTACCAGTCGGGCATATCGGTCGTACGAATCCAGCGCACGGTGGGGCACCGGCACGGAACCGTTCCCGAGCCGGGACTTCGGCGCGGCCCAGCGGGTAACGTCGGGGCGTGCCCGCCGACCCACTGCACCGCGCCGGAAAGCCACATCGCAGCACGACGAGCCTGCCGCCCAGCGGCTCGAAGGCGAGCGCGATCGAGGTCCGCAGGAGTACCCGGCGCCGTCGCACGGTGTCCGCGTACCGCGAGGGCGATCGCACCGTCGTGCTCATTCCCGCCCGCATGTCGGAGGCGGAGGAGCAGCGCTGGGTCACCGTCATGCTCGACAAGCTCGCCGCCCAGGAGAGCAGACGGGTGCTGGGCGACGCCGAGTTGACCGAACGTGCCGAGCGGCTGTCGGAGCAGTACTTCGGCGGCAGGGCCCGCCCCGCCTCGGTGCGCTGGGTCACCAACCAGAACACCCGCTGGGGCTCGTGCACCCCGGCCGAGGGCAGCATCCGCCTCTCGCACCGGTTGCAGGGGATGCCCGAGTACGTCGTCGACTACGTTCTCTGCCACGAGCTGGCGCATCTCCTGGTGCCCGGTCACGGCCCCGACTTCTGGCGGCTGCTGGAGTCCTATCCGCGTACCGAGCGGGCCCGCGGCTACCTCGAAGGTGTGGTCGCCGCCGAGCGGTTGCCGCATGTGCCCGGCGCGCGCGGTGAATGAGCGCCCTGTGTGAGCTGCCGGGCGCGGTTGTGTACCGGGTCTGTACCGGCTGCGTCCGGTGCCGGGGTTTGCCGTTAGCCTGGCGCGACGCACTCAAAATTCGGGATGGGGGACGGTCGTAACGCATGGCCAGGGAATTCCAACGCGGCCACAAGGCCAGGATCAGTGACCTCACGGCGGGCACGGATCTGTACGTAGGTGTGCAGATCTCCGGCCCCGGACTGACCTTCGACATCAGCTGCTTCGGTCTGGACGCCGACGAGCGTCTCTCGGACGACCGGTACTTCGTCTTCTTCAACCAGCCGAAGTCCCCGGAGGAGTCCATCCAGCTGCTGGGCGCCCAGGCGGGCGACACCGAGTCGTTCCGGATCACGCTGGACCGGATCCCCGCGAACATCCGGAAGCTGTCGTTCACCGCGACCGTCGACGGCGCCGGGCAGATGTCGCAGATCAGCCCCGGATATGTGCGCATCGTGGCCGGCGGCGAGGAAGTCGCTCGGTACTCCTTCAACGGCTCGGAGTTCTCCACCGAGCGCGCCGTGATGCTCGGCGACTTCTACTTCAAGGACGTGTGGCGGTTCGCCGCGGTCGGCCAGGGCTTCGACGGCGGACTGGACGCGCTGCTGAAGAACTTCGGCGGCGAGGTGCTGGAGGAGGAGGCGCCCGCCGCCCCGCAGCAGCCGCAGACCGGCGCCGCCCCCGGTTTCGCCCCGCCCGCACAGTCCTCCGCTCCGCCCGCGTTCGCCGCCCCGGCCGCACCCGCCCCGGCACCTTCCCCCGCGTCGGCCCCGGTCCCCGAGCCGCAGCCCGCGCAGGGCTTCACGCAGCCCCTGGGCAACACCCCGCCCCCGGCGCCGCCGGTCCCGGACGTGCACGGCGCGCCCACGGTCATCGCCCCGCTCACCGGGCCCGCCGCGGGCACGGTCCCGCCGCCGGCTCCGGCTCCGGCGCCCTACGGCCAGCCTCCGCAGCCGCAGCAGCCGTCGTACGGCGGCGGTCAGCCGAGCGCCCCGATGCCGCCGGGCTACGGCCAGCAGCCCTCCCCCGGCGGCCAGCCCGGCGCGCCCATGCCCCCCGGCTACGGCCAGCAGCCGTCCTACGGCCAGGTCCCCGGCCAGCAGACCACCCCCTACGGAGTGCCGCAGGGCGCCCCGCAGGGCGGTGCCGGTGTGACGGCCGCGCTCCAGGCCTTCAAGGAGACGCCCACCGGGCAGCGTTGGACGCAGCAGAACAAGAAACTCATCCGCGTCGACCTCGGCATCGGCGGGCAGTCCGTGCTGGCCCGGCAGGGCAGTATGGTGCTCTACCAGGGCAAGGTCGACTTCGGCTACAAGGGCGCCGGGTTCGCCGGGCGCATCGTCGGCAACGCCACCGGCCAGGAGATGCAGCTGATGCGCTGCACCGGCCAGGGCCAGGTGTTCCTCGCCGAGAGCTCCACCCACCTGCACTCCGTCGAACTGCAGGGCGACGCGATCTGCGTCTCCGCCGAGAACGTCCTCGCCTTCGACGAGAGCCTCCAGTACGAGGTCCGTCGCATCGAGGGCCACGGCATCCCCGGCGGCGCGCTGTTCACGATGCAGTTCCAGGGCACCGGCACCATCGTCGTCAAGACGCACGGCGCGCCCGTCGTCCTGCCGGTGACGCCCACGACCTTCGCCGACTGCAACGCGGTGGTGGCCTGGTCGGCGGCCTCCCAGGTGATCGTCTCCAGCCAGGTGCGGATGCGCCGCAACGCCTACCCGGGCGACACCGGAGAGAGCGTCAACCTCCAGTTCCGGGGCGCTCCCGGCAACTTCATCGTCGTCCAGCCGTACGAGGTCTGAGGGAGCCCGTCATGAACCAGCCGCTCGCGGGCTACGCCCCCGCACCCGTCACCGCCCGCATGGACAACCACGGCAACCACATGCTGAAGGTCGCCATGCAGACCGGGAACGACCTCCTCGCGCGCGTGGGCTCGATGGTCGCCTACGAAGGCTTCATCCAGTACGAGCCCAACCCGCCGGCCGTCCGTCAGATCGCCCGCGACTGGGTAACCGGCGAGGGCGCCCCGTTGATGAAGTGCTCGGGCGACGGCCTGCTCTACCTCGCCGACTACGGCGCCGACGTCGTCGTGATCAACCTCAACGGCGACGGCATCTCCGTCAACGCCACCAACCTGCTCGCCTTCGACGCACACCTGCAATGGGGCGTCGAGCGGGTCAAGGGGCTCGCCAAGTTCGCCGGGCAGGGCCTGTGGAACACGAAGATCTCCGGCCAGGGCTGGGTCGCGCTGACCTCCCGGGGCAAGCCGATCGTCGTCGACTGCGGAGGCGGCGAGGACGAGACGTACGTCGACCCCGACGCGCTCGTCGCCTGGTCCCCGAACCTGAAGGTGAAGGGCAAGCGCAGCTTCAAGGCGCAGTCACTGATCGGCCGGGGCAGCGGCGAGGCCTACCAGATGGCCTTCTCCGGCCAGGGCATCGTCGTCGTCCAGCCCAGCGAAGACAGCACCGACCGCCTCCGGGTCCGGGGCTGAGGGGGAGCAGAAACAGCATGCAGAGCCCGCTTTTCGCGTACAACGACCTCCAGACACAGGATCGTTGGAGCCTGCAGAACAAGCAGATGCTCCGCGTCACCCTGGAGGGCCACGACGACATCCTCGCCCGCAAGGGCACCATGGTCGCCTACCAGGGCCTCGTCGAGTTCGACGCGGAGTACCAGAACAACAGCCAGCGCCGCTCCCGCGCCTACACCGGCGAGGGTCTGGACCTGATGCGCTGCCACGGCCAGGGCACCGTCTACCTCGCCAACCTCGCCCAGTACGTGCACGTCATGGACGTGGAGCAGGACGGGCTGACGGTCGACAGCAGCTACGTCCTCGCCATGGACTCCTCGCTGCACCACGAGGTCATCGCCGTCGACAGCCTCTACGGCATCTCCGGCTCGGGGAAGTACCAGCTCAACATCACGGGGCGCGGCAAGGTCGCCCTGATGACCTCGGGCGCGCCGCTGCTCATGCAGGTCACGCCCGACAAGTACGTCAACTGCGACGCCGACGCGATCGTCGCCTGGTCCACCGGGCTGCGGGTGCAGATGCAGGCCCAGACGCACTCCTCCGGGGTGTGGCGGCGGCGCGGCAACACCGGTGAGGGCTGGGAGCTGAGCTTCATGGGCTCCGGGTTCGCGCTCGTGCAGCCCAGCGAGCTGCTCCCGCCGCAGAACGCGGCGATCGGCCAGGGGCTCGCCGCCCAGTACGGCATGGGCCAGCACGGTGCGCGCGGACAGAACCAGGGCAACGTCTGGAGCTGACCGCACGCCGACCGTAGGGAAAGCAAACGTAAGGGGCGGCCGCCGTAGCGGCCGCCCCTTACACGTTCAGCGCCTGGCTCGACACGTTCAGAGCCGGGCCCGGGTCGCCTCCAGCAGCCGTACGACCGAGTCGTCGGCCACGTCCGCCACCTCGTCGTAGGCGAACCAGCGCACGTCCAGCGACTCGTCGCTGATCGCGTGCTCGGCGTCGCGCGGGGCCAGGACCGCGTACTGGACGTCGTAATGCCAGTGGCACGGCGCCGGGATCGGATGCCGGTCCAGGCGCACCGGGCCGCCGGGCAGCAAGGTCAGAGCGCCGATCCCGGACTCCTCCGTCGCCTCGCGCAGGGCCGCCGCCTCCAGGGACGCGTCGCCCGGCTCGCAGTGGCCGCCCATCTGGAGCCACATCCGCAGCTTCCTGTGCAGCGTGAGCAGCACCCGGCCGTGCTCGGGGTCGATCACCAGGGCGCTCGCGGTGACATGCCCGGCGTGGCAGGCCTTCCACATGCCGTCCGGGTGGGCGGCCAGATGGTCCAGATAGGCCTGGCGCAGCTCACCCTGGTCCTCGTACCCCTTGAGCACCAGGACCGCGTCGTCGTACAGGCTCACTCGGCGTCGTCGCCCTTGCCCTCGTCGTCCTTCTTCAGGTCCGGCTTCTTCAGGTCCGGCTTCTCGCGGGAGCCGCCGGCCGCCTCGCCGAGCATCTTGTCGAGCTCGGAGAAGTCCAGCTGCTCGCGGTGGACGAAGCCGTCCGGGTCGTCCAGGTCGGAGGCCGTCGGCAGCATGTCCGGGTGGGCCCACAGGCCGTCCCGGCCGTCGACCCCGCGCGCGTCCGTGAGCGAGGCCCACAGACGGGAGGCGTCGCGCAGCCGGCGCGGGCGCAGCTCCAGGCCGATCAGGGTGGCGAAGGTCTGCTCCGCGGGGCCACCGGTGGCGCGGCGCCGGCGCAGGGTCTCGCGCAGCGCGTCGGCGGACGACAGACGCGGCTTCGCGGCCGCGTGGACCACCGCGTCCACCCAGCCCTCGACGAGCGCCAGAGCCGTCTCCAGACGGGCCAGGGCGGCCTTCTGCTCGGGCGTGTCCTCGGGCTGGAACATGCCCTGCTGGAGCGCGTCCTGCAGTTGCTCGGGGTTCTGCGGGTCGAACTGGCCGACCACGTCCTCCAGCTTCGCGGTGTCGACCTTGATGCCGCGCGCGTAGCCGTCGACGGCGCCGAACAGGTGCGAGCGCAGCCAGGGCACGTGCGCGAACAGGCGCTGGTGGGCCGCCTCGCGCAGCGCCAGGTAGAGCCGCACCTCCTCCTTGGGCACGCCGAGGTCCTTGCCGAAGGCCTCCACGTTGGCCGGCAGCAGCGCCGCCCGGCCGGCCGGACCCAGCGGGAGCCCGATGTCGGTCGAGCCGACGACCTCGCCCGCGAGCACGCCGACGGCCTGCCCGATCTGCGTGCCGAACATGGCGCCGCCCATCGAGCGCATCATGCCGATCAGCGGGCCCGCCATGGCCTGCATCTCCTCCGGCAGGACGTCGCCCATGGCCGCGCCGACCCGCTCGGCGACCGGGTCGACCAGCTCCTGCCAGGCGGGCAGGGTCGCCTCGACCCACTCCGCGCGGGACCACGCCACCGCCGAGCCGGAGCCCGACGGCAGGGACGTCGCGTCGTCCAGCCACAGGTCGGCCAGGCGGACGGCCTCCTCGACCGCGGAGCGCTCGGTGGGGCCCACGCTCGCGTCCTTGACGCCGTCCGGGGTGCCCTGGGCGACGGTCTGGCGGGCGATCTGCTTGGCCATGTCCCAGTTCACCGGGCCGCCCTCGTAGGAGAGCATCTGGCCGAGCTGCTGGAACGCGGCGCCCAGGTCGTTGGGGTTCAGGGAACCGAACATGGCTGCGAGCGGATTGTCGGCGCCCGGGGCGCCGAAGCCTCCGGCTCCGGGCAGGCCGCCAAAGCCGAACGGGTTGGCCGGTCCCTGCCCACCACCGCTCTGCTGGTCCTTCTTCTTGCCCTCGTCGCCGTCTTCCGGCTCCTCCGGCGGAAGGCCGAATCCGAATGGGGTGTCACTCACGGGGTTCCTCGGCTGGTAAGGCCACCGGATTCCTCCGGCGGCGCGGCTGCCCGACATTCACCACCCAGCGTAGACACCCCGACCGGATCGGGCCTCGGTGCTTCGCCCACGGAAGGGCTGCGGCAGGATGGATGTACCTGGTACGTACGCCTCACTCGCGCTCGTATTGAAGACAACCGCTGGAGACGCCCGGTGAGTTCCCCAGATCCACAGGTTCGCGCAGCGCGAAACCACTCAACCCCTCCCGCCGTGCGCGGTCCCGTCGTCGCGGTCACCGGCGCAGCCACCGGGGTCGGCGCCCTGCTCACCGAGCGGCTCGCCGCCTCGGACGAGATCAAGCAGGTCATCGCCATCGACGAGCGGCGCGGGGAGTGCGCGGACGCGCAGTGGCACATCCTGGACGTGCGCGATCCGGCGATCGCGGACAAGCTGCGGGGCGCGGACGCGGTGGTCCATCTGGCGCTCGACCTGGACCTCGGCAGCGACACGGCAGCGCGGACCGCGTACAACGTCCGGGGCACGCAGACCGTGCTGACCGCCGCCGCGGCGGCCGGGGTGCACCGGGTGGTGCTGTGCACGTCGGCGATGGTGTACGGGGCGCTGCCGGACAACGAGCTGCCGCTGTCGGAGGACGCCGAGCTGCGGGCCACCGCCGAGGCCACCGGCGTCGGGGACCTGCTGGAGATCGAGCGGCTGGCGCGGCGCGCTCCCCGGGCGCACCCGGGGCTGAACGTCACCGTGGTTCGGCCCGCCGTGCTGGTCGGCGGTACGGACACCGCGCTCACCCGGTACTTCGAGTCGCCCCGGCTGCTGGTCGTGGCCGGTTCCCGGCCGGCCTGGCAGTTCTGCCATGTCGAGGACCTGTGCGGGGCCCTGGAGTACGCCGTTCTCGAGAAGGTCGACGGCGAGCTGGCCGTCGGCTGCGACGGATGGCTGGAGCAGGAGGAGGTCGAGGAGCTGAGCGGGATCCGGCGGATGGAGCTGCCGTCGGCGGTCGCGCTCGGCGCGGCGGCCCGGCTGCACCGGATCGGGCTCACCCCCTCCCCGGCCGGGGACCTCGCGTACACGATGTACCCCTGGGTGGTCAGCGGGAGCCGCTTGCACGACGCCGGGTGGCGGCCGGCGTGGACCAACGAGGAGGTGCTGGCCGAGCTGCTGGAGGAGGCCTCCGGGCGGCACACCGTGGCCGGACGCCGGCTGGGGCGCAAGGACGCGACGGCGGCGGGAGCCGCGGGAGCGACGGTCGCCCTGCTGGGGGCCGCCGCTGTCGTACGGCGGGCCCGGAAGGCGCGCCGCCGGCTCTGACCGTCCGGACCGGCGGGCGAGTGACGACCGCGGGGGACGGCGACCGCTGGGGACGGCGACCGCTGGGGACGGCGACTGTAGAAGACTCCGAACGGCACCGCGCGCGTGCCTGGTGAACCTCGTATTCCTCGATGTCGGGAGCATGCGGCACGATGGAGGCATGGCAGCTACGAACGATCACCCCGGTGAGCAGGCGGCTCAGGATCCCATCAAGCTGATCGGCGTCCGGGAGACCGCGCTGTCCGTGGACGAGGTGTTCCAGGCGGTCGGGGACGACGCCGCCGGCGGGACGGCCCTGTTCGTGGGGACCGTGCGGAACCACGACGGGGGCGCCGACGTCGACGCCCTCGGATACTCCTGCCACCCCACCGCCGAGGTGGAGATGCGGCGCATCGCCGAGAAGGTCGTCGCCGATTATCCGGTGCGGGCGCTGGCGGCCGTGCACCGGGTGGGAGACCTCCGAGTGGGGGACATCGCCGTCGTCGTCGGCGTGTCGTGTCCGCACCGGGGCGAGGCGTTCGAGGCGTGCCGCAAGCTCATCGACGACCTCAAACACGAGGTACCCATCTGGAAGCACCAGAAGTTCTCGGACGGTACCGAGGAGTGGGTCGGCGCCTGCTGAGACCTGGGCCCTCGCGCCCGCCGGCGACCTCCACAGTTCCTCCCCGCACGGCCGTACATGTGTGCACGTTCGGCTCAGCACCGCTCCGGTTGCGTAACCGCCCCCCTGCCGTGAGCGTTGTCAGTGCGGATGGTTAATCTGCTGATCAGTCAGTTGCGGACGCTCGTCAGGTTGGGAGGTCGGCTTATGGCGGCTCTCGCCTGGTTGCTGATTCCGTTTATCGCCGCGATCGCGGCCGGACTGTGGGGAAGCTGGGCCAACCGCACCCGCAAGGTGCGCAGCGACGGTCCCGAGCTGGACGGATACGCCCGATTCTGCGAGGCCATGGAGAAGTCCCACCCGGGTGCGCGCGGCGCGTGACGGGGATGCCCTGACGGTGCGCTGACAGAACCGTCCCGTACTGTCGAGGCATGCCACGCCGCACCGCGACGATGCTCGCCTCCACCCTGATGCTGATCGCGCTCTTTTGCGCGGGAGTGCTCATCCCCGCGCCGTACGCGGAGATGTCTCCCGGGCCGACCGTGAACACGCTCGGGGACCACGGGGGCGAGCCGGTGCTGCAGATCTCGGGCCACCGGACCTACCCGACGGACGGGCATCTGAACATGACCACCGTCCGGGTCACCAGCGCCAACTTCCGGATGAACCTGGTCGAGGCCGTCTACGGCTGGCTGGCGCACGACAGCAAGATCGTGCCGCACGACACCCTCTACCCGGACGGCAAGACGGAGGAGCAGTCCACCCAGGAGAACGCCGAGGAGTTCAGCCAGTCCCAGGAGACCGCCAAGGTCGCCGCCCTGAAGGAACTGGGCGTCCCGGTGAAGTCCTGGGTGATCGTCTCCACGGTGATCAAGGGCTCCCCGGCCGAGGGCAGACTGCACGCCGGTGACGTGATCAAGGCCGTGGACGGCACGGCGGTCAAGCAGCCGTCCGACGTCGCCAAGCTGGTCACCAAGCACAAGTCCGGTCAGGACGTCGTCTTCACCCTCGTCCCGGTCAAGGAGCAGGCGGCCGCCGAGAAGGAGCACAAGACGGCGACCCGGACGCAGGACGTGACCATCAAGACCGCGGCCTCCCACGACAGCGGCGCCCCGCGGGCCATCGTCGGGATCTCCGCAGGGACCGACCACACCTTCCCGTTCAGCATCGACATCAAGCTCGCCGACGTCGGCGGCCCGAGCGCCGGCCTGATGTTCGCGCTCGGCATCTACGACAAGCTCACCCCCGGCAGCCTCACCGGCGGCAAGTTCGTCGCCGGCACCGGGACCATCGACGACAACGGCACGGTCGGACCGATCGGCGGCATCGAGTTGAAGACCATCGGCGCGCGCGACAAGGGCGCCCAGTACTTCCTGACGCCCGCCGACAACTGCGCCGCCGCCGCCAAGGACACGCCGAGCGGACTCACCCTGGTCAAGGTCAAGACCATCGGCGACGCCCTCGGCGCCCTCAAGGACATCCGCAGCGGCGACACCGCCGCCCTGCCGAAGTGCACGACCAAGGGCTGACCGGCGAGCGCTGACCGGCACGAGCCGGCGAGCGCGCAACGGCACACAAGGACGGCGGGGGCGCTCCCTGTGACCAGGGGCGCCCCCGCCGCCGTACCCGAGGACGTCAGTCCTCGAACGTCGCCGCCAGCGCCGCCACCAGGCCCGGCACCAGGTCAGGGCCCGTCAGGACCTCCGTCGCGGAGTCCTTCTCGCGCAGCCGCAGCGCCGACTCGCGGGTGCCGTCGCGCAGCACCGCGACCGTCATACGGACCTCCTGGCGCTCGGGGTGGCTCGCCACCCACTTCGCCAGCTTGGCCTCGCTCAGGTTCTGCGGGACCTGCGCCTCGGCGGCCGGGGGCAGCATCAGGCGCTCCACTGTGAGCGCGCACCCGACCACCGCGTCCGGCCAGGCGATGGTGCCGAGGAACTCGTCGAGGGCCTTGTCCGCGGGGATCTCGTCCTGCTCGATCGGGGTGAGACCGGTGGTCTCGGGCTCGTCCTGCAGGCCGAGCTGGGCGGCGAGCGAGGGTTCCTGAGCCCGCAGCCGTGCGGTGTCTACAAGGGCGAAGAGGCGAGCGGGCTGGTCCCAGCCGAGGCCGGAGGCGTACTCGTCGATCTCGAGTACGGCCCGGGTGAGCGGGTTCGCTGCCATGGGAGTGTTGGACATGGTCACAATCCTGCCTCGTTCCCGGCCGGAATCGGGAACCGAGCAAACCGTGAGTAAGTTGCATAGGTGTGGGCTCGCGATCACGGGGGGCCACGGAGGGCCCGCGAACACGAGGGCCTGACGGATCGACAGCGAACTTCGAGGTGCGCACCTTGGCTTTCCAGATGCCGGACCGCGGCGGAGGCCCGACGGGGCCGCGGATCAGAGCGGGCCGCCCGTCCCGGCGTGCCCGGACCCTGCTCTTGACCCTGGGCGTCCTCGCCGTCCTCGGCATGGCGTTCACCATGTTCGCGGGCTTCTGGACGGACTGGCTGTGGTACCGGTCGGTGCACTACTCGTCCGTGTTCACCACCACTCTGTGGACCAAGATCGGGCTGTTCTTCGTGTTCGGCCTGATCATGGCTCTCGCCGTGGGCGTCAACATCTGGCTCGCGCACCGGATGCGGCCCCCGCTGAGCGCCATGTCCATGGAGCAGCAGAGCCTGGACCGCTACCGGATGGGCATCGCGCCGTACAAGACGTGGCTGCTGCTCGCCGTCACCAGTCTCGTCGGTCTGATCGCCGGCGCCTCGGCGGCGAGCCAGTGGCGCACCTGGCTGTTGTGGGTCAACGGCGTGCCCTTCCACCAGAAGGACCCGCAGTTCCACCTCGACGTCTCCTTCTACGCCTTCGACCTGCCCTGGTACCGGTTCCTGCTCGGCTTCGGCTTCGCCACCGCGATCCTGAGCCTGATCGCCGCCGCGCTCACCCATTACCTGTACGGCGGGCTGCGCGTCACCAGCCCCGGCGCGCGCGCCACCGCCGCCGCGACCGGCCATCTTTCGGTGCTCCTCGGCATCTTCGTGGCCCTCAAGGCGGTCGCCTACTGGCTCGACCGGTACGGCCTGGCCGTCAAGTCCAGCGACTTCAAGGCGGCCGGCAACTGGACCGGCCTGCGCTATGTCGACGCCAACGCCTATCTGCCGGCCAAGACGATCCTGTTCTGCATCGCCGTCATCTGCGCGCTGCTGTTCTTCGCCACGCTGTGGCGCCGCACCTGGCAGCTGCCCGTCATCGGCTTCGGCCTGATGGTCCTCTCGGCGATCCTCATCGGCGGCCTGTACCCGGCCATCGTGCAGAAGTTCCAGGTCCAGCCCAACGAGCAGGCCAAGGAAGCCCCGTACGTCGAGAAGAACCTCAAGGCGACCCGCGAGGCGTACGGCATCGACGACACAGAGGTCAGCGAGTACGCGGGCACGTCCAGCACCAAGGACAAGACCAAGTTGCGCGACCAGGTCGGCGCCACGGTCAGCCTGCGCATCATGGACCCGAACGTGGTCTCGCCGACGTTCCGCCAGCTCCAGCAGATCAAGGCCTACTACGGCTTCCCGGACAACCTCGACGTCGACCGGTACACCACCAAGGACGGCAAGGACCAGGACACCGTCCTCGGCCTGCGCGAGCTGAACCTGGACGGCGTCCCGAAGAACAACTGGATCAACGACCACTTCCGCTACACGCACGGCTTCGGCGTGGTCGCGGCCAAGGGCACCGAGGCCGACCCCGAGGGCCGTCCGGTCTTCATCGAGAAGAACCTGCCCGCCAAGGGCGACCTCGGCTCGTTCCAGCAGCGGATCTACTACGGCGAGAAGACCAACACGTACTCGATCGTCGGCGGCCCCCAGAAGGAGGTCGACTACCCCGACAACGAGCACGAGAAGACGACCAGCTACCGGGGCAAGAGCGGGGTCAACCTCGACAACCCGGTCAACAGGGCCGCGTACGCGGTGGCGTTCAACGAGCCGCAGATCCTCTACTCGGGAGCGATCGGCAAGGGCTCGCGGATCCTGTACAACCGCACGCCCAAGGACCGCGTCGAGGCGGTCGCCCCCTGGCTGACCATCGACGGCGACGCCTACCCGGCGGTGGTCGGGAACCGCATCCAGTGGATCGTCGACGCGTACACGACGACGAACGGATACCCCTACGCCTCGCGTACGACCCTCGGTGATACGACGGCCGACTCGCTGACCGCCACCAACACCTCGCGCGCGGTGGTGGCCCAGCAGAACCAGGTCAACTACATCCGCAACTCGGTGAAGGCGACCGTCGACGCGTACACCGGCGAGGTCAAGCTGTACCAGTGGGACACCCAGGACCCGGTGCTGAAGACCTGGATGAAGGCCTTCCCCGGCACGGTGGAGTCCCGCGCGGACATCTCCCCGGACCTGATGGCCCATCTGCGTTACCCGCAGGACCTGTTCAAGGTCCAGCGCGAGTTGCTCGCCCGGTACCACGTGCCGGACGCGCAGACCTTCCTCAGCGGCAGCGAGGTGTGGGCGGTCCCGGACGACCCGACCAACGACTCGGGCAGCGCGGTGCCGCCGTACTACCTGAGCATGAAGATGCCGGACCAGAGCGCCCAGAAGTTCTCGCTGACGACGACGTTCACGCCCAACGGCAAGGACAACCTCAGCGCGTTCATGGCCGTCGACTCCGACCCGCGAACGACCGACTACGGCAAGATCAGAATCCTGAAACTGCCGACGAACACCAACTTCGACGGTCCGAAGCAGGTGCAGAGCCAGTTCAACTCCGAGTCGGACATCGCCGAGACGATCAGTCTGCTCAGCAGAGGCCACTCCAAGGTCGAGTACGGCAACCTGCTGACCGTGCCACTGGACGGAGGACTGCTGTACGCGGAGCCCGTCTACGTCCGGGGCGGTTCCCTGAAGTACCCCCTGCTGCGCAAGGTGTTGGTCACCTACGAGGGCAAGACCGCCTTCAAGGACACGCTGGACGAGGCGCTCGACGAGGTGTTCGGGGTCAAGGCGACCACACCGCCGGACACGGGCACCGCCAATCCGCCCGGCTCGGCCAACCCGCCCGGCTCCGCCAACCCGACGGTCAGACAGGCACTGGAGGACGCCCAGAAGGCCTTCGACGCCGGGCAGGCGGCGCTGCAGAAGCCCAAGCCGGACTGGAACGCCTACGCCAAGGCGCAGGACGACCTGGAGGCCGCGCTCAAGAAGGCCGAGAAGGCGCAGGCCCAGGCCGACAAGGACGGCGGCAAGAAGGGTTGATCAAGGCCACCCCGCGCCGTGATACGGTTGCTGAGCAACGGCGCGGGGTGGAGCAGCTCGGTAGCTCGCTGGGCTCATAACCCAGAGGTCGCAGGTTCAAATCCTGTCCCCGCTACTGAAGTCGAAGGCCCGGATCCTCCAGGATCCGGGCCTTCGTGGTGTGCGAACTCATGTACTGGGGCGGAAGGACGGCCGCGCCGCCGTGGGGTGCCGAAGACAGCGTGTTTGACTTATCTCTCTGTGGGCATGTCGACAAAACGCTGAAGTGACCTCACGGGCTGCGATATACCGGGTGTACCCAGGCAGCAGGTGGTGCGACGATGGACGTTATGGGGGAGAAGGCAACTCTGTTCGAGACAGGACGATTTGCGCAGACTTCGTGCGAGGTGTCGTCCGGCGACGAGATGGGGGACGCCGCCGAGGAGCTGCGCCTCCGGTTCGCCGCGGAGGCCGGTGACGCCGAGGCGTCGAGTGTC
Organism: Streptomyces sp. NPDC002520; assembly: GCF_053595235.1. Classification (NCBI taxonomy): domain Bacteria; kingdom Bacillati; phylum Actinomycetota; class Actinomycetes; order Kitasatosporales; family Streptomycetaceae; genus Streptomyces; species Streptomyces sp. NPDC002520. Next base: position 56,631 of record NZ_JBSFXG010000032.1, on the reverse strand, counting down.
CTCGGAGCCGTGCTGCTGCGCCGCGGCGACCTCGACGGGGCCGAACCCCAGCTGCGTGCCGCCACCGCGGCCGGTGACCGGGCCGCCGCCAACAACCTGGGTGTCCTGCTGCACCAGCGCGGCTACCCCGAGGAGGCCGCCGGCTGGTGGCGCATCGCCGCCGTCGCCGGCTCGGCCGCCGCGGCGCACGCCCTCGGCCGCCACCACCGCGAGCGCGGCGACGAACCCGCCGCCGAGTACTGGCTGCGCCAGTCCGCCGAGCAGGGCCACACCCTGGGCGCCTACGCGCTCGCAGACCTGCTCGAGCACCGCGCCGACGCCGGCGCCGAGCACTGGATGCGGGCCGCGGCCGAACGCGGGCACCGGGAGGCCGCGTACCGGCTGGCACGCGCGATCGACCGCAAGGCCGCCCATGAGAACGAGACCGGGACCGACGCCGCCCAGGAGACCGAGCAGTGGTACCGGCAGGCCGCCGCGCGCGGCCACCGGCGGGCAGCGCTGCAGCTCGGCGCGATCCTGGAGAAGCGCGGCGAGCTGAAAGAGGCCGGACGCTGGTACCTGACGTCCGCCAAGGACGGCGAGGCGCGCGCCGCCTGCGCCCTCGGGTTCCTGCTGCGCGATGCCGGTGACACCGAGAGCGCGGCCGTGTGGTGGCTGCGCGCCGCCCAGGACGGCGACGGCAACGCGGCCAACGCGCTGGGCGCCCTGCACGCCGAGCGAGGGGAGCCCCAGACCGCCGAGCGCTGGTACCGGGCCGCCCTGGACGCCGGGGACGACAACGGGGCGTACAACCTCGGGCTGCTCTGCGCCGAGCAGGGGCGGACCGCGCAGGCCGAGCAGTGGTACCGGCGCGCCGCGTACGCCGGACACCGGGAGGCGGCGAACGCGCTGGCCGTCCTGCTGCTCCAGGTCGGCGACACCAGCGGGGCCGAGCCGTGGTTCTCCAAGGCCGCCGAGGCGGGCAGCGTGGACGCCGCGTTCAACCTCGGGATCCTGCACGCCGGGCGCGGCGAGAACCCGGTCGCGCTGCGGTGGTACGAGCGAGCGGCGGCCGCCGGACACACCGAGGCCGCGCTGCAGGTCGGCATCGCCCGGCTGCGTGACGGCGAGGAGCGGGACGCCGAGCGGCATCTGCGGTGCGCGGCGGGCGGCGGCAGCGCGGAGGCGGCGTACCGGCTGGCCACCGTGCTCGACGCGCGCCGTCCGCCGGAGCCCGCGCACGAGCTGGGCGAGACCGTGCACGAGAAGACCGAGTGCGAGGAGTGGTACGAGCGGGCGGCCGGCCAGGGGCACCGGCGGGCCCAGGTGCGGGTCGGCATGCTCGCGGCGGCCCGGGGGGACGTCGTCGACGCGGCGCGGTGGTACCGGGTGGCGGCGGAGGCCGGTTCGCGCAACGGGGCGTTCAACCTCGGGCTGCTGCTGGCCCGCGAGGGCAGCGAGCCCGAGGCCGCGGTGTGGTGGAAGCGTGCCGCCGACGCCGGGCACGGGCGGGCGGCGCTGCGGCTGGCCCTGCTCTACGCGCGTCGCGGAGAGCTGGCCGAGGGGCAGAGGTGGGCCGACCGGGCGGTGGCACTGGGGCCCGCGGAGGTGGCCGAGCGGGCCGGACGGCTGCGGGACGCGCTGCGGGAGGAGCTGTCGGCGTGACGACGCGCCGGGCTTCGGCGGGTTCTGCCCCGCCCGCCCGACCGGGTCGGATCCCCCCGGCTCGGTCGGACAGGGAGTGGCCCGGGTCACTCGGCCCGTATCGATTTGCTTCTGCCGGCTTCCCTCACGTAGTGTCGTGTTCACCGACGCGGGGTGGAGCAGCTCGGTAGCTCGCTGGGCTCATAACCCAGAGGTCGCAGGTTCAAATCCTGTCCCCGCTACTGAAGGCCGAGGGCCGGAATCCAGAGATGGATTCCGGCCCTCGATCGTTTTCACATGAAGAGCAGCAAAAAGAGGGGGCTCGCGCCCCCTCGCCCTTGCTCTTCGCGCTTACGCGCCCGCGCAGTCCGGGCACAGCCCCCTGTACGTGACCTCCACGTCCGAGACCGTGAAGCCGAAGCGCTCCGTGTCGGGGAGGTCGGCGAGCGGGTTGCCGGTCGGGTGGACGTCCCGGATCGAGCCGCACCGGGCGCAGACCAGGTGGTGGTGCGGCCGGTGCGCGTTCGGGTCGTACCGCTTGGCGCGCTTGTCCGTGCTGACCTCGAGCACCTCACCGAGGGAGACCAGCTCGCCCAGCGTGTTGTAGACGGTGGCCCGGGAGATCTCCGGCAGCTTGGCCACGGCCCGCGCATGGACCTCGTCGGCCGTCATGTGCACGTGCTCGCCGTCGAGAACCTCGGCCACGACGCGCCGCTGCGCGGTCATCCGCCATCCGCGTCCACGCAGCCGTTCCAGAAGGTCGCTCATGGCTACCAGCCTAACAGCAGGGGGACCAGGTTCCGAATAGGTGTGACTTTGGATTCGAAATTGACTTAGACAATGTCCATTATAGGATCGAGAATGGCTTTGGCCACAGGACAGGACAGTCAGCACGACCCAGGAGGCCCGCATGACCCAGGGACCGCTCACGACGGAGGCCGGTGCTCCGGTCGCCGACAACCAGAACAGCGAGACCGCCGGCGCCGGCGGCCCGGTGCTCGTGCAGGACCAGCTGCTCCTGGAGAAGCTGGCCCGCTTCAACCGCGAACGCATCCCGGAGCGGGTGGTGCACGCCCGCGGCGCCGGGGCGTACGGCACCTTCACGGTGACCGCCGACGTCACCCGGTACACGCGTGCCGCGTTCCTCTCCGAGGTCGGCAGGCAGACGGAGACGTTCCTGCGGGTCTCCACGGTGGCGGGCAACCTGGGCGCGGCGGACGCGGTGCGCGACCCGCGCGGCTGGGCGCTGAAGTTCTACACCGAGGAGGGCAACTACGACCTCGTCGGCAACAACACGCCCGTGTTCTTCGTCCGGGACGCGATCAAGTTCCCGGACTTCATCCACACCCAGAAGCGCGATCCGTACACCGGCTCGCAGGAGGCGGACAACGTCTGGGACTTCTGGGGTCTGAGCCCCGAGTCGACGCACCAGGTGACCTGGCTGTTCGGCGACCGCGGCATCCCGGCGTCGTTCCGGCACATGAACGGCTACGGCTCGCACACCTACCAGTGGAACAACGAGGCCGGCGAGGTCTTCTGGGTCAAGTACCACTTCAAGACCGACCAGGGGATCAAGAACCTCACGCAGGAGGAGGCGAACCGGCTCGCCGGTGAGGACCCCGACTCCCACCAGCGCGACCTTCGTGAGGCGATCGAGCGCGGCGAGTTCCCGACCTGGACCGTGCAGGTGCAGATCATGCCGGCGGCGGACGCGGCGACGTACCGGTTCAACCCGTTCGACCTCACCAAGGTGTGGCCGCACGCGGACTACCCGCCGATCGAGATCGGCAAGCTGGAGCTGAACCGCAACCCGCAGAACATCTTCGCCGAGGTCGAGCAGTCGATCTTCTCGCCCGCGCACTTCGTGCCCGGCATCGGCCCGTCCCCGGACAAGATGCTCCAGGGCCGCCTGTTCGCCTACGGCGACGCGCACCGCTACCGCGTCGGCGTCAACGCCGACCATCTGCCGGTCAACCGCCCGCACGCCACCGAGGCGCGCACCCACTCCCGTGACGGCTTCCTCTACGACGGCCGACACGGCGGGGCGAAGAACTACGAGCCCAACAGCTTCGGCGGGCCGCGGCAGACGGACCGCCCGCTGTGGCAGCCCTTCGACGGGTTCACCGCCGGCACCGGCGAGCACCCGACTCCCGCGCACGCCGAGGACGACGACTTCGTCCAGGCCGGCGACCTCTACCGACTCATGTCCGAGGACGAGAAGGAGCGGTTGATCGCCAACCTCGCGGGCTTCATCGCCAAGGTCTCGCGCGAGCACATCGTCGAGCGCGCGATCGGCAACTTCCGTGCCGCGGACGCCGACTTCGGCAAGCGGCTGGAAGCGGCGGTCCGGTCCCTGCGCGGCTGAACCGCATCTGCTCCCTGCGGGCCGGCCCCCAGGTTCTCGGGGGCCGGCCCGCCCGCCGTTCACCTGCCCGCGGTGCTCAGAGCGCCGGTGCCGGTTCCCGGGCCGGGGCCCAGCAGCGGATGATGTCGCGGACCGAGACGATTCCGGCGGGCTCGCCGCGGTCGAGGACGATCAGGTGCCGGAAGCCGCCGTGGGTCATGGCGCGGGCCGCCTCCTCCAGGGTCCAGGTCGGGGCGGCGAAGACGACATCGGTGGTGGTGTGGCCGTGGGCGGTTTCGGCGTCCGGATTCTGGCCGAGGCCGACGGAGTTGAGTACGTCGCGTTCGGTGAGGATGCCTATGCCGCCGGCGTCGGGGTCCAGGACCACCGCGGCGCCGACACGGCGGGCGGACATCAGGGCTGCTGCCTGGCGGAGAGTGTGGGTGGGGCCGACGGTGAGGACCACCGTACTCATGGCGTCGCGGACCAGCATGGATGGGCCACCTCCTAGAAATCCCGGAGTTTGTTCAGAGATTCACAAGTTCACAAGTGGGGGTAGGGTCAGGGTGGCAGGTAAAGGAGGGGTCAACAAGAGGGCGCGCGACGCCACTTGAGGGCGCGCGCGGGTGTCTCCCGTGGCTCAGTGGCGCTGGTTGAGATACCCCAGCATCTCGCCGTGCAGCAGTCCGTTGGACGCGGCCGCGTTGCCGCTGTGCGGGCCCGGGCGGCCGTCGAGGCCGGTGAAGGTGCCGCCCGCCTCGGTGACGACGATCGCGGTGGCGGCCATGTCCCACAGCGAGAGCTCGGGCTCGGCGCAGATGTCCACCGAGCCCTCGGCGACCATCATGTAGGGCCAGAAGTCGCCGTACGCGCGCGTGCGCCAGACCTCGCGGGTGAGGTCGAGGAAGCCGTGCAGCCGGCGCTGCTCCTCCCAGCCGGACAGCGAGGAGTACGCGAAGGAGGCGTCCGCCAGCCGGCCGACGCGGGAGACGTGGATGCGGGACGCCGAGGTCAGGCTGCGGCCGCTGAAGGCGCCGTGGCCCTTCGCGGCCCACCAGCGGCGGTTGAGCGCGGGGGCGGAGACGACACCGACGACGGGCTGGTAGCCGCCCTCGCCCGCCTCCATCAGGGAGATGAGGGTCGCCCAGACGGGTACACCGCGGACGTAGTTCTTGGTGCCGTCGATCGGGTCGATGACCCAGCGACGCGGGCCGGTGCCCTCGATGCCGTACTCCTCGCCGAGGATCGCGTCCCTCGGGCGGGCGCGCTGGAGCTGGCCGCGGATGAGCTCTTCCGCCGCCTTGTCCGCTTCGCTGACCGGGGTCATGTCCGGCTTCGTCTCCACCTTCAGGTCGAGCGCCTTGAAGCGGGCCATGGTCGCCGCGTCGGCCGCGTCGGCGAGGACGTGGGCGAGACGGAGGTCGTCGAGGTAGTCCGGCATGTAGGGAACGGTATCTGTCGTCGCCGGTACGGGGCTACACGGGGTCTCGGGGCAGGGCGCCGGGCTGTATCGACATGCGGCTCCGCCACGGTGCGGGAGAAGCCGAGAGTGGGGGAGCGACCGGCCACGACGGACCCGCAGCCGAACAACAGTCCCCGCCCCGGCGGAGCCCATTGCTGCCGCGGACCCTTGACAGTGCATGTATGCGCGTCAAATCTGGGCGCAGAGTTGCCTGCCCCAGGGAGGCGAGGATGCCTGCTGCCCGGGAATCGCTTCTGGACGCCGCTTACACGGCGCTCGCGCGCCGGCCGTGGCCCGCGGTGCGGATGGTGGACGTGGCCGCGGCGGCCGGGGTGTCCCGGCAGACCCTGTACAACGAGTTCGGCAGCAAGGACGGACTGGCCAGGGCGCTGGTACGGCGGGAGGCCGACGGGTATCTCGCCGGCGTGGAGCGGGCCCTCGCCGCCCACAGCGACCCACGCGACCGCCTCACCGCCACCGCCGAATGGATGGCCTCGGCCGCCCGGGACAACGCCCTGGTGCGGGCCATGCTCACGGGCTGCTGGAGCGAGCGCCTGCCCGCACCGGCCCTGTCCGGCGTGCCGTCCTCCTCCGCCGTACCGGCACAGCGCCGCGCGGACGGGCCGCTGCCGTCGCCCGGCGACCTCGTGCGGATCGTGCGGGACCGGGCCGTGGTCGCCCTGTCCGGCCCCGGTGCCGCCCCCTCCGACACCGCCGAACTGGCCCTCTCCTGCGAGCTGGTCGTCCGCCTCGCCGTCTCCTGCGTGGCGGCGCCGCCGGGCGAGGGCGGGATGGCCGGCCTGGTGCGCGGCGCCCTGCATCACCAGCCTGCGTGAGCGGCGCCCTGCATCGACGGCTGGTGTGTGTGCGGGGAGCTGCATCGACGGCCGGTGTGTGTGCGACGCCTGTAGCGCCCGGCCGGTATGTGTGCGACGCCCTGTAGCGCCCTGCCGGTGTGAGCGGCGCCCGCGGCGCGGCCGGCTCGCGGGCGGCCATGCGCTCCGCTGGACATCCGGTGCGTCACCCGCGGGTCCGCCGTGGCTGGTCGCGCGGTTCGCCGCGCCCCTTCGGGGCGCTGCCGAACGGCACCGGACTTCGCCCGACCCGGCCCGCTCAGTGAGCCGAGCCCGACAGCTGGAGGCCGATCACGCCGATGATGACCATCGAGATCGAGACGATCTTCAGGGTCGACACCAGGTCGCCGAGGAAGACCATGCCGTAGATCGCCGTGCCCGCCGCGCCGATCCCGGTCCACACCGCGTACGCGGGGCCGACGTCGAGCTTCTTCAGCGAGAGGGTCAGCAGACCGAAGCTGCCCAGGGCGAAACTGGCGAACGCGACCGTCGGCCAGAGCCGGGTGAACCCGTGCGAGAGCTTGAGGCACACGGCGAAGCCGGTCTCCAGAATCCCGGCCACGACGACCAGCAGCCACGCCATGTGCTGTCCTCCCGTAGGGCCGGCTCTCCGGCTCGGTGCGATTATGCACTTACCGGCCACGGGCCCCCGCAAACAACGCGATGCTCAGTCGCCTTCCCGGCGCTCCCGCGTGGCCAGCAGCCGGCGCAGCGAGTAGAGCCGGGCCGGGTCCGCGTGGCCCTCCGCCACCCACGCGTCCAGCGCGCAGTCCGGCTCGTCGTGGCTGCACGCGCGCGGGCAGCCCGCGGTGCCCGGCTCCAGATCGGGGAACGCGTGGATCACCCGGGACGGGTCGATGTGCGCGAGCCCGAAGGAACGGACGCCCGGGGTGTCGATGACCCAGCCCTCCCCGTCGCCCAGCGGCAGGGCGAGCGCCGAGGTGGTGGTGTGCCGGCCGCGGCCCGTCACCGCGTTGACGTGTCCCGTCGTACGCCGCCGGTTCTCGGGCACGAGCGCGTTGACCAGGGTCGTCTTGCCGACGCCCGAGTGCCCCACGAACGCGGTGACCCGGCCGTCCAGATGCTCGAGCACCCGCTGCGCCGCGTCCCCGTTCTCCAGCTCCTCGCGGCTGGTGACGACGTACGGGATGTCCAGGTCGCCGTACAGCTCCAGCATTTCGTCCGGCGCGGCCAGGTCCGACTTGGTCATCACGAGCAGCGGTTCCAGGCCGCCGTCGAAGGCCGCGACCAGACACCGGTCGACCAGCCGCGGGCGCGGCTCGGGGTCGGCGAGGGCGGTGACGATCGCGAGCTGGTCGGCGTTGGCGACGACCACCCGCTCGTAGGGATCGTCGTCGTCCGCCGTACGACGCAGCAGCGAGGAACGCTCCTCGATCCGCACGATCCGTGCCAGCGTGTCCTTCTTGCCGGACAGATCGCCGACCAGCGCCACCCGGTCGCCCACCACGGCCGCCTTGCGGCCCAGTTCGCGGGCCTTCATGGCGATGACGGGACGGTCCTCGACCAGGCAGGTCAGCCGGCCCCGGTCGACGGTGAGGACCATGCCCTCCGCCGCGTCCTCGTGCTTGGGCCGGATGTTGCTCCGCGGCCGGTTGCCCTTGCGGTTGGGACGGGTCCGGATGTCGTCCTCGTCGGTGTGCTTGCCGTAGCGGCGCATGGTTCCAGTCCGCCCGTCAGTTCCCGAGCATCCCGGTCCACAGCTCGGGGAAGTCGGGCAGGGTCTTCGCCGTGGTCGCCACGTTCTCGATCTGCACGCCCTTGACCGCCAGGCCGATGATCGCGCCGGCCGTCGCCATGCGGTGGTCCTCGTAGGTGTGGAAGATCCCGCCGTGCAGCGCGCGCGGGCGGATGTGGAGGCCGTCGGCCGTCTCGGTGACGTCGCCGCCGAGTTCGTTGATCTCCTTGGTGAGCGCGGCCAGCCGGTCCGTCTCGTGCAGCCGCAGGTGGGCCACGCCCCGCAGGGTGGAGGGGGAGTCGGCGAGCGCCGCGACCGCCGCGATGCCCGGGGTCAGCTCGCCCACGTCGGACAGGTCCACGTCGATGCCGTGGACGGCACCCGAACCGGTGAACTCCAGCCCGTACTCGGTCAGTTCGCAGGAACCGCCCATCTCGGTGAAGATCTCCCGCAGCCGGTCACCCGGCTGGGTGGTCCGCTCCGGCCAGTCCGGGATCAGCACCTTGCCGCCGGTGACCAGGGCCGCCGCCAGGAACGGCTGCGCGTTCGACAGGTCCGGCTCGATGGTCAGGTCCCGGCCGAGCAGGGCGCCCGGGGTCACCCGCCACACGTTCGGCTCGCCGCCCGACTCCGGGGTGTCCACCTGGGCGCCGACCGCGCGCAGCATGTCCACCGTCATCCGGATGTGCGGCATCGAGGGCAGGGACGAGCCCGTGTGCCGGACCTCGACGCCCTGGTTGAAGCGGGGGCCGGACAGCAGCAGCGCGGAGACGAACTGCGAGGACGAGGAGGCGTCGATCGACACCGGGCCGCCCTCCAGGGCCCCGCTGCCGTGCACGGTCAGCGGCAGCGCGCCCCGGCCGTCGTCGTCGATCCGGGCGCCGAGGACGCGCAGCGCGTCGATCACGCCGTGCAGGGGACGCTCGTACGAGCGCGGGTCGCCGTCGAAGCGGATCGGGCCGTCGGCCAGCGCGGCCACCGGCGGCAGGAACCGCATCACCGTGCCGGCGTTGCCGACGTCCACCGTGGCCGGGCCGCGCAGGCCGGTGGGCAGCACCCGCCAGGCCTCTCCGGAGTCGGGGCCGCCTGTGACGGAGGAGCTGGACGACACCGTCTCCTCGATCTCCACGCCCATCGCGCGCAGCGCGCCGGCCATCAGCAGCGTGTCGCGGGAGCGCAGCGGACGGCGCAGCCAGCCGGGCTCGGACGCCAGGGCGGCGAGCACGAGGGCGCGGTTGGTGACCGACTTGGACCCGGGGACGTGGACCGTCGCGTCGACGGCTCCGCTCGCGTGCGGGGCAGGCCAGAGGGCGGGGGATTCGGGCATGGGGCCACTCTATAAGGAGGGCCGCGGGGTGGGGGTTCTCCGTGTACGGGGTGCGGGGTGTACGGGGCGCGGGCCGCCGGTCACGACTCCAGCAGCCACCCGCCCCCGCCGACCAGCGAGCACAGCGACACCGCGTGGAACAGGAACAGCCACAGCCCCGCCGGTACGTGTGTCAGGCGCGCCAGCTGGTCCGCGTCCGAGTCGCCGGCGCCTCCCCGCCGCCGCTTGGCCTGGAGCTCGAAGGCCGGCCGGACCCCACCCAGCAGCAGGAACCACACCACCACGTACGCGAACGCCGCCTGCACCTGAGGTCCCGTCAACCAGGACACCAGCAGGAACGCGCCGCCCGCCACGACCACGGTCAGCACGCCGTACGCGTTGCGGATCATCACCAGCATCACCAGCAACAGGGCGGTCGCCAACCACAGCAGCAGGGTGATGCGTCCGCCCGCCAGCAGCGCGGCTCCGCCGAGGCCCAGCAGCGGGGGCGCGGTGTAGCCCGCGGCCGCCGTGAGGATCATGCCCAGGCCGTACGGCTTGCCGCGGCTGACCGTGAGACCGCTGGTGTCGGAGTGCAGCCTGATGCCGGTGAGCTTCCGGCCGGTGATCAGGGCGATCAGGCCGTGGCCGCCTTCGTGGGCGATGGTGACGGCGTTGCGGGATATGCGCCACAGGCCGTGCGGGACGATCACGGCGAGTGCTGCGACCAGCGTGGCCAGGACCACCCACAGGTCCGGGTCGGGCTGGGTACCGGTCAGCCGGTCCCAGACGTCGGGGAGCGCGGTGGCGGCGAGGCTGTCCATGACTCCGGGTGGCTCCTGTCGTCGAGGGATGGTGGCCGGGCGGCGGGTGGGCCTGGCAGTGTGGCACGTATGTGCGGACGGTATGCATCCAGTCGTGGGCCCGAGGATCTCGCAGGAATCTTCGAGATCGAGAAGTGGGAGCCCGAGGAGACCCTCGAGCCGGACTACAACGTGGCTCCGACCAAGGAGGTCTACGCCGTCCTCGACCGTCCTCTGAAAGACGCGGAATCGTCGCGTCCGGTTCGCCAGCTGCGCACGCTGAAGTGGGGGCTCGTGCCCTCCTGGGCCAAGACGCCCGAGGGCGGCGCCCGGATGATCAACGCGCGCGCGGAGACCGTGCACGAGAAGCCGGCCTACCGCCGCGCCTTCGCCGCCCGGCGCTGCGTCATCCCCGCCGACGGCTACTACGAGTGGGTCACCGGCAAGGACGAGCGGGACCTCGAGGTCGAGGGCAAGAAGAAGCGGCCGCGCAAGCAGCCGTACTTCGTGCTGCCCGCCGACGGCTCGGTGTTCGCGATGGCCGGCCTGTACGAGTTCTGGCGCGACCGCACCCTGCCCGACGACCACCCGGGGGCCTGGTGGGTGACCTGCTCGGTGATCACCACCGAGGCCGAGACGAGCCCGCTCGCCGTCGCCCCCGCCGAGGGCCCGCACACGCTCGCCGAGATCCACCCCCGCATGCCGCTGATGCTCACCCCGGACCGCTGGGACGCCTGGCTGGACCCCGCCCGCACGGACCCGGACGCCCTGCGCGACCTGCTGGCCCCGCCGCCCGAGGGCCTGATGCGCGCCTACCCCGTCTCCACGGCCGTCAGCAACGTCCGCAACAACGGCCCGGAGCTGCTGAAGGAGCTGGAGGGGCCGGAAGCGGGCACGCTCTTCTAGCCTTCTGGTTCTAGCCTTCTGATGTGATCGAGATTGTCGAGACCGACGCCGGGACCGCACGCATCACCTGGCACCGGGCGAAGAAGGCACGGCTGGTGCTGGCGCTCAGTCATGGGGCCGGAGGCGGCATCGAGGCGCGGGACCTGCGGGCACTGGCCGGGGTGCTCCCGGAACACGGTGTGACCGTGGCCCTCGTCGAGCAGCCCTGGCGGGTCGCGGGCAAGAAGGTCGCGCCCGCGCCGAAGACCCTGGACAGCGGCTGGCGCGGCATCTGGCCCGCCCTGGCCGGGATGGAGCTGCCGGTGATCTCCGGCGGCCGCAGCGCCGGTGCCCGCGTCGCCTGCCGCACCGCCACCGAGCTGGGCGCCCGTGCCGTGCTCGCGCTCAGCTTCCCGCTGCACCCACCGGGCAGACCGGAGAGGTCCCGCGCCGACGAGCTGCTCGGGGCCGGGGTGCCCACGCTGGTCGTCCAGGGCGGCAACGACCCCTTCGGGAAGCCGGAGGAGTTCCCCGAGGGCTCGTACACGCTGGTCGAGGTGGCGTACGGCGATCACGGGTTCGCCGTGCCGAAGCGCGCGGAGATCACCCAGGAACAGGCGCTGGAGATCGTCACCGACGGCGTTGTGGAGTGGGTCACGTCACTCGGGTGACCCCCGGGAATGTTGCGCCGCGGATCCCTGTTGAGGCGGAAAGGAGTGCTGGAGCGCCGGCACCGACGTCTGGAGAGAGGAAGACCGCCGCATGGGTTCTGCCATCTGCCCTCCCGTCGGCCACCACCCCGTGGACGGGCTTCGTCCGGCAGGGTCTGAATCGACCCGCGGCAGCAGCGCTGACCTGGACTGGACGGTACTGCGCGCGGCCAAGACCGCTCCCATTCGAGCGGCGGCGGGCACGGGTCGTGTTCTATCCTCCGAAACGAGCGGAACCGGTTTCGGTCCCGCCCGGGATCTTGAGGAGGTGGGTCCGGTCACTGGGACCGACGCAGGGACCGACAACGGCCAGGCGGAGCTGCCCGAGGGCCAGGGCATGAGCGCGGATACGTCCGGGACGAGTCCCGAGTCCGGCTCGGAGCGCAGTGCGCGCTTCGAGCGGGATGCGCTGGAATACCTTGACCAGATGTACTCGGCGGCGCTGCGCATGACCCGCAACCCGGCCGACGCCGAGGACCTGGTGCAGGAGACGTACGCCAAGGCGTACGCGTCCTTCCACCAGTTCCGTGAGGGCACCAACCTCAAGGCGTGGCTGTACCGGATCCTCACCAACACCTTCATCAACTCGTACCGCAAGAAGCAGCGCGAACCCCAGCGCAGCGCGGCCGAGGAGATCGAGGACTGGCAGCTGGCGCGCGCCGAGTCGCACATGTCGACCGGTCTGCGCTCCGCGGAGTCGCAGGCGCTTGACCACCTGCCCGACTCGGACGTGAAGGAAGCGCTGCAGGCGATCCCCGAGGAGTTCCGCATCGCCGTCTATCTCGCGGACGTAGAGGGCTTTGCGTACAAGGAGATCGCGGACATCATGGGGACACCCATCGGTACGGTGATGTCCCGGCTGCACCGGGGCCGCCGTCAACTGCGCGGCATGCTCGAGGACTACGCACGCGAGCGCGGACTGGTCCCTGCGGGCGCCGGAGAGTCGAACGAAGCGAAAGGTTCGGACTCATGAGCTGCGGAGATCCGCACGAGACGGACTGCGGTGAGGTCCTCGACCACCTCTACGAGTTCCTCGACAGCGAGATGCCGGACGTCGATCGCGACAAGTTCCAGCACCACTTCGAGGAATGCTCGCCGTGCCTGGAGAAGTACGGCCTGGAGCAGGCCGTGAAGAAGCTGGTCAAGCGGTGCTGCGGGCATGACGACGTACCCGCCGACCTCCGCTCGAAGGTCATGGGACGGATCGATCTGATCCGCTCCGGGCAGACCGTGCCCGAGCACGACGTGACGGCCACGGCTCAGGAGAGCTGACCACCGGCTTCACCCGAACGTGCTAATCCTCGGGTCGTCAGCCCCGCCCCCCGATCCTCGCCCCTAGGCTCCGAGCCCGGACAGGCAAGGTCGGGGGAGGGGCGCGATGGAGGCGGTTCCGGCGAGGGCGCGGGCCTATGTGGCCTGCGTCGGCCTGATGGCGGTGCTCTGCGTCCTGCCCGTGCCGGCCACGCGCACCCCCTGGTGGGCGCTCGCCCTGCTCGCCGCGCTCTACGCGGTCTGCGAGCAGGGCGTACGGCGCCGCTTCGGCGGCACGTTCTACCCCGTCCTGCTCGCCGGGGCGTTCCTGCTGCCCCCGTCCGCCGCCGCGCTCGTCCCGCTGCCCGCGGCGCTGCTCTCCTGCGTGGAGCGTCCGCCCGCGCTGCTGCGCCGGGTGTGGAGGGCCGCGCGGCCCTCGCTCGCGGTGTGGGGCGCCGCCGAGGTGCACTGGGCGCTCGACGGCCGCGACGCCGTCTCCGCCTGCCACTTCCCGTACGTCCTCGTGCCCGCCGGGGCGGCCGTCCTCGCGTTCTGCGTGGTGCTCACCCTCCTCGACGGCGGCATCCTCGCCACAGCCGACCGGGTGCCGCTGCGGCGGGCCTGGCACGGACTGTTCGCGCGCTGCCTCGCCCCGGTCGCCGTGCACGGACTCGCCGGGCTGATGATGGCCGTGCTGTGGCGCAGCCCCTACGGGCCCGTCGCCGCGCTGCTCGTGCTGCTGCCGATGGGCGTCTCCAGCTGGGTGTTCGCCCAGTACCACCGGGAGCGGGCCGCCCACCAGGCCACCATCCGCGCGCTGGTGCAGGCCGTCGACATCAAGGACGGGTACACCCGCGGCCACAGCGAGCGGGTCGGGCAGGCCTCCGTGATGATCGGCCGCGAACTCGGCATGGACGACGAACGCGTCGAGGTGCTGCGCTTCGCCGGCATCCTGCACGACGTCGGCAAGCTCGGCGTGCCCACCCGGCTGCTGCGCAAGGACGGCCCGCTGACCCCCGAGGAGCGGCGGATCATCGAACTGCACCCCGAGTACGGCCACGAGATGGTCCGCGGGATCTCCTTCCTCGGCGAGGCCCGCGCGGCGATCCTGCACCACCACGAACGGCTCGACGGCAGCGGCTACCCCTACGGCCTGTCCGGCCCGCAGATCCCCGAGTCCGCCCGCGTGGTCGCCGTCGCCGACGCCTTCGACGCGATGACCTCCACCCGCTCCTACAGCAGGGCCCGCCCGGTCGAGGCGGCCCTCACCGAGCTGGAGCGCTGCGCGGGCTCCCAGTTCGACCCGCACATGGTCAGGGCACTCGTGCGGGCCCTGCGCCGGTTCGGCTGGCACCCGGCCGTCACCGCCGACGAACCCGCGTACCGGCAGCCGTCGCAGAAGCCCGCGCACAGCAGGTCGGGGGCGGGCCGATGACCAGCCGCAGCCGCAGTCACAGACGTACCCGCCCCCGCCCCCACTCCCGCACCCGGGCCCGCCGATGACCGCCCGACGGGTCATCCACGGCTCCGCTGTGCTCGTCGCGGCCGTCTCCTTCGCCGCCACCCTGTGGACCGGCATCGACGAACCGGGCGTGGCCCTCGCCTTCGGGGTGCTCATAGCCGTCGGCGAGCTGACCCGCTGGAGCGACGCCCAGGTACGGCAGGCCGCGCCGCTGGGCACCGCCGGATCCCTGTCGTACGCCCTGCTGGGCTCCGTCGCCGGACACCCCGCGCAGCACGACGCCGCCCAGGTCGTCACCGTCGTCCTCGCCGCCTCCCTGCTCGGCGGCGTCCCGCACATCTGGATGGGCCGCACCCCGACCCTCGACCACCTGGCGCGCCGCGTCCTCTCCGTCGGCTTCGCCGCGGTCTGCTTCCAACCTCTTTACGACCAGGGGGTGTTCACGACCTGGGACGGCCCCGCGTACGCCCTGCTGCTCATCGCCCTGCTCGTCCTCACCGCGCTGTGCGACGCCGTCCTCGCCGCCGCCCTCGCCCGCTTCCGCACCGGCTGGCCCTTCGGCCCGCTGCTGCGCGACGAACTGCGCGGACTGCTCGGCATCGGCTCCGCGGTGTGCGCGACCGGTGCGGTGATCGCCCTCGCGGTCGCCGTCACCGGGCTGTGGGCGCTGCCGCTGTTCTGCCTGCCGCTGCTCCTCACGCAGCTGTCCGTCCGCCGCTACGCCGCAGTGCGCGCCACCTACCGGCAGACCATCGCCTCCCTCGCCCGCGCCACCGAGATAGCCGGCTGCACCCCCTCCGGGCACGCCCACCGCGTCGCCGCCCTCAGCCGGGCCGTCGGCCGCGACCTGGGCCTTTCGGGGCCCGAGCTGACCGTCCTGGAGTACGCGGCCCTGATGCACGACATCGGTCAGCTCAGCCTGGTCGACCCGGTCCCGGCGGGTGCCACGGCCGCCCTGTCGCGGCAGGAGCAGCGGCGCATCGCACTGCTCGGCGGGGCCGTCGTACGGCAGACGGGCGTGGACGCGGCGGTGGCCGTCGTGGTCGAGCGGCAGGCGGACCCCTGTCGGGAACAGCCGGTCGCCGCGCGGATCGTGCGGACCGTGAACGCGTACGAGGAGAAGGCCCGGGACGCCGGGCCCGAGGGGCCGCTCAGGGCCCTGGAGGAGCTGCGGCTGGCGACCGCCGGGGACTACGCTCCCGAAGTGGTGGAGTCCCTCGCCCGGGTTCTGTCCCGGCACTGGGGCGGTGGAATGCCGGCGTCCCGTGCTCGCACGACGGCGGTCGACGGGTGGGCCTGACCTTGCCCGTGACGGGGTAACCCATGGGTAATGAGCGGCCCTCCCGCCGCACGTGGTTGGATGCGAGGGAGAGGGTGTCCGGGGGCACAAGCCAGCCCACTGTGCGGAACTGGAACTGGCAGGCGGGAATCGTGAGGATCTTCGGCAAGGGACGGCACCGGCCCTCCGCCTCCTGGCGGCAGGCGACCGACCGCGCGTTCACGCTCATCGGCGACGGTCGCTACGAGGACGCGGGCGAACTGCTGACACGCGCCGCCGACCTGGAGCCCTGGCTGTCCGAGTCCTGGTTCAACCTCGCCCTGCTGCACAAGTTCCGGCACGACTGGGAGCAGGCCCGCGCCGCCGGACTGCGCGCGGTGGCCCTCCTCGACAAGGCGACCGGCGCCCCCGACTGGTGGAACGTCGGCATCGCCGCGACCGCCCTGCAGGACTGGCCGCTGGCCCGCCGGGCCTGGCAGGCCTACGGACTCCGGGTCCCCGGCGGTGTCTCCCGGCCCAAGCCCGGCGGAGGCTCCACCGCGACCGGCGAGCCGCTCGGCATGGAGCTGGGCAGCGCGGCCGTGCGGCTCTCCCCGGAGGGCGAGGCCGAGGTCGTGTGGGGCCGCAGGCTGGACCCGGCCCGTATCGAGGTGCTGTCCATCCCGCTTCCCTCGTCCGGGCGGCGCTGGGGCGAGGTCGTGCTGCACGACGGCGTCCCGCACGGCGAGCGGACGACGTCCGCCGGGCACTCCTACCCGGTGTTCGACGAGATCGAGCTGTGGGCGCCCTCGCCCGTGCCCACCTGGGTGGTTCTGCTGGAGGCGGCCACCGAGGCGGACCGGGACGCGCTGGAGCAGCTGGCCGCCGACGCGGGGTTCGCCGCGGAGGACTGGTCCTCCTCGGTGCGGCTGCTGTGCCGGATGTGTTCGGAGTCACGGATGCCCGCGGACGAGGGGGAGGGCATCCACCTCGATCCGCACGATCACAGTGAGCCCGGTCATCCCGGACCGCTGGGGCACCGGACGGACGGGCAGTTGTGGGTGCCCGAGCGGGAGTGCGGGGTGGCCGCGCCGGCTTCGCTGGTGAGGGGGTTGCTGGACGGGTGGGTCGCGGACAGCCCGGATTCGCGTGACTGGCGGGATCTCGAAGAGGTGTGCTGAGACCGCCGGCCGGCTGCGGATCCGTTGTGGCTGGTCGCGCAGTTCCCCGCGCCCCTTACGGGGCCCGGCCCCGTACCCTGTATCAGCTGTCTACTCAGAGTTCTTGTTCAGGAAGGCATACGTCGGTCATGGCGCAGCAGGACACCCATCAGCAGCACGCGGGCGTGCTCCCCGTCGACGACGAGGGGTACGTCGTCGACACGGAGGACTGCGAGGAACGCGAGCAGGACTGGCGTGAGCGGGGCACCTCGCGGCCGATCACGGTCGTCGGCAACCCGGTGCTGCACAAGGAGTGCAAGGACGTCACCGAGTTCGGCGCGGAACTGGAGCAGCTGGTCGCGGACATGTTCGCCAGCCAGCGCACCGCCGAAGGTGTGGGCCTGGCCGCCAACCAGATCGGTGTGGACCTGAAGGTCTTCGTCTACGACTGCCAGGACGACGAGGGCGTCCGCCACGTCGGCGTGGTCTGCAACCCCAAGCTGGTCGACCTGCCCGCCGACCGGCGCCACCTGGACGAGAGCAACGAGGGCTGCCTGTCCGTACCGACGGCGTACGCCCCGCTCGCGCGTCCCGACTACGCCGAGGTGACCGGCCAGGACGAGAAGGGCAACCCGGTCAAGGTCCGCGGCACCGGCTACTTCGCCCGGTGTCTGCAGCACGAGACCGACCACCTGTACGGCTACCTCTACATCGACCGCCTGTCCAAGCGGGACCGGAAGGACGCGCTGCGGCAGATGGCCGAGAACGAGCCGCGCTACCCCGTGGTCGCCAACGACTGAGACGGTCGGACGAGCCGTACGCCGCGGACGTCCGCGAACCGTACGGGAGCAGCGACGACGCCCGTCTTCGACCGCTGTGGTGACGGACCGAGCGGCAGCGGGGAGCGACTCCTCGTACCGGTGCGCGTTCAGGCGGCCTGCGGGCCCCGGAACGCGCGCCGGTAGGCGTTCGGGGTCGTGCCCAGCGCGCGGACGAACTGGTGGCGCAGCGCGGCCGCCGTGCCGAAGCCGGTGCGCGCGGCGATCGCGTCCATCGTCCCGTCCGTTCCCTCCAGCAACTCCTGTGCCAGCAGCACCCGTTGACGCAGGATCCAGCGGTACGGCGTGGTCCCCGTCTCCTGCTGGAAGCGGCGGGCGAAGGTGCGCGGCGCCATGTGCGCGCGGGCGGCGAGCTGTTCGACGGTCACTTCCTCGTCCAGGTGCTCCTCCATCCACGCCAGGACCTCGCCGACGGTGTCGCAGCGGCTCCTGGGCAGCGGCCGCTCGATGTACTGCGCCTGTCCGCCGTCCCGGTGCGGCGGTACGACCATCCGCCGGGCGATCTTGTTGGCCACCTCGGGGCCCTGCTCCTTGCGTACGAGGTGGAGACAGGCGTCGATGCCGGCGGCGGTGCCGGCGGAGGTGATCACCGGGTCCTCGTCGACGTAGAGGACGTCCGGCTCGACACAGAGCCCGGGATAGCGGCGGGCGAGCTGCGCGGCGTGGTGCCAGTGCACCGCGCACCGGCGCCCGTCCAGCAGCCCCGCGGCCGCCAGCACGAACACCCCGGAGCAGACGCTGAGCACCCGCGCGCCGCGCGCGACCGCCCTGCGCAGCGCCTCCAGCAGCTCCTCCGGATACTCCCGTACCGCATAGGTCTCGCCCGCCGGCACGGCGATCAGATCGGCCTCCTCCAGTCGCTCCAGGCCGTGCGGGGTCGACATCGTGAACCCGCAGTGGGTGTTCAGCACGGGCCCCTCCGCCGAGACCACGGCGAAGTCGTACTCCGGCAGCCCCTCGTCGCTGCGGTCGATGCCGAACACCTCGCACACGACGCCCAGCTCGAAGGGGTGCACGCCGTCCAGCAGCACCGCGGCCACGTTCTTCAGCATGCTGCCAGTGTGCCTCGACGGTGGCAGTAAATCGAGGGTGTGCGGCAGTCCTGCCACTCCCGGTAAGGAGCATCAGGCAGGACAGTGGTGTCCATGAACGGAAACCAGATCGAAGGCCTCATCGGAATGCTCGCGACCCTCGGGATCCTGGTCCTCCTGGTCCTCCCGTCCGTGCTCGGCATCGTGCGCGAAAGGCGCGTCGACCGGCAGCTCAGGGAGGCCCAGGAGACCGGGGGAGATGGGCGCGCTCAGAAGTCCTCGTCCAGGTCGACGGTGCCCTCCACCGCGACCTGGTACGCCGACGGACGGCGCTCGAAGAAGTTCGTCAGCTCCTGAACGCCCTGCAGCTCCATGAAGGAGAACGGGTTCTCCGAGCCGTACACCGGGGCGAAGCCGAGCCGCGTCAGACGCTGGTCGGCGACGCACTCCAGGTACTGCCGCATCGACTCGGTGTTCATGCCGGGCAGGCCGTCACCGCACAGGTCGCGCGCGAACTGCAGCTCGGCCTCGACGGCCTCCCGCAGCATGTCGGTGACCTGCTGCTGAAGCTCGTCGTCGAAGAGCTCCGGCTCCTCCTTGCGGACGGTGTCGACCACGTCGAAGGCGAACGACATGTGCATCGTCTCGTCACGGAACACCCAGTTGGTGCCGGTGGCCAGACCGTGCAGCAGACCCCGGCTGCGGAACCAGTACACGTACGCGAAGGCGCCGTAGAAGAACAGGCCCTCGATGCAGGCGGCGAAGCAGATGAGGTTCAGCAGGAAGCGGCGGCGGTCGGCCTTGGACGCCAGGCGGTCCAGCTTCTCGACCTCGTTGATCCACTTGAAGCAGAACCCGGCCTTCTCACGGATGGAGGGGATGTTCTCCACGGCCGCGAAGGCGGCGGCGCGGTCGTCCGGGTCCGGGAGGTAGGTGTCCAGCAGCGTCAGATAGAACTGGACGTGCACGGCCTCCTCGAACAGCTGCCGGCTCAGGTAGAGCCGCGCCTCGGGGGAGTTGATGTGCTTGTACAGCGTCAGCACCAGGTTGTTCGCGACGATCGAGTCACCCGTGGCGAAGAAGGCCACCAGCCGGCCGATCAGGTGCTGCTCCTTCGGGGACAGCTTCGCGAGGTCGGCGACGTCCGAGTGGAGATCGACCTCCTCCACGGTCCAGGTGTTCTTGATGGCGTCCCGGTAGCGCTCGTAGAAGTCCGGGTAGCGCATCGGACGCAGGGTCAGTTCGAAGCCCGGGTCGAGCAGGGTGGTGTACTTTCTGGCGCTGCCGGCGCGAAGCGCCGTCGTTGAGGGGCGGTGGTCGGGCGACGGGTGGGCACTCATTACTGGCAGGCCTCGCAGGACTCGGGGTTTTCGAGGGAGCAGGCGACGGCGTCGGGGTCGGCCACCTGCTGGACGGGGATGGTGGGCTGTGCCTGGGCGGCACGGGCGATACGGGTCGCCGGGCGCGAGCGCAGGTAGTACGTCGTCTTCAGGCCCGACTTCCAGGCGTACGCGTACATCGAGGAGAGCTTGCCGATGGTCGGCGTCTCCAGGAACAGGTTCAGCGACTGCGCCTGGTCGAGGAACGGGGTCCGCGCCGCCGCCATGTCGATCAGACCGCGCTGCGGGATCTCCCACGCCGTGCGGTACAGCGCCCGTACGTCGGCCGGGATCCAGACGAAGTCCTGCACCGAGCCGCTGGAGTCGCGCAGCGCCTCGCGGGTGCGGGCGTCCCACACGCCCAGTTCCTTGAGGTCCTGCACCAGGTACGAGTTGACCTGGAGGAACTCGCCGGACAGCGTCTCGCGCTTGAACAGGTTGGACACCTGCGGCTCGATGCACTCGTACACGCCCGCGATGGAGGCGATGGTGGCCGTCGGAGCGATCGCCAGCAGCAGGGAGTTGCGCATGCCCACGGTGGCGATCCGTGTCCGCAGCGCCGCCCAGCGCTCGGGCCAGTTCAGCTCGACCTCATAGTGGTCGGGGTGCAGCACGCCCCGGGCCGTACGGGTCTTCTCCCAGGCCGGCAGCGGGCCGCTGCGCTCGGCGAGGTCGGCGGAGGCCTCGTACGCGGCGAGCATGATGCGCTCGGCGATCCGCGTGGAGAGCGCCCGTGCCTTCGGCGAGTCGAAGGGCAGGCGCAGCTTGAAGAAGACGTCCTGCAGGCCCATCGCGCCGAGGCCCACGGGACGCCACTTGGCGTTGGAGCGGCCCGCCTGCTCGGTCGGGTAGAAGTTGATGTCCACGACGCGGTCGAGGAAGGTCACGGCGGTGCGGACCGTCTCGTCCAGCCGCTCCCAGTCGATGTCGCCGGCCGCCGTGTCGACGAAGGCACCCAGGTTCACCGAGCCCAGGTTGCAGACCGCCGTCTCCCCGTCGTCGGTGACCTCCAGGATCTCCGTGCAGAGGTTGGAGGAGTGGACGACGTGGCCCGGCAGGGCCGTCTGGTTGGCGGTGCGGTTGGCGGCGTCCTTGAAGGTCATCCAGCCGTTGCCGGTCTGCGCGAGGGTGCGCATCATGCGGCCGTACAGGTCACGGGCCGGGATGGTCTTCTTCGCGAGCCCGGCCTCCTCCGCCTTGCGGTAGGCGGCGTCGAACTCCTCGCCCCACAGGTCGACCAGCTCGGGCACGTCCGCCGGGGAGAACAGCGACCACTGCCCGTCGGCGTTGACCCGGCGCATGAACTCGTCCGGGATCCAGTGCGCGAGGTTCAGGTTGTGCGTACGCCGGGCGTCCTCACCGGTGTTGTCGCGCAGCTCCAGGAACTCCTCGATGTCGGAGTGCCAGGTCTCCAGGTAGACCGCGGCGGCGCCCTTGCGCCGGCCGCCCTGGTTCACGGCGGCCACCGAGGCGTCGAGGGTCTTCAGGAACGGGACGATGCCGTTGGAGTGCCCGTTGGTGCCCCGGATCAGCGAACCGCGCGCCCGGACGCGGGAGTACGACAGACCGATGCCGCCGGCGTGCTTCGAGAGGCGGGCGACCTGGTGGTAGCGGTCGTAGATGGAGTCCAGCTCGTCCAGCGGGGAGTCGAGGAGGTAGCAGGACGACATCTGGGGGTGCCGCGTACCGGAGTTGAAGAGCGTGGGCGAGGAGGGCAGGTAGTCGAGGCGGCTCATCAGGCCGTAGAGCGCGGCGACCTCGTCGAGGGCGCGCACGGTGTCGTCCTCGGCCAGACCGCTCGCCACCCGCAGCATGAAGTGCTGGGGCGTCTCGATCACCTGACGGGTGAGCGGGTGGCGCAGCAGGTAGCGGCTGTGCAGGGTGCGCAGGCCGAAGTAGCCGAAGCGGTCGTCGGCGGCCGGGTCGACCAGCGCGTTCAGTCGCTCGGCGTGCAGCCGCACGAACGCGGCGGTGCGGTCGGCGACGAGACCCTCGCGATGGCCCACGGCCACCGACTCGGTGAAGGAGGTCACGCCCTGCGAGGCGGCCTCCGCGCGGATCGAGAGGGTCAGCAGGCGGGCGGCCAGCCGCGAGTAGGCGGGGTCCTCGGAGATCAGGCCGGCGGCGGCCTCCGTGGCGAGTTCGCGCAGTTCCGCGGCGACGTCGGAGTCCGCCCGCGCCGACCGGCCGCGCAGCGCGGCGGCGGCGACCCGGCCGGGGTCGGCGTCGGGCAGGTCGGCGGTCAGCTCGGTCAGGGTCCGCAGCAGCGCGGCACCGGGACCGTCGGTCTCCACCGGGGCCTCGGTCGCCGGGATGGCTGAAGCCGGATCGGCTGGCGCGATGGTCACGTGGGGCTCTCCCTCGCTCGGCACAGGGCCTGGCGGAGGGCAGGGGGCAGCCACGAGCGCGCACGGCGTCGCGTCCACCGGCCCACTCCACGAGGCCCGGACGTCTGAAGGCACCCGAGCCGGGCGGCCGGGTGCGCGCTGCCGACAGGTCCTCGGACTGACTCCTGTGCGACGCTCTCCGTCGTGCGGGCGGACGTGCACAAGTACACCGTTGCGGGACAGTTCCGGATTCGCACCGGATTCCCCTGTGGCGACAGCGAGGATGAGCATACATCTAGTGCCGGGCTGTCGTGGCACCCCCAGATGTTGTGTCTGTTGTGTGTTGTGCTGGCTTCAGAGTGTCAACTTGTGTATGACGGCGGGCAAGAGGAAGCGGGCCGCCGTGGGTTCGTCCCCCGGCGGCCCGCTGCGGGTGTGCCCTAGTGGGCGGCGCCCGTCAGTTCCGTCTCCACGCCCGCGTCGCCCGCGTCCGCCGTGTAGTCCTGCGGCCGGGTCTCGTCGATGCCCTCGGGGGCCTTCACGGCCTTGAGGACGAGGGTGAGGACCACCGTGACGGCGACGTTCAGGACGAACGCCGTGAGACCGATGTAGCCGATCTCGCCGATGCCGGGGATCTCCTTCGCCGAGCCGCCGAAGTGCTTCTGGGTCGGGGAGGCGACCCCGTACGCGGCGACCGTGCCGTAGACCATGCCGACCGCCCAGCCCGCGAGCAGGGCCCAGCGGTGGAACCACCGGGTGAACAGGCCGCCGACCAGCGCGGGGAAGGTCTGCAGGATCCAGATGCCGCCCAGCAGCTGGAAGTTGATGGCGACCGTCTTGTCCATGGTGAGGACGAAGACCAGGGCGCCGACCTTCACCAGCAGCGAGACGAACTTGGAGACCTGGGCCTCCTGCTTCGGCGTGGCGTCCGGCTTGATGAAGTCCTTGTAGATGTTGCGGGTGAAGAGGTTCGCCGCCGCGATGGACATGATCGCCGCGGGGACCAGGGCGCCGATGCCGATGGCCGCGAAGGCCACGCCCGCGAACCAGTCCGGGAACATGTTCTCGAACAGCTGCGGGATCGCCAGCTGGCCGTTGGTGACGTTCACGCCGGCCGCGATCGCCATGAAGCCCAGCAGGGCCAGCAGGCCGAGCATGAGCGAGTACAGGGGCAGGAGCGTGGTGTTGCGGCGGATCACCTCACGGCTCCTGGACGACAGGGTCGCGGTGATCGAGTGCGGGTACATGAACAGCGCGAGGGCCGAGCCGAGCGCCAGCGTGGCGTACGTCCACTGGCCGGCCTCCGGCGGGGCGAGCGCGCCGCGCGGCTTGCCGGTGGCCGGGTTGACCTGGCTGAACGCCTGACCGGCCTTGGCGAAGACGTCGTCGAAGCCGCCCAGCTTGATCGGGATGTAGATGATCGCCACCGCGATGACGACGTAGATCAGCGTGTCCTTCACGAACGCGATCAGGGCCGGGGCGCGCAGACCCGAGGAGTAGGTGTAGGCCGCGAGGACACCGAAGGCGATGAGCAGCGGCAGGTCCTTCACGAACCAGTTGGTGTTCTCCCCGCCGCCGACGCCCATCACGTCCAGGACGGCCTGGATGCCGACGAGCTGGAGCGCGATGTACGGCATCGTCGCGAGGATGCCGGTGACGGCCACCGCCAGCGACAGGCCCTTCGAGCCGAACCGTCCGCGCACGAAGTCGGAGGTCGTGACGTACCCGTGGCGGTGCGAGACCGACCACAGGCGCGGCAGGAAGGTGAAGATCAGCGGGTAGACCAGGATCGTGTACGGCACCGCGAAGAAGCCGGCCGCGCCCGCCGCGTAGATCGCCGCCGGTACGGCGACGAAGGTGTACGCCGTGTACAGGTCGCCGCCGAGCAGGAACCAGGTGATCCAGGTGCCGAAGGACCGGCCGCCGAGCCCCCACTCGTCCAGGGAGTGCTCGTTGTCGGCCTTGCGCCAGCGTGCGGCGAGGAAGCCCATGACCGTGACGGCCAGGAAGAAGAAGATGAAGACGCCGAGCGCGACGCCGTTGACGCCGTTCTTCACTTCGCCGCACCCCCGCCCCGGGTGGCCCTGCGGGCACGCTGGTCACGCTGCCAGAGCTGGTGGGCGACCATGGTGAGGGCGGTCGAGATCAGCACCCAGAGCATCTGGTACCAGTAGAAGAACGGGATCCCGATGAACGTCGGGTCCGTCTTGGCGTACGAGCCGACCCACAGCATCGCCACGAACGGCACGGCGAGACACAGGGCGATGACGACGCGGACCGGTGTTACCACCGGTGGTCTCACTTCAGGTGTTTCCGACATGCCACGGCTCCGTCCCCTCGGTGCTCACCTGTGCAATGCGCAGGCAATCTAGGTGACGGCGTCGTGGAAGCGAAAGACCTCGTCCGGATATCGGTATGCCGATTCGGCGCGCACGGCGTGAAGACGCCGACTCCCCTCAGTCCACAGGCCTCTTGAGGCGGGCGACGAACTTGTACCGGTCCCCTCGGTAGACCGAGCGCACCCACTCCACCGGCTTGCCCTCGCGGTCCACGGAGTGGCGGGAGAGCATCAGCATCGGCAGGCCGACGTCGGTGCCGAGCAGGCCGGCCTCGCGCGGGGTGGCCAGGGAGGTCTCGATGATCTCCTCGGCCTCGGCGAGATGGACGTCGTAGACCTCGGCGAGCGCCGTGTACAGGGACGTGTACTTCACCAGGGAGCGGCGCAGGGCCGGGAAGCGCTTGGCGGACAGGTGGGTGGTCTCGATGGCCATCGGCTCGCCGTTGGCCATCCGCAGCCGCTCGATGCGCAGCACGCGTCCGCCGGCGGTGATGTCGAGCAGTTCGGCGAGCCGGTCGTCGGCGGTGATGTAGCCGATGTCCAGCAGCTGCGAGGTCGGCTCCAGGCCCTGGGCGCGCATGTCCTCGGTGTAGGAGGTCAGTTGCAGTGCCTGGGAGACCTTCGGCTTGGCGACGAAGGTGCCCTTGCCCTGGATGCGTTCGAGCCGGCCCTCGACGACCAGTTCCTGCAGGGCCTGCCGGACGGTGGTGCGCGAGGTGTCGAACTCCGCGGCCAGTGTGCGCTCGGGCGGCACCGGCGTGCCGGGCGCCTGCGTCTCCGTCATGTCCAGGAGATGCTTCTTCAAGCGGTAGTACTTGGGCACGCGCGCGGTACGGACGGTCGCGCCTGTCTCGTTCTCCGCCCTGCTGACGTCGGTGCTCATGCTCTGCCTTCCCGGCTCCGGATGCCGAAAGCGACCGACATCCTTTCGGCCACGCTCACATCGTGGCACGGCTTCGTGGCAGGGGTTCACCCGCACGCTCCGTGATCCCCTCTGTATAACCGTCGCACCCTCGGTTGGTCTAGTCCATCGCCCTACCGGGTGGGAGTGGTTCAGCGGAACTGGTCCGTCCGATCTGTCGGTTGAGCAATGAAAGGTCCCTGCATATCTCGGTCGCATCACGGACCTTCGGAGCCTGCTTGAACACCCTTGACAGGCCTATTGGTCTGGGCCAAGCTCCCCGTGCTGGTCTACACCATTGGTCCAGTCCCGGCCCCACGGGCGGTACGACGGCTTGACGGTCACCGCGGGGAGGCAGGGGGTTTGTGGGAACCCTGAGGAGGGTGGCGTGAAGCGCAAGCTGGTAGCCGCGATCGGTATCGCGGGCATGGTCGTCTCCATCGCGGCGTGTGGCAGTGACAAGAAGGACGACAAGGCGGGGGCGGACGCCAAGGAGCTGACCGTCTGGCTCACCGTCGACGCCCAGAACAACTGGCCCAACCTGGTGAAGTCCGCCGACGCCGCCGTGCAGAAGGCGCACCCCGGCATCAAGATCAAGCACGAGTACTACGGCTGGCCGGACAAGAACACCAAGCTGGACGCCGTCCTCGCCACCGACAAGGCCCCCGACGTCGTCGAGATGGGCAACACGGAGATGCTCGGCTACATGGTCAAGGGTGCCTTCGCCCCCGTCGACCCGGCCAAGTTCGACAACTCCGCCGCCTGGCTGGACGGCCTCAAGGCCTCCGTGAGCTACCAGGGCAAGACGTACGGCGTGCCGTACTACGCCGGTGGCCGCGTCGGCACCTGGCGCAAGGACATCGCCGCCGCCTCCGGCATCAAGTCGACGCCGAAGACCTACGCCGAACTGACCGGCGACCTGGACAAGATCCAGAAGAAGCAGGGCGCCAAGTTCAACGCCTGGTACCAGCCCACCCGCGACTGGTACGCGGCCATGTCCTTCGTCTACGACGCCGGCGGCTCCATCGCCAAGGAGGAGGGCGGCCAGTGGAAGGCCAGCCTCTCCTCGCCCGAGTCGCTCAAGGGCCTGGGCGAGTTCAAGAGCGTCATCGACAAGTACATGCACGGCGACAAGACCAAGGACGAGTCCGACCGTTACATCGTCTACGGCCAGGGCAAGTCGGACCTGATGTTCGGTGCGGCCTGGGAGGGCGCGACCGCCGCCGACCCGAAGAACGACAAGACCGGCAAGCTCAAGGACAACCTCGAGAACTTCGTGCTGCCCGGTCCCTCCGGCAACAACATGCCGGTCTTCCTCGGCGGCTCCGACCTCGCCATCCCGGTGAAGTCCAAGGCACAGGGCGTCGCCGCCGAGTGGATCAACGCCTTCACCGGACCCGAGGGCCAGAAGGGCCTGATGGCCAAGGGCAACCTGCCCAACAACAAGACCGACCTCGCCACCCTCAAGAGCGACCCGGCGACCGTCGTGCCGGCTACCGCGGCCGAGTCCAACTGGTTCGTCCCGATGGCCCCCGGCTGGGGCCAGGTCGAGAAGGCCCAGGTCCTGCAGACCATGCTGCAGAACATCGGCACCGGCAAGCAGTCGGTCGAGGCGGCGGCCAAGGAGGCCGACGCCGCGATCGACAAGGTCATCAACACGAAGTGACCTGAGTGCGGGGCCCTGTTCACCGACAGGGCCCCGCTTCTCGTACGACCCGAGGGACCGCTGAGGAGCGCGCGATGAGTGCCGCAGACACCACCACCCCGGCCAAGGTGCCGCCACCGCGGCAGGCACCGCCACCGGGTTCCCCCGACCGGCCACGCGGATCGAGCAGGACGGGCACGGCCGCCACCCCCTGGCTGCTGCTCGCCCCCTGTCTGCTCGTGCTCGCCCTGGTCATGGGCTATCCGCTGGTCCGCCTGGTCACCCTGTCGTTCCAGACGTTCGGACAGTCCCAGCTGTGGGGCTTCCAGCCGGCCGAGTCGGCCGGGTTCGACAACTTCTCCGCCGTGCTGGGCGACGGCGAGTTCTGGCAGGTCGTGCTGCGCACGATCGTCTTCGCGGCCGGCTCGGTCATCCTCACGATGGTCCTCGGCATGCTGGTGGCCCTGCTGCTGCAGCGCGTCTCCGGCTGGGTGAAGACCCTGATCAACATCGCGCTGGTGGCCAGCTGGGGCATGCCCGTCATCGTCGCCACCACCGTCTTCAAGTGGCTCTTCGACGCCGACTACGGCATCCTCAACGCCCTGATCAGCAAGCTGCCCGGCGTCGACCTGATCGGCCACAACTGGTTCGCGAGCGGCCCCGAGGGCCTCGCGGTCATCATGCTGCTCGTGGTCTGGGGCGCGGTCCCCTTCGTGGTCATCACCCTCAGCGCCGGCCTCACCCAGGTCCCCAGGGAGCTGGAGGAGGCGGCCCGCCTCGACGGCGCGGGCGCCTGGGGTGTCTTCCGGTACGTCACCCTGCCCATCCTCAAGCCGATCGTCGTGATGCTCACGACCCTCTCGGTCATCTGGGACATGGGCGTCTTCCCGCAGGTCTTCGTCATGCGGGGCGGCCACCCCGAGGCCGAGTTCCAGCTGCTGACCACCTACTCCTACGACCGCGCCTTCGTGGTCAACAACTACGCGCAGGGCTCGGCGATCGCCCTCATCACCGTCGTCCTGCTGCTCGCGGTGGTCGCCGTCTACATGCGCCAGATGCTGAAGATCGGAGACGTCGAGTGACCAGAGTGACCAGCGTGACCAGCATGAGCGACATGACCAGCGTGAGCGGCACCGGCGGCGCCGTCGCCCCCACGGGACGCCGCCGGTTCCCGAAGCTCGGCTGGAACCTCCTCGGCCTCCTCGTCTTCGTCACCGCCGGCTTCCCCGCCTACTGGATGCTGAACACGGCGTTCAAGCCGGCCAAGGACGCCATCGACCCGGACCCGAGCCTGCTGCCGACGGGACTGACCCTCGACAACTTCCGCCGCGCGCTGGACATCGCCGACTTCTGGGGCCCGGTCGGCCGCAGCCTGATCGTGTCGCTGTCCGTCGTCGCGATCGGCGTCGTCGTCGGCATGCTGGCCGCGCTCGCCATCTCCCGGTTCGCCTTCCGCGGCCGCAAGATCGTGATCGTCGGCATCCTCGCGGTGCAGATGGTCCCGCTGGTGGCCATGATCATCCCGGTCTTCCTGCTGCTGAACGACCTGCACCAGTACGACAAGCTCTCCGGCCTGATCATCACCTACCTGACCTTCATCCTTCCCTTCACGGTGTGGACGCTGCGCGGCTTCATCGTCAACATCCCCCGGGAGCTGGAGGAGGCCGCGATGGTCGACGGCTGTTCCAAGACCGGCGCCTTCATCCGCGTCGTCTTCCCGCTGCTGGCCCCCGGCATGGTCGCCACCTCGGTCTACGGCTTCATCCAGGCCTGGAACGAGTACCTGTACGCCCTGATGCTGCTCAGCCAGGAGCACCAGACCGCGACCGTCTGGCTCGGCAACTTCACCACCAAGCACGGAACCGAGTACGCCCCGATGATGGCCGGCGCCACGCTGATGGCCGTGCCGATCGTCGCCCTGTTCCTCCTCGTCCAGCGCAAGATGGCCGCGGGTCTGACCGCCGGCGCCGTGAAGGGATGACGCCACCCGATGACGACACTCGCCGGCGGCACCGCTGCGTTCAATCCGGAGAAGGACGGCCTGGCACGCGATGCCCTCACCGTCCTCCAGCCCGGCTTCACCGGCACCACCGCCCCCGACTGGCTGCTCCGCCGCCTCGGCGAGGGCCTGGCGTCCGTGGGCCTGTTCGGCCGTAACATCGCCACCCCCGAACAACTCGCGGCGCTGACCGCCCAGTTGCGTGCGGAACGGGACGACGTCCTGGTCGCGATCGACGAGGAGGGCGGAGACGTCACGCGCCTGGAGGTGCGCGGCGGCTCCAGCTTCCCCGGCAACCACGCCCTCGGCGCGGTCGACGACGCCGGCCTGACCCGCGCGGTGGCCCGCGAACTCGGCCGCCGCCTCGCGGACTGCGGGGTCAACCTCAACTGGGCCCCCTCCGCCGACGTCAACTCCAACCCCGCCAACCCGGTCATCGGGGTCCGCTCCTTCGGCGCCGACCCCGACCTGGTCGCCCGGCACACCGCCGCCTACGTCACCGGCCTCCAGTCGGCCGGGGTCGCGGCCTGCACCAAACACTTCCCCGGGCACGGGGACACCGCCGTCGACTCCCACCACGCGCTGCCCCGCATCGACGCGGCCGCCGACGTCCTGGAAGCCCGCGACCTGGCCCCCTTCCGCGCGGCCATCGCCGCCGGCAGCCGGGCCGTGATGAGCGCCCACATCCTCGTCCCGGCCCTCGACCCGGACCGGCCGGCGACCCTCTCCCCGCGCATCCTCACCGACCTGCTGCGCGGCGACCTCGGCTACGACGGCCTGATCGTCACCGACGGCATGGAGATGCGCGCCATCGCCGACACCTACGGCATCGAGCACGGCAGCGTCCTCGCCATAGCCGCCGGTGCCGACGCGATCTGTGTGGGCGGCGGCCTCGCGGACGACGAGACGGTACGGCTCCTGCGGGACGCCCTGGTGGCGGCCGTGCGCTCCGGCGAACTGCCCGAGGAACGGCTCGCCGACGCCGCCCGCCGGGTGCGCGAGCTGGCCTCCTGGAGCGCCGGCGCGGCAGGCGCGGTCACCGCCCCCGACACCGAGGTCGGCCTGCGGGCGGCCCGCCGCGCCCTCAGGGCGACCGGCGGCGGGTTCTTCACCCCGCTCACCGAGGCGCCGTACGTCGCCTCCTTCGCGCCCGTCGCCAACATCGCCGTCGGCGCGGAGACCCCGTGGGGCGTCGCCGCCGAACTCGCCCGCCTGCTGCCCGGCACCGAGACCGGCAGCTTCGACGGGGAGACGGCGGGGCGGGACGCGCTGGCCGCCGCGGGGGAGCGCCGCATCGTCGCCGTGGTCCGTGACGAGCACCGCCACCCGTGGATGGCCGCGGCCCTCGACACCCTGCTCACGGCCCGCCCCGACACCGTCGTGGTCGAGATGGGCGTCCCCCAGGCCCCCGCCCGCGGCGCCCTCCACCTGGCCACCTACGGCGCGGCCCGGGTGTGCGGACAGGCGGCGGCGGAGTTCATCGCGGGGGCGCAGAAGCCCGTACGAGCGAGGGCGTAGCAGCCCGCACAACGCGAAAGGCGCCGGTCACCTCGAAAGTGACCGGCGCCTTCCCTTGTGCTAGATCCCCTGCCACTCCGGCTTGTTCGCGTAGGTGTGCCGGAAGTAGTCCGCCAGCTTCAGCTTGGACGCGGCGGCCTCGTCGACGACCACCGTGGCGTGCGGGTGCAGCTGGAGCGCCGAGGCGGGGCAGACGGCCGCCACCGGGCCCTCGACGGTCGCGGCGACCGCGTCCGCCTTGCCCTCGCCGGTCGCGAGCAGCACCAGGTGCCGGGCCTCCAGGATGGTGCCGATGCCCTGGGTGATCACGTGGTGCGGCACCTGCTCGATGTCGCCGTCGAAGAAGCGCGCGTTGTCGATGCGGGTCTGCTCGGTCAGCGTCTTGATCCGGGTGCGCGAGGCGAGCGAGGAGCAGGGCTCGTTGAAGCCGATGTGCCCGTCGGTGCCGATACCGAGCAGCTGGAGGTCCACGCCGCCGGCCGCGGCGAGTGCCCGCTCGTACGCCTCGCAGGCCGCCAGGACGTCCTCGGCCGTGCCGTCCGGGCCCATGAAGGCGTCCATGTCGATCCCGAGCGGCTCCAGCACCTCCCGGCGCAGCACCGAGCGGTAGGACTCGGGGTGCTCGGCGGGCAGACCCACGTACTCGTCGAGCTGCGCGATCCGGGCCCGGGAGGTGTCCACGGCACCGGAGCGCACCTTGGCGGTCAGCGCCTGGTAGACGGGCAGCGGTGTCGAGCCGGTGGCCACACCGAGCACGGCGTCGGGCTTGCGCCGCAGCAGCTGGGCCATGGCCTCGGCGATCAGCTCGCCGCCCGCCGCGGCGTCCGGAACGATGACAACTTCCACGCTGGGCCTGCCGTTCTGAAGAGGGCTGGAGATCGGGGAGAGGCTCGGAAGAACTCGCCGTGTGGTTTAGACCAATCTAGCAGAACGGGCCCCGGAAGGCGCCTGGGACAAGGCCTTCCGTCGACTCGGCCGCCATTTCTCTAGGGAGCGCTATAAAATGTCGGCCATGGTGACCGGTGCGGAGACGAACGAGCGGGCCACAACCTCCCGCGGCCGGGGCCGCCCCCGCTCCTTCGATCGTGCCACCGCACTGGACAGGGCGCTCATGGCGTTCTGGGAGCACGGCTACGAGGCCACCTCGGTCGCCGACCTCACCCGCGTCATGGGCATCGGCACCCCCAGCCTCTACGCCGCCTTCGGCGACAAGCGGACCCTGTTCGAGGAGGTCGTCCGCGTCTACACCGCCACCTACGGCGCCTTCGGCGACCGCGCCCTCGCCGAGGAGCCCACCGCCCGCGCCGCCGTCGAGCGCACCCTGCGCGAGGCCGCCGCCACGTACACCGACCCCGCCCACCCCTACGGCTGCCTGGTCGCTCACGCGGCCACCAACTGCGGCAGTCCCGAGGTCGCGCGGCCGCTGCGCGAGCTGCGCACCGCGGGCATCGCCGCCCTGGAGTCCCGGATCCGGGCCGACCTGGCCGCGGGCCGGCTGCCGTCCGGCGCCGACGCCGCAGCGCTCGCCCGGCACACCGCGGCGATGACGCAGGGCATGTCCCAGCAGGCCCGGGACGGGGCGAGCCGGGAGGAAATGGAGGCACTCGCGGAAATTGCCATGGATATCTGGCCCCGCAGCTGACCCCGGCGGGCTAGGCTGCGTGGCATCGCGTGCCAACAACCGTTAACGCGCGTCCGCACATCCATGGACACGCCATCGTGGTCTAGTCCACAATGCGTAGGCCAGTGATGTGCGGTGCAGGACGCCGATGCGGAGGACGCCTCCGCGGGGGCGCACAGCTGAAAAGCCTCCGTCTTCCCCGCACAGGAGGGCGGACCGAGGAACCGGAGCTCTCTGCCCTGACTGCCCCGGGTCCTCGACCTTCGGCCGACCGGGACCGCACACCCCACGGCCGATGATGCTCCGGGCTGCGGTGCCGGGAGGGTTGAGGGTCCCTCCCAGGCGCCGCGGCCCGCGGGTGTTTTTTCGGCCGTTCGCGCCGCCCCGGGTACGCTCGCAGCGTGCCCTCCATGAACGAACTGGTACGCCAGCACACCGCACTCGGCGACTCGGACCTCGAGTGGCTCCACATGCTGGTCTCGGAGTGGCAGCTGCTCTCCGACCTCTCCTTCGCCGACCTGGTCCTGTGGGTTCCCACCCGTGACGGCACCCGGTACGTCTCGGTCGCCCAGATGCGCCCCAACACCGGCCCGACCTCCTACCAGGACGACATGGTCGGCCACCTGGTCCCGCGCGGCCGCCGCCCCATGCTGGACGCGGCGCTCGACGAGGGCCGGATCGTGCGCGAGGGCGACCCGGAGTGGCGCGAAGAGGTCCCCGTGCGGGTCGAGTCCATCCCCGTACGGCGTGCGGGGCGCGTCCTCGGCGTCATCGCCCGCAACACCAACCTGCTCACCGTCCGCACCCCGAGCCGGCTGGAGCTGACCTACCTCCAGAGCGCCTCGGACCTCGCGCAGATGATCGCCGCAGGATCGTTTCCCTTCCCTGACCAGCAGGTCGACATGGACGCCTCGCCGCGCGTCGGCGACGGACTGATCCGGCTGGACGCGGACGGCATCGTCCAGTACGCCTCCCCGAACGCCCTGTCCGCCTACCACCGCCTCGGCCTCGCCGCCGACCTGGTCGGCCACCACCTGGGGCGGACCACCGCCGAACTCGCCCCGACCCGGGGCCCGGTGGACGAGGCGCTCGCCAAGGCCGCCAGCGGCTGGGCCCCGCGCGAGTTCGAGATCGAGGCGAAGGACGGGGTCATCCAGTTCCGGGCCATCCCGCTCAAGCCCAAGGGCATGCGCATCGGTTCCCTCGTGCTGTGCCGGGACGTCACCGAACTGCGCCGCCGCGAACGTGAGTTGATCACCAAGGACGCGACCATCCGGGAGATCCACCACCGGGTGAAGAACAACCTCCAGACCGTCGCGGCCCTGCTGCGGCTCCAGGCCCGGCGCATCGAGTCCGAGCGCGGCCGGGAGGCCCTGGAGGAGGCCGTGCGCAGGGTCGGCTCGATCGCCATCGTCCATGAGACGTTGTCCCAGAACCTGGACGAGAGGGTGGAGTTCGACGAGATCGCCGACCGGGTGCTCGCGATGGTCGCCGAGATCTCGCCGGGCAAGGTGATTGGCCGACGCAGCGGGCGGTTCGGGATCCTCGACGCCGAGGTCGCCACGCCGCTGTCGATGGTCCTCACCGAGATCCTGCAGAACGCCCTGGAGCACGGCTTCCGCGAGGGCGACACCGGCACGGTCGAGGTCTCGGCGGTCCGCGGCGGCACCTCCAAGGAGGCCCGCCTGCTCGTCACCGTTCAGGACGACGGCGTCGGTCTGCCCGAGGGGTTCGACCCGAAGACCGCGGGCAACCTGGGCCTGCAGATCGTACGGACGCTGGTCGAGGGCGAGTTGGGCGGAACCTTCGACATGGTCCCGGCGCCGGAGCAGGGGACCCGGGTGATCCTCGACATCCCGGTGCGGGCACACAAGTAGGCGCCGGCGCCATGGGGGTTGCCGTCGGGTGTTGCCGTTCCCGCCCCGAACAGCATTGAGCCCCGGACCGCTTCCGTGGTCCGGGGCCAAAAGCTCGAAGCTATGCGCATCGGGGGTACTGCGCGCTGCGGCTCGGGGGCGGGAGATGCGTGCGTGCTGCACGCGCCGCCAAGCTCAGGCTGTCAGCAGGGGTGGGGATGTCAGGCGGAGGCCTGACGGGCCCGGTTGCGGGCGGCGCGACGCTTCATGGCGCGGCGCTCGTCCTCGCTGAGACCACCCCAGACGCCGGAGTCCTGACCGGACTCGAGCGCCCACTGCAGGCACTGCTCGATCACCGGGCAGCGACGGCAGACGGCCTTGGCTTCCTCGATCTGCAGCAGCGCGGGACCGGTGTTGCCGATGGGGAAGAAGAGCTCGGGGTCTTCCTCGCGGCAAACGGCGTTGTGACGCCAGTCCATGGCTGCTACCTCTCCTTGGTATTACGTGCAAGTTGCTTGTGAATGTGAACGCTTTCACGAATCCCTCAACAAGGGAAGGGCCGATCGCCGAGTCTTCCCCGGCGTGGTCCTTGGTATGAAGAGGGGTTCCGGTGATCTGTGGAGGCCGGTGTTGCGGGCCGTCCCGATCGCCACGTAGAGACTCGCAAACCTCAGCGGCGGATACAACCCCTTCCGGAAAGTTTTTTTTGATTCCTCGGTGTCGACTAGGTCACAGCCGTACTTCCATGGGGTGGACCCTGGTCTAAACGTTCGAGTGAAAGGACTTTGGCCCGTTCCGCTCACACAATCACACGCAGTGCACGGCGTACGCCTGTGAACGTCACGCTCGTACGCAGTCCGAGATGGTCGCCGTCCATCTGAAGGGGCAGAGGCGCCTTCGAATGCAAGGTGAAGCGGTCCAGATCGTGCAGTGAGACCGCGTGCTTGCCATGGGGTCCGCGCTCGGGGGACGAAGTGAGCAACTGCGTGCCATACCGGGCAACCGCGGCCGTCGACAGGCGGCTGAGGCCGAGTACGTCGATGCCCGTATCGAACGACGCCTTAGGTGACGTGTACATCGGGCGATTGCCGAGATACGTCCAAGGCGACGTGTTCGAGACTATGGCGACAACAAGATCGGTGACCGGGTCGGCACCGGGCCGTTCGAGCGTGATCGTGCCGTGCCGGCGGTTCGGCTCGCCGAGGAACTGCCGGACGACCTGACGGACGTAGAGCCCGTGCGTCGACTTCATGCCGCGCTCGCGCTGCTGCTCGACCCGGCCGACCACACCCGCGTCGAAGCCCAGTCCGGCGTTGAAGGTGAACCAGCGGTCGGGCACCGACTCGTCCTCGGTGCCCGGCGTTCCCGAGGTGAGACCCAGGCCGACCACGCGCTCGCGGCGCTCGCGCAGGGCGTCCAGCAGGGCGCCGGTGGCCTCGACGGGATCATTGGGCAGGCCCAGGGCGCGGGCGAACACATTGGTGGAGCCGCCGGGGACCACGGCGAGACCGGGCAGTCGCTCCAGGTCGGGGCCGTTGTGCAGGAGACCGTTGACGACCTCGTTGACGGTGCCGTCGCCGCCGAGGGCCACGATCATGTCGATGTCGTCGCTCTCCGCCGCCTGCCGGCCGAGGTCGCGGGCGTGGCCGCGGTACTCGGTGGTGACCGCCTCCAGCTTCATCTCGCTCGCCAGAGCGTGGATGAGCACGTCACGCCTGCGTGCACTGGTGGTGGTTGCCGCCGGATTGACCACGAGAAGTGCACGCATGGATGGCAGCGTACCTACTGGGGGGTACCCGGCCCAGACCGAGGTAGGGATCAGGTAAGAGAAGATGACGTGAAGATGAACACGGTCACGCGTCGCGGGGGTGGGAGGCCAAGTACGGCGCCATGGCGAGGCGCGATCGTGCGGCTCCCCGGGGGCGCGGGGAACCGCACGCCCAGCCACGACGCACCCGGCGACGGCTCGCACCCCCGCGCCGCTACCCTGCTGGGGTGAGCAGCGAGCAGAACCCCGTCCAGGAAACCGCCCCGGTCACCGCGGAAGCCGGCGCCGCCGGACCGCGCCCGCGCCGGCTGACGTACGCGGCCGTCCTGGCCGTGCTGGAGGGGCTCGCCCTGGCGGTCGGGGGCGTCTGGATCCTCGTCCTCGGACTCACCGGCGCTCCGGACGACCGGCAGCAGGCCGTGACCGGCGGGATCACGCTGGTCGTGCTCGCCCTGCTGCCGCTGCTGGCCGCGCGTGGGCTGCTGCTCAGGCGCAGCTGGAGCCGCGGGCCCGCCGTCATCACGCAGATCATGGCCCTGCCGGTTGCCTACAACCTGCTCAAGGCCGACAGCTCGGCCATCGGCGCCGGTATCGCGCTCGCGGTGGTCGCCGTGGTCTCGCTGGTGCTGCTGGTGAACCCGGCGACGACCCAGGCCCTCGGGATCAAGGGACCGGGCCGGACCGAGTAGGCGTACCCCTCCTCGACTCATTCCTCGACGAGGAGCTTCTCCCGCAGCTGGGCCAGTGTGCGGGCGAGCAGCCGGGAGACGTGCATCTGGGAGATGCCGACCTCCTGCGCGATCTGCGACTGGGTCATGTTCCCGAAGAAACGCAGCAGCAGGATCCGCTTCTCGCGCGGCGGGAGGTCCTCCAGCAGTGGCTTGAGGGACTCGCGGTACTCGACGCCCTCCAGCGCCTCGTCCTCGGCGCCGAGGGTGTCGGCGACCGCGGGCGACTCGTCGTCGGTGTCGGGGACGTCCAGGGACAGCGTGGAGTACGCGTTCGCGGACTCCAGGCCCTCCAGGACCTCCTCCTCGGAGATCGCGAGCTTCTCCGCCAGCTCGTGGACCGTGGGGGAGCGGCCGTGCTGCTGTGACAGCTCCGCGGTCGCGGTGGTCAGCGCGAGACGCAGCTCCTGGAGCCGGCGCGGCACGCGGACCGCCCAGCCCTTGTCGCGGAAGTGCCGCTTGATCTCGCCGACGACGGTCGGGGTGGCGTACGTGGAGAACTCGACGCCCCGCTCCGGGTCGAAGCGGTCGACGGACTTGATCAGGCCGATCGTGGCGACCTGGGTGAGGTCGTCCAGCGGCTCGCCGCGGTTGCGGAAGCGGCGCGCGAGGTGCTCGACGAGCGGCAGGTGCATCCGGACCAGCTGGTTGCGCAGCTCCGCGTACTCCGGGCTGCCCTCCTTCAGCTTGCGCAGCTCGACGAACATGGCACGTGCTCCGCTGCGGTCGTGGGGGTCGTGCTGTGCCGCCTGCACGACCTCCGCGCCCGGCGCGGCGTCCTCGGCATCTCGCTCGTGCTCGCTCATCGTCCCGCCCGTCACCCTTCCCCGAGCCCTCGCCTCCGCGCGGGCGGCGGACCCGGGTCCCCCGCGCTTCTGCGCAGGCGCGCTCTGCACGGCACCGTCGGCGGCGCCGTCCCTGCCGACCTGCGCGGAGTCCTCCTCCGGGTGTGGTCTGGCCTGCTCGGGGATGCCGTCGATGCCGTCGGTCATGCGTCGGGAACCGTCCGAGGAGCCGTCCCGCAAGCTCTCGACCTCGCTCGACAAGGGTGCACCCCCGTCCCCCGTCGGCAGCTCCCGCGTGCCGCGTTCTTCGTCCCGCACCGGACCGTCCCCGTTCCTCACGCCGGGCCGGGGCCCGCGCCGCGCTGTTTGTAGAGGCTGATCGACACGGTTCTGTCCTCGTCGACGGCGGACGAGACCTTGCCCGCGAGGGCCGAGAGCACGGTCCAGGCGAAGGTGTCCCGCGAGGGGGCGTGGCCGTCGGTGGTCGGTGCCGACACCGTGACCTCCAGCGAGTCGTCGACGAGCCGGAAGACGCAGCTCAGCACGGAGCCCGGCACGGCCTGCTGGAGCAGGATCGCGCAGGCCTCGTCCACGGCGATGCGCAGGTCCTCGATCTCGTCCAGGGTGAAGTCCAAGCGGGCCGCCAGACCGGCCGTGGCCGTCCGCAGCACCGACAGGTAGGCACCCGCAGCCGGCAGACGGACTTCCACGAAGTCCTGGTTCGCCGTGGGTTCGCCTGCGATCTGGGACACCCTCACCTCCATGGTGGTACAAGCTTTACGGGGCCGAGGGTCGCCCCCCGGGGTAACGCGTACGTGGTTCCGCGGTGACGCTATCGCGCTCGGAACGTTCCTGTCCCCGGGACCCCAACCCCCTGGCGTCACTCACAGTAAAGCTGTGGATACGCTCCGTGTCTAGGGGGTTTGCGTGCCCAAATGGGAAGAGCGAGCGCCGGGTTGACGTACCCCGGCGTCAGACGCCCGAACCGTCCGCGATGGCGGCCGCGTACCGTCTCCCGTGCAGTGTCACACGAGAACGTGGTCGATGAAGCACCACCGCCAGTCCTCGCCGGGTTCGAAGCTCCGCATTATGGGGTGGCCGGACTTCGCGTGATGCGCCGTGGCGTGCTTCCGCGGTGAGGAGTCGCAGCAGCCGACGTGGCCACAGTCGAGACAGAGCCGCAGCTGTACCGGATGCGTCCCCTCCGCAAGACATTCCAGGCAGGTCTCGCTGAGCGGCTCGGGTGCAGGGTGCGGCAGCGCGTCGGCGTGCGTGCACTGTTTCATGATTGCCAGATTACGACGGGCGCGCGGGTAACCGCGCGAAAAATGAGGGTGGGCGAAGTTCATGGACGTGTTGCCGCTGCTGTTGCTGGTGGCGGGCAGTGCCGCGGTCGCGGGCGCGGCCCGGCGGACCGCGGTGCCGGCCCCCCTGCTGCTGGTCGCGGTCGGCCTCGCGGTGTCCTACGTGCCCGGGGTGCCCGGCTACACCCTCGACCCCGACGTGGTCCTGCCGCTGCTGCTGCCCCCGCTGCTGTACACCTCGGCGAGCGACAGCTCCTACCTGGACCTGAGGGCCCAGTTCCGACCGGTGGCGCTGCTGTCGGTGGGCTACGTGCTCTTCGCGACCGTCGTCGTCGGCTGGTCCGCCTACCTGCTCGTGCCCGGGATGCCGCTGACCGCCGCGCTGGTGCTGGGCGCGGTCGTGGCACCGCCGGACGCCGTGGCCGCCACCGCCGTCGCACGCCGGGTCGGACTGCCGTCCCGGATCACGACGATCCTCCAGGGCGAGTCCCTGCTGAACGACGCCACCGCGATCACCGCCTACAAGGTGGCCCTGGCCGCCGCCATCGGGGAGGGCGCGACCTGGGAGGGCGGCATCCGTGAGTTCCTGATCGCCGCGATCGGCGGCGTCGGCGTCGGCCTCGTCCTCATGGCACCCCTGCACTGGCTGCGCACGCATCTGAAGGAACCCCTCCTCCAGAACACCCTCTCCCTGCTGATCCCGTTCGTCGCCTACGGCGTCGCCGAGCAGGTGCACGCCTCCGGAGTCCTCGCCGTCGTGGTCGTCGCGCTCTACCTCGGCCACCGCGCGTGGGAGGTCGACTTCGCCACCCGGCTCCAGGAGGAGGCGGTGTGGAGGATGGTCGCCTTCATCCTCGAGTCCGCGGTCTTCGCCC
Source organism: Streptomyces sp. NPDC002520 (assembly GCF_053595235.1). NCBI lineage: Bacteria > Bacillati > Actinomycetota > Actinomycetes > Kitasatosporales > Streptomycetaceae > Streptomyces > Streptomyces sp. NPDC002520. Next base: position 16,903 of record NZ_JBSFXG010000032.1, on the reverse strand, counting down.
TGATCGGCCTCCAGCTCCCGGTCGTCCTCGAAGGCCTCGGAGCGTACGAGGGCACGCGCGCCGCCCTGTACGCCTGCGTCCTCTTCCTCGTCGTCGTGGTGGCCCGGTTCGTGTGGGTCTACCCGGCGACGTTCCTGCCGCGCATGCTGTCGCAGCGCATCAGGGAACGCGAGGCGAATCCCACCTGGAGAGGCGCGATGGTCACCAGCTGGGCCGGCATGCGGGGCGTCGTCTCCCTCGCCATCGCCTTCTCCATCCCGATGACCGTGCACGGCGGCCAGCCCTTCCCGCAGCGCAATCTGATCCTCTTCCTGACCTTCACCACCGTCATCGGCACCCTGGTCGTGCAGGGGCTGTCCCTGCCCCCGCTGATCCACCTGCTGAAGTTCCCCGGCCGCGACCGCCAGGCCGAGACCCTCGCCGAGGCCAACGCCCAGGCACAGGCCTCCCGGGCCGCCGAGCGGCGCCTCGACGACCTCCTCGCCGACGAGCGCAACGCCCTGCCCCCGCCGCTCGCCGACCGGCTGCGCGCCGTCCTGGAGCGCCGCCGCAACGCCGTCTGGGAACGGCTCGGCCAGGTCAACCCGATCACCAGCGAGTCCGTCGACGACACCTACCGCCGGCTGTCCCGCGAGATGATCAGCTCCGAGCGGAACGTCTTCGTCAAGCTCCGCGACCTGCGCTACATCGACGACGAGATGCTGCGCTCGCTGCTGCGCAGGCTCGACCTGGAGGAGGCGGCGGCGTATCGGGAGGCGAGCTAGGCGGGCGGGACCGGAGAGGCCGGCGGCGTCGGCGGGAAGGGCCGTCCGGTGACGACCGCGGCGATCGACGTCCCGCGCGCGAAGGCGCCTTCTTCTGTCAGGGAGACAAGCCCGTACAGCAATTTGGCGACATACAGACGCTCCACCTGCAGGCCGTGCCGCCGCTCGAAGTCCGCCGCGAAGGCGTCGAGCTCCGGGGTCGTACGGGCGTAACCGCCGAAGTGGAAGCGGTCGTCCAGGGACCAGGCGCCGGTGCGGGTGCCGAACGTGCACTCCTGGAGGGCCTGTATGTCCGCCTCCAGGAAGCCGCCCTTGAGGACGGGTATGCCGAGCGCGCGCTGCCCGAAGTCCAGTCCGGCGGCGAGACCGGCGAGGGTGCCGCCGGTTCCGCAGGCCACCGCCACGACGTCGGCCCGGCCGCGCAGTTCCGCGCCGAGGGCCCGGCAACCGCGCACCGCCTCGGCGTTGCTGCCGCCCTCGGGCACGACGTACGCCTCCTCGGCGCCGGCCGCGCGCAGGATCGCGGCCAGGGTCCCCGGGTCGTTCTTGTGCCGGTACGTCGATCTGTCGACGAAGTGCAGGCGCATGCCGTCGGCCGCGCACCGGGCCAGTGACGGGTTGAGCGGGCGGTCCGCCAGCTCCTGGCCCCGGACCACGCCGACCGTGGGCAGCCCCAGGAGCCGGCCCGCCGCAGCGGTGGCCCGCAGATGGTTGGAATAGGCCCCGCCGAAGGTGACCAGCGGCCGCCCCTGCGCCGCCGCCGCTTCGACGTTCGGCACCAGCTTGCGCCACTTGTTGCCGATCAGCTCCGGGTGGACGAGGTCGTCCCGCTTGAGCAGCAGACGCACCCCATGACGGCCGAAACGGCTGTCCCGGACCTCCTGAAGAGGCGAGGGAAGCACGGGGGCGAGCGGGTCGGCGCTGGTCACGAGCCCATTGTCGCCTAGCGGGAAGGCCCGTGCCCCGGCCCGGCGCCCAGTCGGCCCTCAGTCCTTCCCGCCCTTGAGCCGCTCGGCGATCCGCTCCCGCAGCGACGCCATCGTGAAGCCCCGGGGATCCACCTTCCCCGGCTGCCACTCCCGATGGCCGATGACCGACCGCTCCGTCCAGCCGTGCCGTCGGCACACCGCGGCGGCGGCGCGTGCGATCGCGTCGAGCTGTCTCTCGGGCCAGGGGTCCTCGCCGTCGCCGAGGTTCTCGCACTCGAAGCCGTAGAAGTGCCGGTTGCCGTCGGTGTTCGCCTCGTTGTCCGGCGGCAGCCCCTTCTCGGCGGCCACCGCGCGCAGGACCTCGTCGTCGCCGAGGCCGGCGTGGTTGGCGCGGCCGTAGCCGACCAGATGGACCGTGCCGTCCTTGGTGATCACCCCGTGGCACAGCGGGCCGGGCAGATCGGCGCGGCCGTCCCGGCAGATCTCCACGGTGCGCGCGCTGCCCAGGGTGGCCGTGTGGTGGATCATCACGCCGTGGACCGGGCGCCAGGGGCCCTTGTGGTTGCGATCGTGATGCTGCCGGTCGCCGCATTCGACGACGGTGACACCCTCCGTTCGCAGAGCGTCGAGAAACGCGCTCGCGGACATGGGTGGGGACATGGCCGCCTCCTTCGTACCGTGCCCGGAGGCCGCCGGCCGCGGTCCTCTCGTACCGCAGCCTCTACCGAGAACGGACGTCTCGGACCAGCGCGTTCGTAGGCCGTGCGAGCCGATCCGGACACCTCGCGCAGCGTGGACAGGAGGTGGGTGAGGTCCCTCTTCCTGCCCAGTAGTCGGATGATCCATTCCCGCTCTTTCGGGTAATGGCGTGGCTGCTCTCCGTGATGGAAGCCTCGTCTGCGAGACCGGTGCCAGGTGAGAGCGGGGACCGGGCGTACATGGGAGGGCATTTCCTTATGTCGGTAGGCGAAGAGGTCCGCACGGATCAGGGCAAGCCGCAGCAGTCTCTCGGCACGGCGGCAGCGCGGAACCTGGCCACCACGACCAAGTCCGTACCCCAGATGCAGGAGATCAGCTCCCGCTGGCTCCTGCGCAGCCTGCCCTGGGTGGACGTACACGGCGGCACGTACCGGGTGAACCGGCGACTGACCTACGCCGTCGGTGACGGCCGCATCACCTTTGTGAAGACCGGCGACCAGGTGGAGGTCATCCCTGCCGAACTCGGCGAGCTGCCCGCGCTGCGGTCGTACGAGGACAACGACGTACTGACGGAGCTGGCCCGGCGCTGCCGGCAGCGGGACTTCGCGCCCGGCGACGTGATCGCCTCCTTCGGCAACCAGGCCGACAAGGTGTACCTGCTGGCCCACGGCAGGGTCGAGAAGGTCGGCACGGGCCCCTACGGCGACGACGCGGTCCTCGGGGTCCTCGGCGACGGCGCCTACTTCGGCGAGCAGGCGCTGGTGGACCCGGACGCCATCTGGGAGTACACCGCCCGCGCGGACACCGCCTGCACGGTGCTGATCCTCAGCCGCACGGACTTCGAGCAGGTCGCCGAGCGCGCCGACTCGCTGCGCGACCACCTCCAGGAGCTGCGGTCGGCCCCCGAGCAGCACACCAACAAGTACGGCGAGAAGGCGGTCGAGCTGGCGGCCGGTCATTCCGGCGAACCCGACATCCCGAACACCTTCGTCGACTACGAGGCCCGGCCGCGCGAGTACGAGCTGAGCATCGCCCAGACCGTGCTGCGCATCCACACGCGCGTGGCCGACCTGTACAACCAGCCGATGAACCAGACCGAGCAGCAGTTGCGGCTCACCGTCGAGGCGTTGAAGGAGCGCCAGGAGCACGAACTCGTCAACAACAGGGAGTTCGGCCTCCTCCACAACTGCGAGTACGACCAGCGGATCCAGCCGCACGACGGCGTCCCCGGCCCGGACGACATGGACGAGCTGCTCAGCCGCCGGCGCAGCACCAAGTTCTTCCTCGCCCACCCGCGCGCGATCGCCGCGTTCGGACGCGAGCTGAACAAGCGCGGACTGGTCCCGGAGACGATCGACGTCGGGGGCAACCGCATCCCGACCTGGCGGGGCGTGCCGATCTACCCGTGCAACAAGATCCCGGTCACCGAGGCCCGGACGACGTCGATCATCGCCATGCGTACCGGCGAGGCCGACCAGGGCGTCATCGGCCTGAGGCAGTCCGGCATCCCGGACGAGATCGAGCCGAGCCTGTCCGTGCGCTTCATGGGCATCAACGAACAGGCCATCATCAAGTACCTCGTGACCGCCTACTACTCGGCCGCCGTCCTGGTGCCCGACGCGCTCGGCGTGCTGGAGAACGTCGAGATCGGCCGGTGGAGGTGACGTTTCCGCACTTCGCGGCCGTGTTCCCGCCCTCCGGGGCGGGTACATCCTCGGGGTATGCGTCCAGCCGGAGTGGAAGCGCCGCCACGTCCGCGGACCACGCGAGGGGGGAATCATGGCCGAGTTCATGACGGAGACCGAGCAGGGTTCGACGGGCGAGGCAGGACCCGGCGGATCGGGGGAGGCGCCCGCGCCACCGGGAGCGCACCAGCGGCGCCGCCCGGCGGTTGACGCCGGGGCCGGGCCGCTCGACGGCCAGGAGGCGCTGGCGTTGCTGGAGCGCACCCGGGCCCTCGTCGACCCGGAGCTGCGCGCGGCCATCGAGTCGCTGCCCGGCTCCATGCGCCGGGTCGCCCTCTACCACTTCGGCTGGCAGCAGGCGGACGGCACTGCGGCGGCGGGTAACGCGGGCAAGGCGATCAGGCCCGCGCTCGTGCTCGCCGCGGCCACCGCGCTGGGCGGTCCCGGGGCGCGGGCGGCGGCCGTGCGGGCCGCCGCCGCGGTCGCCTCCCGGTACCCCTCGGCCTACTACCGGTACCCCTCGGCCTACTTCTCGGGGACCACCGTCGCCACGATCCGTTCGACCAGGCCCTCCGGCACGCTCACCCCGTCCAGGACGCCGTCCAGGACTCCGGGGAGGGTCAGGTGTTCCAGGATGAGGCCGAGCATCGCCAGGTAGAGGACGGTGACGGTCTCGTCCCCGCCGGGCAGGCCGGCCTCTCGGTGGAACTCCATGCCCTGCTCCAGATCGCCACGCACGGACGTGGTGAAGGAGGTGCGCAGTTCGGGGCGGCGGGTGGCCTCCAGGCGCATCTCCAGCAGGGCGAGATAGCCGGTGCGGTCGCGGACCGCGCGGCCCATGAGGTCCCGCATGAGGGCCGTGACCAACGCGCGGTCCCGGGCGCTTCGCAGCAGCTCCGCCATCACCTCGGGATCCGGCGCGAGCCGGATGTGCAGCCGGGCGTCGATCTGGCGGAGCAGGTCGTCGCGGCCGGTGAAGTAGTTCGAGGCGGTGCCGGTGGGCACGCCCGCATCGGCGTCCACGGCGCGGAACGTCAGCCCGCGCGCGCCCTCCCGCGCGAGTACCGCGATCCCAGCGTCCACCAGCGCCGCCCGCCGCTCCGGATTCCCCGCCATGCGGAACCACCTCTCTCACTTGCCCTCGTTCCGGGATGCGTCCCGGAAAAATGGAGCACTACAAGCTGAGTGGTTAACCGGCCGCTCGGCAGCCTACGAAAAGAGAACAGCTTGCGAAAGCTCACGTACTTCATCGCCTGCTCGCTCGACGGCTTCATCGGCGACGAGAACGGCGACGCCACGGCGATGTTCCGGTTCCTCGACGAGGAGTACCTCGCCTTCCTCAAGGCCGAGTTCCCGGAGACCCTGGCCACCCACGGCCGTAAGGCGCTCGGCGTCGATCACCTGGCGAACCGGCGGTTCGACACGATCGTCCAGGGCCGCGCCAGCTACGACCTGGCCCTGAAGGAGGGCATCACCAGCCCCTACGCCCACCTGCGCGAGTACGTCGCCTCGCGCACCCTGGGCACCTCGCCCGACCCGAACGTCGAGATCATCGCCGACGACCTGGTCGGCCGGATCCGCGAGCTGAAGGCGGAGGAGGGAGGGTTGGACATCTACCTGTGCGGCGGCTCGCAGGTCGCCGGAACCCTGCTCGCCGAGATCGACGAACTGGTCATCAAGAGCTACCCGATCGTCTACGGCACGGGTATGCCGATGTTCGCCACCGGCCTCGACATCACGGAGTTCACGCTGGACACGGTGCGCACCTTCGGCAACGGCGTGCTGGTGCGGTCGTACCGCAGGAAGCGCTGAGCCCCCGGCCGCCCTACCCTGAGGACATGGGCCGCGAGAAGCATGTCTGTCCCGTCTGCGGACAGCCCGCCGCCACGATCGTGGGACGGCACAAGACGCTGGGCGCCTGGGTGCCGGTGTGGGGCCCCGGCCCGTGCCGCAACCCCGACTGCCCGGCCTACGCGGCACCCGCCGAGCCCGCGGCCCCGGACGCCAAGTCCGTCGTCGCACCCCACCCCCACGCGTCCGCCGCGTCCGCCGCGTCCGCCGCGAAAAAAACCTGAGCGAGATCTCCGAGCGGTGTCGATGATTCCGGCCCGGCTCCGACGTCCCCTGTGAGAGCCGCCCGCCCAGGGCGGCCCAGCCGAAGGAGCGGACCATGAAGTACCTGGTGATGGTGCAGGGCACACAGGCGGACTACGAGGCGATGGCCGGCAAGCCCTCCGCGCACTCCCCGGCCTGGACCGAGGCGCAGCTCAAGGCCATGTACCTGTACATGGGCGCCATCAGCGACGACCTGGCCGAGTCCGGCGAACTCGTCGACGCCCAGGGCCTGGCCGAGCCCGCCCGGACCCGGCTGGTCGGGCGCGACAAGGCCGGCAACACGGTGATCACCGACGGCCCGTACGGCGAGACCAAGGAGCTGATGGCCGGCTACTGGGTGGTGGACTGTGCGAGCCTGGACCGGGTCACCGAGATCGCCGAACGCGTCACCCGCTGCCCCGGACCGGAGGGCCTGCCCGAGTACCCCGTGGTGATCCGGCCCATCATGGACGGCGCCGGGGACATCAGCGCCGAATGACCGGCGTCGCCGCATGACCGGCACCACCGGCACCGAGGAACTGCTGCGTCTGCACGCTCCGCAGGTCCTCGGTGCGCTGGTGCGGCGCTACGGGCATTTCGACGCAGCCGAGGACGCCGTCCAGGAGGCGCTGCTCGCGGCGGCGCGGCAGTGGCCCGAGAGCGGAGTGCCGGACAATCCGCGCGGCTGGCTGATCAAGGTGGCGGCCCGGCGGCTGACCGACGCGCTGCGCGCGGACGAGGCCCGGCGGGCGCGGGAGGAGCGGGCGGCCGCGCTCGCCGTCCGGATCGCCCCGTCCGACCGGGCGCCGCGCGAGGACGACACCCTCAGCCTGCTCTTCCTGTGCTGCCATCCCGATCTGGCCCCGGCCGCCCAGATCGCCCTCACCCTGCGCGCGGTCGGCGGCCTGACCACGGCGGAGATCGCCCGCGCGTACCTCGTACCGGAGGCGACCATGGCCCAGAGGATCAGCCGGGCCAAGAAAAGGGTCCGGGGCGCGCACTTCGGGCGGCCGGACAACTGGGCCGAGCGGCTACCCGCGGTTCTGCACACCCTGTACCTGATCTTCAACGAGGGGTACACGGCGACCTCGGGCACCGCCCTGCAGCGCCACGACCTCGCCGCCGAGGCGATCCGGCTGACCCGCACCATCCACCGGCTGCTGCCCGACGACGGCGAGAGCGCCGGCCTGCTCGCCCTGATGCTCCTCACCGACGCCCGCCGCACCGCGCGCACCGGTCCGCACGGCGAGTTGATCCCGCTCGACGAACAGGACCGCACCCGCTGGGACCGGACGGCGGTCGAGGAGGGCGTCACCCTCGTCACCGAGGCGCTGTCCCAGGGGCCGGCCGGTCCCTACGCGCTGCGCGCCGCGATCGCCGCAGTACACGACGAGGCACCTTCCAGCGAGGCCACCGACTGGCGGGAGATCCTCGGCCTCTACGACCTGCTCGTCCGTCAGGTCCCCGGCCCCGTCGAGCGCCTCAACCGCGCGGTGGCCGTCACCATGGTCCACGGTCCCCAGGCCGGCCTCGCGGAACTGGACGGAATGGAACGTGAGTTGGGCGGCAGCCACCGGCTGGACGCGGTCCGCGGGCACCTGTGGGAACGCGCGGGCGCCCACGACCGGGCCCGCGCCGCCTACGCCTCTGCCGCCGCCGGCACCCTCAGCCTGCCGGAACGGCGCTATCTGCAGACGCGCGCGGCCCGGCTGAAGCCGTAGCGTGGCCGTATGCCGAAGCTTCCGTACATCGTCCACCTCACCGAGCGCTCGCTGTGGGAGGAAGCCCGCGAGCGCGGCACCTACGAGGTGTCCACCCGGGGCCGCACCCTCCAGCAGGAGGGCTTCATCCACTTCTCCACCCGCGAGCAACTCCCGCGCGTCGGCGCCTTCCTGTACGGCGACTACGACGGCCCGGACGAGCTGGTGGTCCTCGTGGTGGACCCGGCCCTCCTGGGCGTGCCGCTCAAGTACGAGGCCATGGAGCCCGGCGGGGAGGAGTTCCCGCACGCGTACGGGCCGGTGCCCGTCGACGCCGTGGTGGACGTGGAACCCTGGGGCTGACGTCGGCCGCGCGCGGACGCCCGCAGACGCCCGCCGTCTCGGACAGCCGCGTCACGAACTCCCCGCGAGCACCGCGCGCTTCGGCGCCGGGACCGGGTCACGTAATCGAACGGCGCCTGTGTTCCAGGCGTCGGTCCGCCCGCAGTGCGGTGCGGCCGGTGCTCGTCCCCTCAGGACGCGGTCGCGGCGCGCAGGCTGCGGAAAAAGGCTCGGATGTCGCCGACGAGCAGGTCCGGCTCCTCCATCGCGGCGAAGTGGCCTCCCCGGTCGAACTCCGTCCAGCGGACGATGTTGTTGGTGCGTTCGGCGATGTGGCGCAGGACGATGAAGTTCTCCTGCGGGAAGGAGGCGAACGCGGTGGGGGCCGTCGAGGGCTCCGGCTGATCTCCCCCGTAGGCGGCGTGAGCGCGCTCGTAGTAGATGCGCCCGGAGGAGCCGGCGGTCCCGGTCAGCCAGTACAGCATCACGTTGGTCAGGAGATGGTCGCGGTCGACGGCGTCCTCCGGCCGGTCGACGGAGTCCGTCCAGTCCTTGAACTTCTCGGCGATCCAGGCGAGCTGGCCGACCGGTGAGTCGGAGAGTGCGTAGGCGAGTGTCTGCGGACGCGTGGACTGGATGTCCGCGTAGCCCTGCTTGTCGCGGCTCCACGCCCGCATCCGCTCCCAGGAGGCCCGGGTGCGCTCCCGTTCCGCGGGGCTGAGGGCGACGAGTTCCTCCTCGGTCGGCTCGGCCGTCGCCCCGGCGCCGGGGATCATGTTCAGATGGACGCCGATGACCCGGTCGGGGCGGATGCGGCCCAGTTCGCGGGAGATGGCCGATCCCCAGTCGCCGCCCTGGGCCCCGTATCGGTGGTAGCCCAGGCGCCGCATCAACTCGGCGAACGCGGCCGCGACTCGCTGGTACTCCCAGCCCTTTTCCCGGGTGGGGCCGGAGAACCCGAAGCCAGGGATGCTCGGCAGGACCAGATGGAAGGCGTCCGCAGGGTCGCCGCCGTGCGCCCGGGGATCGGTGAGCGGGCCGGCGATCCGATCGAACTCGACGATGGATCCGGGCCAGCCGTGCGTGATGATCAGCGGCATGGCATCCGGTTCCGGGGAGCGGATGTGCGCGAAGTGGATGTTGGTGCCGTCGATCGTGGTCATGAACTGCGGCCACCGGTTCAGGCGCGTCTCCGCCGCCCGCCAGTCGTACTCATGTCGCCAGTAGTGCGCAAGCTCCCGCAGGTAGTCACGCGGAACGCCGTAGGACCAGCCGACATCGGGCAGTTCGTCGGGCCAGCGGGTGCGGTCGAGGCGCTCCCTCAGATCGTCCAGATCGCTGTCGGGGACCGAGACTCGGAACGGTCGGATGGTGTCGTCCGGTGATGTCGCCATGGTGGTGCAGCTTAGGTGGGCCTGCCGTTTCCGACCTCGGCATTTTGTGCCGGCCCGGACGCCGTCATCTCTGCACCGGCAGAGACCGGGATGCCCCTGCGAGTCGGGTTGCCCGACTCGCACAGTGATCAGCCGCTTCGTACGGGACGCGGGGACGATCGCGAGCACCGGGCGCCGTCGCGCGGCCGAGTCAGGGCACGCTGGTGACGTCGGCCCAGTGGACGGCGCGTCCGGGTTCCTCGCGGTCGCCGTGCGCGGCGGTGAGCTGATCGACGATCTCCAGTCCGCGGCCGTGTTCGTCGGGCGTGCAGCCGGCCGCCCAGTCGCTGTGCGTGGCGGCGGGGCCTCCGTCGGACACCTCGATGTGCACTCGCTGGGTGCCCGGGTCGCGGCTCAGTCCGAAGTGCAGTGGGGGCAGGGCATGCTCCACGGCGTTGGTGACGAGTTCGCAGACGGTCAGAAGGACCGAGTCGGCCGCGTCCTCGGCGACGCTCCACCGGGTCAGCAGCTCTCTGGTGATCTTGCGGGCTTCGCCGGCGGCTTCCGGGCGGTGCGCCAGGGTCCATGTGCCGCCGGATGCAGACGGTCTGCGAGCAGGACCCTGCCGTGGGGGTGCCTCTGTGGCGTAGGTGCAGGTCACGGTCATCACCTTCCTCCGGCGCCGCCGTGGCGCCTTGGTTGTGACCAGAACCCCTGACGGTCTACGACCTGCATATCACTCATCTATATAGATTGTCTATATAGATGGAAAATATAGACATGTTATATAGAAGGGTGATATAGGTGTGTGTATGGATGAGGCACCCGAAGAGGGTCGCCAGGAGGTGGCGGCGGCGCTGAACGAGCTGGCCACCGGGATGGTCAGACACCTTCTGTCGGAGCGGCAGAGCATGAGTCTGACCACCGCCGCGGCGCTCAGTCGGCTGGAGCGGGAAGGTCCGATCCGGCTGACCGCGCTGGCAGCGGCGGAGGGCATCGCCCAGCCGTCGATGACCGCCCTGGTGCATCGGCTGGAAGACCAGGGCCTGGCCACTCGAGTGGGCCATCCCGGAGACGGGCGGGTCCGCCTGGTCGCCATCACGGAAGCCGGGCGAGAGCTGATGGCCGAGCGCCGGCGCGCGCAGTGTGCCCGGGTGGCCGACATGCTGGCCGCGTTGCCCGAGCAGGACGTGCGGGTACTGGGCGAGGCCATGCGCACGGCCCTGCCCATCGTGCGGCGGATGGTCCAAGCCCCCTCGGAGCCAAGCGCTTCCGGCGGCGAATCGCCCTCCTGAGCCTCCCGAGCCTCCTGAGCCTGCTGGCCACGCTCTTCGGTGTCTCCTCCGGCAGGCGGGACCTGCTCCGCTGCCCCGTCGCGCACCGCGCGCGCCGGGGCCCGGTCCCGGCACTGCCCCCGTATCCGACTTCGGAAAGGGCGGAGAACCATGAGCACCTTCTCGGCACCCGGCACCGATGTGCCGTCGGCGCAGGTACCGGACTACCCCATGACCCGGGCCGCCCGCTGTCCCTTCGACCCGCCGCCGGCCCTGCACACCCTGCGGGACCAGGCTCCGATCAGCCGGGTGCGGCTGTGGGACGGCAGCACCCCGTGGCTGGTCACCCGCTACGACGACGTACGGGCTCTGCTGGCCGATCCGCGGATCAGCTCGGAGAGCAACCTCCCGCACTACCCCCATCTGAGCCCGGCCCAAAGAGAGCGCCGGAGGCAGTCGCGGACCTTCATCAACATGGACGATCCGGAGCACGCCCGGCTTCGCCGGATGGTCACCGCGGCCTTTTCCATCAGGCGGGTGGAGGCGCTGCGGCCTGCCATTCAGAAGATCGTCGATGGTCTGATCGACACCCTGCTCGCCGGGCCCAAGCCGGTGGACCTGGTCCCGGCGTTCGCGTTGCCGGTGCCGTCGCTGGTGATCTGCGAGCTGCTCGGTGTCCCGTATGCCGACCACGACTTCTTCCAGGCCAACAGCAAGATCCTGATCAAGCGCACCAGCACCGTGGAGCAGGCGCGAGTGGCCACACAGCAGCTGCTCGACTACCTGGACCGGCAGATCGGCGTCAAACTCGCCCGCCCGGCCGACGACGTGCTCTCCACGCTGGCCGCGCGGGTCAAGGCCGGTGAACTCTCCCGGCGTGAGGCGGTCGGCATGGGAATGCTGCTGCTGACCGCCGGGCACGAGACCACCGCGAACATGATCGCGCTGGGCACCCTGGCCCTGCTGCGGAACCCGGACCAGCTGGACCGGCTGCGCGGGAGCGACGACCCGAAGACGGTCGCCTCGGCGGTCGAGGAACTCCTGCGCTATCTCACCATCGTGCACAGCGGACGCCGCCGGGTGGCCCTGGCGGACATCGACGTCGGCGGTGTGACCATCCGCACCGGGGAGGGCGTCGTCCTCGCCAACGACGTCGCGAACCGCGATCCCGACGCCTTCCCCGCCCCCGACCACCTGGACATCGACCGCAACCCCCGCCATCACGTGGCCTTCGGCTTCGGCGTCCACCAGTGCCTGGGCCAGCCGCTGGCCCGGGTGGAGTTGCAGGTCGTCTACAGCACGCTCTACCGCCGCATCCCCACGTTGAAGCTCGCCGTGGATCTCGACGAGATCCCGTTCAAGCACGACGGGAACGTCTACGGCGTCTACGAGCTGCCCGTCACCTGGTGAGCGCGGCCGACTGCCGTGCGGGAAAGGAGGACCCGATGAAGGTGATCGTCGACCAGAACAAGTGCGTGGCCTCCGGGCAGTGCGTGCTGAGCGCACCGGACGTGTTCGACCAGCGCGAGGAGGACGGCATCGTCGTCCTGCGCGTCGAGACCGTGCCGGAGGGTCTCGCGGACGACGTCCGACAGGCCGCCGCCCTCTGCCCGGCCCAGGCGATCTGGGTGGAGGAACAGGAGGACGAGCTGTGAAGCGGACAGTCATCGTGGGAGCCTCCGCCGCCGGCCTGAGCGCGGCCGAGACCCTCCGCCGCCGCGGCTGGGGCGGCACCCTCACGCTGATCGGTGAGGAGTCCCGACCGCCGTACGACCGGCCTCCGCTGTCCAAGCAGATCCTGACCGGCGCCTGGGAGCCCCAACGCGCCACCCTGCGCTCCCTACCGGATCTCACACGGCTGCGGGCCGACCTGCGGCTCGGACAACGCGCCGTCGCCCTCGACATCCCGGGCCGCCGGGTGCGCCTGGGAGGCGGCGAGAGCATCGGCTTCGACGCGCTGGTCATCGCCACCGGTGTGGCCCCCCGGCGCCTTCCCGACAGCGATCTGGCCGGAGTCCATGTCCTGCGCACGCTCGACGACGCCCTCGCCCTGCGCGCCGCGCTGCTCGCCGGGCCCCGGGTGGTCGTGGTCGGCGCCGGATTCCTCGGCACCGAGGTGGCCGCGGCCGCCCGGACCATGGGCCTGGAGGTGACCGTGGCCGAGCCGGAACCGGTCCCGGTGCGGCGCCCGTTCGGGGACCGGATCGGTGCGCTCGTCGCCGAGTTGCACAGGAGCCACGGAACACGCCTGCACTGCGGGGTGCCGGTACGCCGGCTGCGTGCGGCCGGCGGCCGGGTGACCGGAGTGGAACTCGGCGACGGCACCACACTGCCGGCCGACGTCGTCGTCCTGGCCCTCGGCGCCGCGCCCGCGACCGGCTGGCTGGAAGGTTCGGGCCTGCGGCTGGGAGACGGGGTGGAGTGCGACGCGCATTGCCGGGCGGCCCCCGGGATCTACGCCGCCGGCGACGTCGCCTCCTGGCCCAACGCGCACTTCGGCACCCGCATGCGGCTGGAGCACCGGATGAACGCCACCGAACAGGCCATGGCCGCGGCCGGCAACCTGCTCGGCGACGCCACCCCGTTCGCTCCCGTGCCCTACTTCTGGACCGACCAGTACGACACCAGGATCCAGGCGTACGGGATCTTCCCGCGGGACGCGGAGACGCGGATCGTCCACGGCGACACGTCGGACGGCCACTTCGCCGCCGCCTACGGGCACCACGGGAGGGTGGTCGGCGTACTCGGCTGGAACGCTCCGCGCCAGGTCCGCACGCTGCGCCGCTTGGTCGTCGACCACGCGTCATGGACCGGCTTCGCGGCCGCACCCGCGCTCAGCCCGGCAAGCGTGAACTGACCCGCAGGTTCCACAGGAAGCATTCTCGTCCCACCGGAAGCAAGGAGGGATGACCGCTGGTGACCACCGACCGAACTCCCGTCCATGCCGGGCGAGGAGGTCATCCCATGCCTCCAACCACCGCCGCTGGAAGGCGGAGTGGAACCGCGCCCGCAGGGCGCTTCGGGCGGCCGAGGACGAGGCTGCCGAGCGCGAGGGCCGCAAGCCCGCCGAACTGCTGCACTCCAAGTCCGCCGAACTGCCCGACATGGTGACCCGCGACCAGCGGGCACTGCTACGCCTCCGCGCTCATCACCGGCGGCGCGGGTGTCCAGCAGGTCAAGCAGGTCCAACCGGTCCTTGGCCACGCGCCGCCGGCATCACACTGCGGATCCACGTCCACCCGTGGCCGGGCGAAAAAGACCGCACCCGGGCCGTCAGGGGCGCCGGGGTGGGCGGCCTGCGGGCCGGGTGCGGGCAGGGAGACACTGCAACCAAGGAAATCGCAGGTCAGATGGCATGATCGAAGATCAGGCCTTCTTGGTCTCCCAGAAGATCTTGTCGATCTGGGCGATGTAGTCCAGCGCCTTCTGGCCGGTGGCCGGGTCGGTGGACGCCTTGGCGGCCGAGAGGGCCTTCAGGGTGTCGTTGACCAGCTGGTGCAGCTCCGGGTACTTCTCGAAGTGCGGGGCCTTGAAGTAGTCGCTCCAGAGCACGGAGACGTGGTGCTTCGCCAGCTCGGCGCGCTGCTCCTTGATGACAATGGCGCGAGCCTGGAAGTGCGGGTCGTCGTTGGCGGCCATCTTGTCCTGCACGGCCTTCACCGACTCCGCCTCGATGCGGGCCTGGGCCGGGTCGTACACGCCGCAGGGCAGGTCGCAGTGGGCGCTGACCTTGACCTTGGGGGCAAACAGGCGGGAAAGCATGGAGCGTTCCTTCCTCGTGATCGTCTTCTCAGGTGGGACATTACTCCCTGCGGGACGGGTTTTCCCGAGTGCCCCCCAGGGCTTAGGACAAAAGTCCAGGGTGAGACTGAGACTGGTGGAGGAACGGACCGGGGAGGTGCCGGGGATGCCGGAGCTGTCGCAGGAGACGGAACGGGGGAGGGCCGTGGCGCCCTTCGGGGTGGCCGAGGTGACGGGGCCGTCCATGGTGCCCACGCTGCACCACGGGGACCGGCTGCTGTTGCAGTACGGGGCCTCGGTCAGGCCGGGGAACGTCGTCGTCCTGCGCCATCCCTTCCAGCAGGACCTGCTGGTCGTCAAGCGGGCCGTGGAGCGCCGCGACGGCGGCTGGTGGGTGCTCGGCGACAACCCCTACGCGGGCGGGGACAGCACCGACTACGGGGTCGTGCCGGAGGACCTGATCCTCGGGAAGGCGTGGCTGCGGCTCCGGCCCATCGGCAACCGTCAGCGTTCGCCGCTCGCGCTGCTGCGCTGGGCGCTCTCGGCGGCCCGGCCGCTGCTGTCGGGCCGGTCGGCATCCAGGCGCTTGCGGGCCCGGTAGGCGGCCACGTTGGCGCGGGTGGCGCAGCGGTCGGAGCAGTAGCGCCGGGACCGGTTCGTGGAGGTGTCCAGATAGGCGTTGCGGCACGGGGCCGCCTCGCACAGGCCCAGGCGGTCGACGCCGTACTCGGTGAGGTGGAAGGCCAGGCCCATCGCCGCGATCGCCGCGAAGCCGGCGGTGGGGTTGGACGGGTGGTCGGCCAGGTGCATGTGCCACAGCGGGCGGCCGTCCTCGTCGCGGTGGTCGTGGCCGGAGATCTGCGGGCTGACCGGGAACTCCAGGAGGAGGGAGTTCAGCAGGTCGACGGCCAGGGTCTCGTCGCCCTGGTCGGCCGCCTCGAAGACGGCGCGCAGCCGGGCCCGGACCGACCGGAAGCGCGTGACATCGGCGTCGGTGGCGCGGCGGGCCGCCGACGAGTTCGCGCCGAGGCCCGCGCCGAAGAGGTCGCGGACGGCCTCGACCGAGGTCAGGGAGTCCTTGCCGCGGACCGGCTCCTCGCTGTTGACGAGGCGTACCGCGTAATCCGAGTAATAGGCCAGTTCCACTTGTAGTCCTTACGGGGGCGCTCTATGGTCGTTTCTGCGGTCGGGTAACAGCCGGTCGTGCTTCCAGGGTATTACGCATCTCTGAGGGGGCCGAGAAAACATGACCACCACGACCGGAACCGACTGGGCCGCGTGGCAGGAGAGCTGGGACCGGCAGCAGGAGTGGTACATGCCGGACCGCGAGGAGCGGTTCCGGATCATGCTCGACATGGTCGAGGCGCTCGTCGGCACGGCACCACGCGTGCTGGACCTCGCCTGCGGCACGGGCACCATCACCGCCCGGCTGCTGGCGCGCTTCCCCGAGGCCACCAGTACCGGCGTCGACCTCGACCCGGCACTGCTCGCCATCGCCCGCGGCACCTTCGAGGGCGACGACCGGGTCTCCTTCGTCACCGGGGACCTCAAGGACCCCGCCTGGCCGGCGAAGCTGCCGTACGACTCCTACGACGCGGTCCTGACCGCCACGGCCCTGCACTGGCTCCACAGCGAACCTCTCGCGGCCCTCTACGGTCAGGTCGCGGAGCTGGTCCGCGACGGCGGTGTCTTCATGAACGCGGACCACATGATCGACGACACCACGCCCCGGATCAACGCGGCCGAGCGCGCCCAGCGGCACACCCGCATGGATCAGGCCAGGCGCGGCGGTGCGCTGGACTGGGCGCAGTGGTGGCAGCTGGCCGCGAAGGACCCGGTCCTCGCCGAGCCCACCGCCCGTCGCTTCGAGATCTACGGTGAGCACGCCGACGGGGACATGCCGTCCGTGGCCTGGCACGCGCGGGTCCTTCGGGAGAAGGGGTTCGGGGAGGCGCGTTCGGTGTGGTGCTCGCCGTCCGACACGCTGCTGCTGGCGCTCAAGTAGGTCCAGCGGGACTGTCGGGCGGGATCGTCGGGCGGGGCGGTCGGGTTCGGCGTGCCTGAACGCACGCTCCGAGGGAATACCGAAGGGCGGTACGGAATCCCCGTACCGCCCTTCTTCAGCGAAGCGTCACAGCACCTTGGACAGGAACGACTGCGTCCGCTCGTGCTGCGGGTTCGTCAGGACCTCGCGCGGGTGGCCGGACTCGACCACGACGCCCTCGTCCATGAAGACCAGGCTGTCGCCCACCTCGCGGGCGAAGCCCATCTCGTGGGTGACGACGACCATCGTCATGCCGGA
>NZ_JBSFXG010000031.1:62657-104941 GCF_053595235.1 Streptomyces sp. NPDC002520 | reverse complement strand
GTCTTGCATCCAGGGGCCAGTCCCACCTGCACATCACGCAACGTGACGAACAGTCAGCGTGCTTGACGAGACGCACCGCTCAAGTTCGAAGACCCGGTTTCGGTCGGGAGTGGGACGCGGGGCACCCGCCGGATGTGCACCCGCCGGGTGTGCGGCTCAGTCGCCCGCGGCCGCCAGCGCGGCACGCAGGTGGCCGCCGGACTCCTCCAGCAGGCGGGCGGCCGTCGGGCCGTCGACCTCGGCGAGGATGGCCAGGATCGCGTTCTTCACCTCGCCGCCCGACCCGGTGAGCGCCCTCTCGATCTCCGCGTCGGACGCCCCGGTGGCGAGGGCCACGATGCGGCGCGAACGGGCCCGCAGTTTCTCGTTGGAGGCGCGGACGTCGACCATCAGGTTCCCGTACGTCTTGCCGAGCCGGATCATCGTGATCGTCGACAGCATGTTCAGGACCAGCTTCTGGGCCGTGCCCGCCTTCAGCCGGGTGGAGCCGGTGAGCAGTTCGGGGCCGACGACGACCTCGATGCCGTGCTCGGCGGCGGCCGCGAGCGCGCTGTGCTCGTTGCAGGCCAGCCCGATGGTCAGGGCGCCCAGGGCGCGGGCGTGCTCGACCGCGCCGACGGCGTACGGGGTGCGGCCGGACGCGGAGACGCCGACGACGCTGTCGTCCGGGCCGAGCCCGAGCACGTCGAGGTCCGCGCGGGCCAGCTCCGCGGAGTCCTCCGCGCCCTCCACGGAGGTCACCATGGCCTCCCGTCCGCCCGCGATCAGGCCGACGACCTGCCCGGGGTCCGTGTTGAACGTGGGCGGACACTCGGAGGCGTCCAGCACACCGAGCCGGCCGGCGGTGCCCGCACCGGCGTAGATCAGGCGCCCGCCTCGCTCCATCCGCTCGGCGACGGCGTCGACGGCGGCGGCGATCCGGGGGAGCTGGGCGGCGACGGCGGCGGGCACGCCCGCGTCCTCGCCGTTCATCAGGCGGGCGATGTCGAGGGTGGGCAGCCGGTCGATGTCGGCGAGTTCGGGACGGAAGGCCTCGGTGGTCAGGGAGGCCAACTGGTCGCGCAGGTCTTGGGAGGTCATGGGGGGCGGCTCTCTCGGGTTCGGGTACCGGTTCGCGTGCTGTCGCTCGCCTGGAGAGGTCGGTGCGACGCCGGTGGTCACCTGGAGGTCGGTGCGATGCCGGGCGTCACCTGGGGCTGGTGCGGTGCCGGTGGGCCAGCGCCTCGTACGAAGCGGCCAGCGCGGGGGCGGCCGTCTCGTACGTCCGCTGCGCCACTCCCACGAACAGGCAGTCCACCACGAGCAGTTGACTGGTCCGCGAGGACATCGCGGCCGGGCGCAGCTCGGTCTCCCGTGAGGTGGACGTGGTCAGCACGTGGTCGGCGTACTGGGTGACCGGCGAGTCGGGCCGGCCCGTGATGGCCACGGTCGTGGCCCCGTGCTCGAAGGCGACCCGGAGCGGTTCGATGACGTCCCCCGTCGACCCGGAGTGCGTGATCGCGATCGCCACATCACCCGAACGGAGCTGCACCGCGTTGGTCACCGCGAGATGCGGATCGCTGTGCGCGTGGGCTATGAGGCCTATCCGGAGCAGCTTCTGGGTGAGGTCCTGGGCGACGAGCCCGGACGCCCCTATGCCGTACACATCGGTACGGCGGGCTCCGGCCAGCGCGGCGACGGCCGCGCCCAGTTGGGCGGTGTCGAGTCCGGCGGCCGTGTCCGCGAGCGTCTGCTGCTCCTCGTAGGCCAGCTTCGTGACGACGTCGGCGATCGGGTCGTCCACCGCGATGTCCGTCGTGATCGCGGGCGCGCGGCCCGACTCCTGCCGGGCGGCGAGGCCCGCGAGGGCGAGGCGCAGATCGCGGTAGCCGGGGTAGCCGAGCAGGCGGGCGGTGCGGACGACCGTCGCCTCGCTGGTGCCGGTGAGCTCGGCGAGGCCGGTGACCGTGAGGGCGGCGCAGCCGGCCGGGTCGTTCGCGACGGCTTCGGCGACGCGCTGCATGGACCGGGTCATGGACGGGGCGAGGGTGCGCACCTTGGCGGCGAGCGACCCGCCCGGCGTGCCGAAAATTTCCTTCACGTCCTGGGTCACATGTGAAAGATATTTTCGGTTCGGTGTCGTGGTCAAGAGTGCGCACAATGGGGGCATGGATCCCATCAGCCCTCTTGAACAGGCGTTGCACGCGGCCCGCGCCCTGGTGCTCGCCGATCTGGTCGCCGGACAGGTCGCCGAAGCCGACGTCGTCTCCCTGGTGGAGGACTCCCTCTCGCAGCGGCGCTGGTGGGTCGAACAGTGGCCGGAGGGCGTCGACTACGTGGCCGGGCTCGTCGCCCAGGACGTGCAGGACGCCCTGCTGGAGCGGTACGGCCGCTGGCCGCTGTGCCCGGTGTGCGGCTCCGGCGACCCGCACGCGCTGGACGTGGAACCGGAGCTGGGCCCCGACCCGTACTGGGTGTGCCACAAGACGGGCGTGAAGGTCGCCTCCGTGGGCGGGCTCGGGCAGGCCGCCGGCGGGATGTCGTCCTCGTGAGGCGCCCGTGACCGTGTACATCGACCCGCCCGCCTGGCCGGGCCACGGGCGCATGTGGTCGCACCTGGTCAGCGACGTGTCGTACGACGAACTGCACGCGTTCGCCGAGGGGTTGGGGGTGCCCCGTCGGGCCTTCGAACGCGACCACTACGACGTCCCGTCCCACCGGTACGCGGACGCGGTGGCCGCCGGTGCGGTGGAGGTCGGCAGCCGCGAGGTGGTGCGGCTGCTGACGGCCGCCGGCCTGCGCAGAAGGAAGGGGAGTCAGGCCCGGCGGTAGAAGAGCCGGAGCCCGCCCTCCATGCCGTGCTCCTCGTGCGCCGTGCGCTCCTCCTCCACGGTCGCCCGGGTGAATCCCGCCCGGCCGAGGACGTGCTGCGAGGGGAGGTTGGCCGACTCGACGGTCGCGATCACCGTGTCGACGTCGTCCCGGGCCAGCGCCCACTGTGTGAGGGTGCGGACGGCCTCGGTGGCATAGCCCTGGCCGCGAGCGCCCTCGACGAGGTCGTAGCCGATCTCCACGCGGCGCTCGTCGTCCGGGGCGCCGTGGAAGCCGATGCCGCCGATCGCCCGGCCGTCCTCGTGCCGGACGAGGGCGAAGACCCCGAACTCGGGCCGGTGCACGCCCGCTTCGTAGGCCTTCACCAGGAAGCCGGCGGCCTCCCGCGTCCCCTCGTACGGCCCGCCCTCGATCCAGGTGAAGCCGCCGTCGCCGCCCAGGCGCAGGTCGCGGGCGGCGGCCGGGCGGACCCCGGTGAGGGTGAAGCGTTCGGCGGGGAGGACCAGGTTGTTGGACCAGCGCCACTCGGTGACCGGGGCGCGGCCGGGCAGCTCGCCGCGGCCGGTCGCCCACAGCAGGGTCGGCCAGGGCGCGGGGCCGGGCTGGACGTGCGGGAAGAGCCAGGTCAGGACGGCCTCGGCGAGTTCCTCCGACGGCGTGTGGTCGACCCCGAGCCCCTCGGCGATGTCGTGCGTGTGCAGCAGGACCTCGGCGATCCCCATCGCCGCGAAGCCCTCGCGGTCGGCGCTGCGGAACGGGTACGGGTGGAAGGCGCGGACACCGGGCGGCGCGGTGCGCACGGCCGCGGCGAGCAGCGCGCCGGTCGTCTCGATGACGTGCACGAGGGCCGCGTTGTCGGAGCCGTCGTCGAGGGTGATGTCGAACGGAACGTACGCGTCCCGCGCACGCCCGGCCAGGTTGGCGGCGTACGCGATGAGATCCTCCGCGATGTGGAACGCCGTGGTCCGGCAGTCCCAGTCCAGCCGGCCGGCCTTGACCGCCCCCCAGTCCCGGCCCGTCACGGCCCCCAGCATCGCCGTACAACCCGCCACGGCCTCGGTCACATGGTCCCCGTCTATCGCTCGCATGGAGCGAACCCTAGGGGTGCGGGCCCTTCAGGGCGACAGCATTTCCAGCTCGGAGGCCAGGTTGTAGCGAGCCGTCGCCTCCCAGTGTTTGTGGCCGTAGGGGGTCCGGAACAGGGCCGGCAGGTCGAGGAGTTGACGCAGGATCGCGGATCGGCCTTCGCGGAAGGCCTCGTTCGGGACGAAGTGGTACTCCGCGCGGACCTCGTCGGCGTAGACGGCGTACGCCGAGGGGGGCGACGCGAGGATGGCCAGGTCGGCGTCGCAGAGGACCTGGCCGTCGGGGTCGTCGGCGGCGGGGGCGTGGGTGGTGGTGAGGCGGACCAGGCGGGCGACCTCGGCCGTCCTGGCCGCCGGGACGCCCGCCTCGGGCAGGGCGCGCTCGGCGAGGTGGGCCGAGCGTTCCTCGTTCTCGGAGCGCTCGGGGAGGTAGACCGCGTCGTGGAACCAGGCGGCCAGGCGTACGACGTCCGGGTCGGCGGCGTACGTCTCGAGGGTGTCGATGTGGTCGAGGACCGCGGTGAGGTGGGTCAGCGTGTGGTAGCGGCGCTGCGGTTCCTGCCAGCGGGTGAGGAGGCTCTCGGCGTAGGGGGCCGGGTCGGGGCCGGCGCCCGGGGCGCGGGCGCCTTCCAGGGCGCGGGCGAAGCGGAGGCGCAGGGCGTCGAGGTCGGCCGTGGGCTGCAGCATGTGCCCATTCTTCCGTGACGGGCGGAGGTGGACGAGCCGTCGCGGCCGGGCGCCGTGCGGGCCGGTGGTCCGCCCGCCCGGTACATCGGCGACGCCGCCACGCTCGTACGGCTCCACGCCGGACGGCCGCTGAACGGGGACGGGCATGAGCCGGCGGGGGTGACGGAGGGAGAGCTGAGCATCTTCGGGTGAGTGGGACCCGGGCGGGCGGGGTGCGGGCGTACTCTAAAATTGGACTAGACCTGTAGTCGCCGACGAATGCCGATGAATGCCGACGAATGGGGTGCCATGAGCAAGCGTGCAGTCCTGGAGGTGATCGCCCTCGACGCCGAGGACGCGGTCGCCGCCCAGGCCGGAGGCGCGGACCGCCTGGAGCTGGTCACCGAGATGGCGGCCGACGGGCTCACCCCGGCGCCCGCGACGGTCGCCGCGATCCGGGCCGCCGTCGACATCGACCTGCGCGTGATGCTGCGGCTGGCGGACGGATTCGCGGCCGGTGACGTGGAGCGGCTGGTGGAGGTCGCCGGCGAGCTGCGGGGCGCGGGCGCGGACCAGTTCGTGCTCGGGTTCCTCGACGCCCATGGGGGTGTCGACCTGGCCGCGGTGGAGCACGTCGTCGGCGCGCTCGGCGGCTGCCGCTGGACCTTCCACCGGGCGATCGACCGGGCCGCCGACCGCGACGCCCTGCGCAAGCAGCTGGCCGACCTGCCCGGCCTGGACACCTACCTGACCGCCGGCTCCGCCACCGGTGTGGACGAGGGCCTGTGCACCCTGGCCGCCGAGGCGGGCCGCCGGGGCGAGCCCGGCTACGGCCAGACGCTGCTGGTCGGCGGCGGCCTCCGCCTCGACCACGTCCCCGCCCTGCGCCGCGCCGGCATCGACGCCTTCCACATCGGCGGCGCGGCCCGGCCCGGGGGCTGGGAGGGGCCGGTCTCGGCGGAGGCGGTCGCGCGGTGGCGGGCGGTACTGGACGGCGGGACAGAGTAGAGCCCGCCGCGCCTTACCGCGCGAGCTGCGCGGGCAACGGCGCCGCGTGCGTGACGATCAGGCCCGACACCGCTCGGGTCAGGGCGACGTACAGGCGGCGCAGGCCCGTCCGTTCGTCGGGTTCGCCGTCGACCACCGCCTGCGGCTCGTCCAGGACCACGTAGTCGTACTCCAGACCCTTGGCGAGGGAGGCCGGGACCAGGGTCAGCCGGGTCTCGCGGGTGGTCTCCTCGCCCGGGGCCAGGTAGGGGATCCCGGCCGCGGTCAGCGCCTCGGTGAGGGCCGGAATGCGCGCGTCGGCCGCGATCAGACCGGTCGAGCCCTCGTTGTCCAGCAACTCCTCGCAGGCGGCGATCACTTCGGCCGTCTGTGTCGCGGTACGGACGTCGAAGAAGCCGGGGTTCTCACGGACGGAGGCGACCGGGGTGAGGCCGGGTGCGATGTGGGGGAGGAGACGGGAGGCGTACGTGATCACGTCCGTGGGGACGCGGAAACCGGCCGTCAGCTCCTCGACGACCCCGTCGCGCTTGCCGAGATGGGCCAGCGCCTCGTCCCAACTCCGCGTCGCCCAGGGCGTGGTGCCCTGCGCGAGGTCGCCGAGGACGGTGGCGCTTCCGGTGGTGCAGCGGCGGCCGACGGCCCGGTACTGCATGGGGGACAGGTCCTGAGCCTCGTCCAGGACGACATGGCCGAGCGAGTGCGTGCGCTGGATCAGGTCGGCCGCCTCGTCGATCAGCACCGCGTCCGCCGCCGACCACTTGGCCGACTTCACGCTGCGCACGGGCTTCGCCCACAGGATCGTCTTCTGCTCGTCCTCGTCCAGGATCCCTCCGGCGTGCTCGGCGAGGAAGTCCGCGTCGGTCAGCAGCCGCAGCACCAGCTTCGCCGGGTCGACCGCCGGCCAGCACACCTTGACGGCCGCCTTCACCGCGGTGTTGCGGGCGACGGCGTCCTGCACGCGGTCGTCCGGCGCCTCGCCCGCCCGCTCCATCTGCACCAGCACCGCGTGCGCGATCCGCTGCGGCAGGGCCTCGCGGGCGGCGCCGTAACGGATGTCCCGCTCCAGCAACTCGCTGACGAGCTCCTCCAGTTCGTAAGCGGGCACTCGCCAGCGCCGCGAGCCGCGCACCACGACGACCGGCTCGGTGGGCGGGGCCACGTGGGAGTACAGGGCCCGGCGCAGCACCTCGGCCATCCGGGCGTCGCCCTTGACGATCGCGGCGGCCGCGTCGTCCGCGCCGCGCGCCTCCACGTGGGCGACCAGGTCGTCCACCGTCGCCTGCCGCACGCTCAACTCGCCGAGCGCAGGGAGGACCTGCTCGATGTAGTGGAGGAAGGACCGGTTCGGCCCGATGACGAGCGTGCCGGTGCGGGCGAGCCGTTCCCGGTGGGCGTACAGCAGATAGGCGACCCGGTGCAGGCCTACGGCGGTCTTGCCGGTGCCGGGGCCTCCCTGGACGCAGACCGTGCCGGAGAGCCCGGAGCGGACGATCTCGTCCTGCTCGGGCTGGATGGTGGCGACGATGTCCCGCATGGGGCCGACGCGCGGCCGCTCGATCTCCTGCTGGAGCAGCTTGCTCGTGGCCGCCGCCCCCGACGAGTCAGCGGGGTCGGAGAGGTGCTCGTCCTCGTACGCGGTCAGGTCTCCGCCGGTGTAGCCGAACCGGCGGCGCAGCCCGACGTCCATCGGGTCCTTCTTCGAGGCCCGGTAGAACGGCTGGGAGACCGGGGCGCGCCAGTCGATGACCATGGGGTCGCCGTCCGCGTCGTGCACGTGCCGTCGCCCGATGTAGAACTGCTCGCCCTCGGCCCCTTCGGCCCGCTCGGCGCCCGGGGCGTGCAGGTAGTCGAGCCGCCCGAAGAAGAGGGGGGTGTCGCTGAGGTCGGCCAGCGCCTTGATGCGCTCGTCGATCTGGTGGGCGAGCGCGGCGGCGTTGACCCAGTTCGCGGTGACGTCCTTGATGTCCAGCGCCTCGACGTCCTCGCGCATCGCGCGCAGGGCGGCGCGGGAGCCGGCGAGGTGGGAGCGCTCTCGCGCGAGCGGGTCGCTCACGGGGGCGTCGGATCGGTCGCCGAGGGGGTCGCTCGCGGGGACGTCGAGTGGGTCGCCGAGAGGGTCGCCGAGGGGGTCGCGGGCGGGCGTGGACAAGGGAGTGCCTCCGGGTGGGCCTGATACGTGCGATACGCGGCTACGACGAGCGCCGTCCGTTTCCGGTACGACGCGTGCCGCCCGGTTTCCGGCCGGACGACGGCACTCCGCGAGGGAGGCGGGCAAGAGCGGAGATTCTAGGCGGGCGACGGTCACAGGGCCAATGGATTTTCCTGCCGCCTTTTCCACCCCGGATTTCCCCGCCCGCGTCTTTGCCCGCCCCCCGGGGCTTTCCGCGCCTTTCCGCGTCCTTCCGGCCCCTAGGGGACGGAACCCGTCCGGCGTAGGGGCGGCGTCCACCCGGGGGGCTACGAGGAGGCCTCCGGGATTGGACCCGGAGACCGATGCCGGATCGATGCGCGAAGTTCCACTATGGAGACATGAGCGCAGCAACCATCTCTCCAGCCCCATCCCGACCACCGACCGGTGCCACGGCCATGGACGGCCCTCGGCACCACCCGCTGGGCAACGCCCTGCGTGCGATCAAGGTCTACGCGGAAGCCGCGTTCGGTGTCGTGATCCTCGGCGAGTACGGCGAGGAGGCGGGCATACATCACAAGTGACCGCATAGGGTCGTCTCCGTGCCGAAACGGTCGGTGGTGTCCCTCCTCTTCCTCGCGGTCTCCCTCTGTTCCTTCGCCGCCCTGTGCGTGCTGCAGCGGGCCCCGATGGCCGACCTGCTGGTCTACCGGGCCGAGGGCACCGCGGTGTCCCACGGCGACGACCTGTACGGCTTCACGGTCACCGAGTGGCGACTGCCGGCGACCTACCCGCCCTTCGCGGCGGCTTTGTTCGTTCCCACGACCTGGATCCCGGTCCCGGCCCTGAAAGCGGCGTTCCTCGCGGTCAACGCACTCCTGCTCACCGGCCTCGTCGCCCTCTCCGCGCGCCTGGCCTCCCGCGCCGCCCCGCCCCTCCCCCTCCCCGCGCCCCTCCCCCTGCCCGTCCTCTGCACGGCCACGGCCCTCGCCGTCTGGCTCGAGCCGGTCTTCCAGACGCTCCTGTTCGGCCAGATCAATCTCGCCGTCACCTGCCTGGTCCTGTGGGACCTGACCCGGCCGCCCCGCACCCGCGCGACAGATCCGGCGATGGGCCGCGCCACGGGCCTGGCCCTCGGCCTGGCGACGGGGATCAAGCTCACGCCGGCGGTCTTCATCGCCTACCTGTTCCTGCGCGGACGCGGAAGGGAGGCGGCCACCGCGACGGCCGCCTTCATCGGCACGGTCCTGCTCGGCGCCGTGCTGCTGCCCTCCGCCAGCGCCGAGTTCTGGACCCGACGCCTCTACGACACCGGAAGGGTGGGCAAGGCATGGATCGTGGACAACCAGTCCCTGCAGGGCATGATCGCCCGTGCGCTGCACGACCCGTCACCGGGCCTCGCCTGGGCGTTGCCGGCGGCGGCCGTGGGCACGGCGGGCCTGTGGCTGGCGGTCCGCGTGGGCGCCCGCGAGGAACGGTACGGCGTCCTCCTGGCCGCCCTCACCGCCCTGCTGATCTCCCCGATCAGCTGGTCCCACCACTGGGTGTGGTGCGTGCCGCTGCTCGCCGTGCTTCTGGCCGAGGGCCGCGTCCGCCTCGCGGTCCTGACGGCGGTCCTCTTCACCGCCCGCACCCTGTGGCTGGTCCCGCACGCGGGCGACCGGGACCTGCGGCTGCCCTGGTGGGAGCAGCCCCTGGCGGCGCCCTACCCGCTGCTGGGCCTGGCCCTGCTCGGCGCGGCCTTCGCCGCCCGGCTCTCCAAGAGGACCGCTCAGCCCTCGGCGAGGATCTCGTCCGCGTCCACGATCCGGTAGGCGTAGCCCTGCTCGGCCAGGAAGCGCTGACGGTGCGCGGCGAAGTCCTGGTCGATGGTGTCGCGGGCGACGACCGAGTAGAAGTGGGCCTGGTGGCCGTCGGCCTTCGGGCGCAGCACGCGGCCGAGGCGCTGGGCCTCCTCCTGGCGGGAGCCGAAGGTGCCGGAGACCTGGACGGCGACCGTGGCCTCGGGCAGGTCGATGGAGAAGTTGGCGACCTTGGAGACGACCAGCACGCTGATCTCGCCCTCGCGGAAGGCGTCGAAGAGCTTCTCGCGCTGGGCGTTGGAGGTCTCGCCCTTGATGACGGGGGCGTTCAGATGCTCGCCCAGCTCGTCCAGCTGGTCGATGTACTGGCCGATGACCAGGATCTGCTGCCCCGCGAACCGGCGGACGATCGCCTCCGTGACCTTCCGCTTGGTGTCGGTGGTGGCGCAGAAGCGGTACTTCTCCTCCGTCTCGGCGGTGGCGTACGCCAGCCGCTCGGAGTCCGTGAGGTTGACGCGGACCTCGACGCAGTCCGCGGGCGCGATGTAGCCCTGCGCCTCGATCTCCTTCCAGGGCGCGTCGAACCGCTTCGGCCCGATCAGCGAGAACACGTCCGACTCGCGGCCGTCCTCGCGAACCAGGGTCGCGGTCAGCCCCAGCCGGCGCCGCGCCTGGAGATCGGCCGTGAACTTGAAGACGGGGGCCGGCAGCAGGTGCACCTCGTCGTAGACGATCAGGCCCCAGTCCCGGGAGTCGAAGAGTTCGAGGTGCGGGTAGACGCCCTTCCGCCTGGTCGTCAGCACCTGGTAGGTGGCGATCGTGACCGGGCGGATCTCCTTCCGCGTGCCGCTGTACTCGCCGATCTCGTCCTCGGTCAGCGAGGTCCGCTTCACCAGCTCGTGCTTCCACTGCCGGGCCGAGACGGTGTTGGTGACGAGGATCAGGGTGGTGGACTTGGCCTGCGCCATGGACCCGGCGCCGACCAGCGTCTTGCCCGCACCGCACGGCAGGACGACGACACCGCTGCCGCCGTGCCAGAAGTTCTCGACGGCCTGCTTCTGGTACGGGCGCAGCGTCCAGCCGTCCTCGAGCAGCTCGATCGGGTGCGCCTCGCCGTCCACGTACCCGGCGAGGTCCTCGGCCGGCCAGCCCAGCTTCAGCAGGGTCTGCTTGATCTGCCCGCGCTCGGAGGGGTGCACGACCACGGTGTCCTGGTCGATGCGCGCCCCGACCAGCGGGGCGATCCGCTTGGACTTCAGCACCTCCTCCAGCACGGGCCGGTCGGTGGTGGTGAGGACGAGCCCGTGCGCCGGGTGCTTGCTGAGGGTCAGCCGCCCGTAGCGGTCCATCGTCTCGGCGATGTCGACCAGCAGCGCGTGCGGCACCGGATACCGGCTGTACTGCACCAGCGCGTCGACGACCTGCTCGGCGTCGTGCCCCGCCGCCCGCGCGTTCCACAGGCCGAGCGGGGTGACCCGGTAGGTGTGGATGTGCTCGGGCGCCCGCTCCAGCTCGGCGAAGGGCGCGATGGCCCGACGGCAGTCGTCCGCCTGCTCGTGGTCCACCTCGAGCAGCAGAGTCTTGTCGGATTGGACGATCAGCGGTCCGTTCACCTACGTACTTCCCTTCCGCACGGCCAAACATCCAGTGTGCCCCACCGGCGGATGATCAGGGCGGGGCGCGACAGCCGGCCGGGCCGTGACCGACGGGCCATGCGGGTCCGGCTAGCCCTCCGCCAGTTCGGCGACTCCGGTGATCCGGTGCAGGGGGTAGGTGCGCACCTCGTCGGCGGTGTGGTCGTACGCCGTCACGAAGCCGCCCTCGACGCGGATCGGGGCGATGACGCGCTGGCTGGCGGAGCCCTCGGCGTTGACGTAGCCGACCCACAGGGACTCGCCGGTCAGGACGGCGGTCTGCACGGTGGCCAGGGTCTCGGCGGAACTGGTGCGGGGCAGCTCGCCGCCGGCCGGCGCGGTGCCGGCGGACTTGCGCGGGGTGGTGGCGGCCAGGTCGCCGGCCCGGATCGCGCGGATCGCGGCGGCGAGAAGCGTGGCGTCGGGCGGCGGCGGGCCGTCCGGCACCGGCTCGGGTGCGGTGCGCGGCAGGGTGCGGTGGGCGTCGGGGCGGGTGATCAGGACGTCGCCCTCGGCGGACTCCGCGGCCGGCGCGTAACCCATCGCGCGCAGGCCCTCCAGCAGGGTGCCCGGGTCGGCCTGGGCGGCCAGCACCGTCGGGGCGAGGCGGCGCAGGCGCAGAGCGGCCGCGCGCTTGTCGGCGAGGATCTCGTTCAGCAGGGCGTCGTCGTCGCAGCGCACGTACGCCGAGGCGGCGCCGACCCGCAGATGGCCGTGCTTACGGGCCACGTCGTCGATCAGATAGGCGAGCGGCTGCGGGACCGGGGTGCGGGAGTGCGAGGTGAGGAAGGCGTGCAGGTCGGCGGCGGTCCGGCCGGCGTCCAGGGCACGCCGGACGGAAGCCGGTGTGAAGCGGTACACGGTCGCGCCGCCCTTGGACTCGACGTCCGCGAGCACCCCGAGCATCTCCGCGAGCGGCCGTTGCAGCGGGCCGGGGGCGACCGCGGTCAGGTCGGCCTGGAGGAGGACGTGGTCCAGGGGCGCGGGCAGCAGCGGAGCCAGCAGCCGCACCGCCGCGGCGGTGGCCGTGGCCTGTGCGGCGGGCGCGAGGGGTTCCACGGGGGCGGGGTGGTGGTGATGGTGGACGGGCAGCTTGTCGCCGGGACCGGAGGGCGGCGGGGTGTCGGCGGGGGCCGGTGCGGGTGCGGGGGCGCCCAGCAGCTCCCTGCCCTGCGCGGACAGCGCCCCGCGCCCGGTGACACCCAGCAGCTCCGCCTCCGACAGGGTCCAGCGGGCCAGACGCGAGCGCAGATCCTCCTCGCCCTCGGGCCGCGGGCCGCGCAGCGGCCGCTCCCAGCGCAGCCGGGCCAGCACCGACTCGGCCGTGGGCGCGGCGCCCGCCGGGAGCCCCGCGAGCAGGGTCAGCACCCGGCGCCGGACCTCCGGCGCGGCCGACCGGTCGAGTCCCGGGCCCAGCGCGGACAGCGAGCGGTCCTTCGCGTCCCGCCCACCGACCACCCCCGAAGTGCGGGTGGCCGTCAGCCAGGCCTCGACGAGGTGGCCCCAGCGTTCGGCGGCGGGCCGCTCCAGCCACGCGTCGTAGGCGGGGGTCGCCGCGTACCGCTCGTCGGCCTCGCCGTCGGAGGCGAGCAGGCCGGCCGCGTAGGCCAGCTCGACCCAGAACGCGGCGACCGGTTCGGACACGTCCAGGGCGACGGCGGTCCGCTTCAGGTCCCGCACGCTCAGGCCGCCGGCCCGCAGCACGGCCGGCCCGCCCTCGTCCCAGTCCTTCAGCAGCTCCTCGACGGTGGCGAGGGCGGTGTAGGCCTGCCCGGCCGCCGTCGCGTCCACCATCCGCGCCCCGTGCACCGCGGCCGGCTCGACGGCGGGCGGCAGCGGCTCGGGCGTCCGGTGCGCGCGGCCCTCGCGCAGGTGCAGGGCGACCTCGCGGGGCAGGACGACGGTGCCCGGCGCGGTCGGCAGCAGCAGGCCGCGGTCCAGCAGCCAGCGCAGATGGGCCGCCGGTTCCGCGGTGACCTGCCCGTACGGCGGCCCCCACACCAGCCGGGACAGCACCTCCCGGGAGGCCTCCGGGGCCTTGGCGAGCAGGGCCGCCATCCGCTTGCGGTCGGTGAACAGCCCGGTGAGCGCGGCCACGGCGGAGACCGAGTCGTGGGTCGAGGGCAGCCCGGCGGTGGCGACGATCTCCTGCATCCGTCCCGGGGACATGCCCGAGGTGGCCTCCTGCACGCTCGGTCCCAGGCCGGTCGGGGAGGGGTGCTGCGGGGACGGCGCGAGCAGTTCGCGTGCGGTGCGCACCAGCCGCAGCCGGTCGTCGTCGCCCCACACCAGCGCCTGTTCGCGCAGGGTGGCGACGGCGCGGGGCAGCGCGGCGGTGACGGTCTCGTCCCGGGCGTCCCCGGCCAGCAGGCCGAGCACGGTGTCGTACGACGCCGGGTCCGGGGCGACGGCCAGGGTCTCCGCCGTCTGCAGGGCGAACCGGTCCAGCCGTTCCAGGGCGCGCAGGACGGAGGCGCGGGTGCCGGCCCGGGTGGCCAGTTGGGTGAGGTCGGTGGGGACCGGGGTGATGAGATCGGGTCGGCTGCGCAGGAGCGCGGCCAGCGAGGCGTCGTCCCGTGCGCGGAGTGCTTCCGCGAGGGACCGGGGGGCCGCCGGCTTCTCCTCGGTGCTCATCTGACTCACGTTAGCGGTTGCCGTCCGCGAGGGCTGCGCCCGCGCACCCTTCACCCGCGCCGCACTCGCCGCGCGCGGTTCGGCGGCGCCGGACTGCGCTACCTTCCTCACGGGGTTGTGCCGCCGTCGCCCCGGAGGGGTTCCGTTGGGGATCGAAAGCGACCAGGTCGTCTACGAGTATCTGAGCCGTGTCGGGGACATCGCTCAGCAGCGGCAGTTGCCGTCGGCCACGCGGATGCGGCTGGTGTCGGAGCTGCGGAACGAGATCGACCGGCACCGGGCCAAGGCGACCGTGGACAGTCCCGCCGCCGTCCGCCGCATCCTGGACCGCCTGGGCTCCCCGGACGAGGTGGTGGAGGCCGCGGGTGGCTCAGCCGGCGGCACCGGTGCCACGCGGGTGCCTCAGCCGCCGTCCGCCGCGGTGCCTGCGCAGCCGGTGCCGCGAGAGCGGGAGCCGAAAGCGGCGCGGAAGTCCGGGTCGATGTCCGCGGCGGAGTCGGATTCGGAGGCTGATCTGGGGGAGAAGCGCAAGGGGCTGCGCAGGGTGGTCCCGCGTCCCCGCCCCGCCGAGCCGGCGCCGCCCGCCCCGGCCGGCGGCGCGTCCCCGCCGCATCTCGCCCCGGCGCACGAACTCGGGGACAGCGTCACCGAGCCCGACTGGTGGCGGGTGGAGAACAGCCCGTTCGGTTCGGCGGGCGGCGACCATGTGCCGGGGTTCGTCGGCGGTGTGGAGATCCCGGACCTGCTCAAGCGTCCACCGACGGAGGAGGAGAAGGCGGCCGAGAAGGAGAAGGAGGCGGAACCGGAGCCCGGTGCGGCGAAGCGGGCGGCCCCCGACCCCGCCGCCCCCCGCCGTGCCCGCCTTCTGCTGCCCCGCCCCGCGGCCGGCTGGACCAACCCCCTCCTGCTGCTGGCCGCCGCCGCGCTGGTCGTCGGTGCCGTGCTCGGCAACTGGTTCGCGCTGATCCTCGGCTGGCTGATCGCGTACGGCTCCCGCCGGCTGTCCCCCGCCGAGTCCAAGTGGGCCGTCATGGTCATCCCCGGCCTCTCCGTCGCCTCCGGCTTCCTCTGGCTGTGGGGCCGCGACAGCGGCCGCTGGGGCGCCCCGATCGCGCAGGGCCACATGAGTGACGCTCTCGCTGAGACGTGGCCGTGGGTGGTCCGGGGAGCGGCGGTGGCGTCGGCACTGTTCCTCTTGTGGCGCTCCCAGCGAAAGAAGTAACCGATGGGGCCCCGCCGTTGGGGTTCCTGTTCGTCTCCCGGGTGCGGGTCCGTCGTGGTCGTTCGCGCAGTTCCCCGCGCCCCTGGGCAGGTGCGCCCAAGCGAGCCGCAGGGGCGCCGGTGCCGATCGCGCCCGACGGCCCCGCAACTCCCTGGGGGCGCCGGTGTCCCTCGCGACCGACGGTCCTGCAACTCCCCAGGGGCGCGGGGAACTGCGCGACCAGCCCCCGCGCACCCGCACCCGGCACTCCACAGGCACCCCCCTCCACGCATCCCCGTCGGCCGAGCCCCCGGAGGGAACCGGCACAATGGCGGGCATGACCCTTACCGTCGGCTTCGATCTGGACATGACCCTCATTGACTCTCGCCCGGGGATCAGAGCGTGCTACCTCGCGTTGGCGGAGCGCACGGGGACGTACATCGACGCCGATCTCGCGGTGACCCGGCTGGGGCCGCCGCTGGCGGAGGAGTTGGTGAACTGGTTCCCGGAGCACGAGGTCCCGGCGGTGGCGGACCTGTACCGGGAGATGTACCCGTCGATCGCCATAGCCGCGACCCCCGCCATGCAGGGCGCCCGGGAGGCGGTGGGCGCCGTGCGTGAGGCCGGTGGCCGGACGATGGTGGTCACGGCGAAGTACGAGCCGAACGCGAAGCTGCACCTGGACCACCTCGGCATCGAGCCCGACGTGGTCGTGGGCGACCTGTGGGCCGAGCAGAAGGCGGCGGCGCTGCGCGAGCACGGCGCGGCCGTGTACGTCGGCGACCACGTCGGCGACGTGCGCGGAGCGCGCATGGCGGGGGCGCTCTCGGTCGCCGTGGTGACGGGGCCGTGCGACGCAGACGAACTGCGCGCCGCCGGAGCGGACGTCGTGCTCGACGACCTCTCCGCGTTCCCGGCCTGGCTGGCGGGCTACCGCGTGGCGCCCCGCGCCTGACGCCGGCCGGCCGCGACCGACCGCAGCACACCCGCACCGGCGACGAGGAAGCCGACGGCCATGAGCATGCTCATACCGAACATGTAGGTCGGAAAAGGCTTCGCGCCGAGGAGCAGCGGGGCCACTGTGACGAGTGTGGCCACGGCCCCGACGAAGAAGACGATGACTCCGGCGCGGATCAGTCGGTCACCGGGCCCGGCGGAATTCGTTTGGGTTTTGTCACGCACCGGACCAGGGTAGTTCCCAGCCCGAGAGAACGACCGGGGGACGTCTTGTCACCCGCCCGAAGAGCATTAGCCTTGACAGCGCTTGGTATCGGCGGGTCGTGGTCGACCCGCTCTCGTGCTATCAAGAGCCGTTTCCGAAGTAGTTTTCCCGACGAGTACGAGGACGAGGACAGACGGTGCCCACCGGCAAGGTCAAGTGGTTCAACAGTGAGAAGGGCTTCGGCTTTCTCTCCCGCGACGACGGCGGTGACGTCTTCGTCCATTCCTCGGTTCTCCCCGACGGAGTCGATGTGCTCAAGCCGGGACAGCGCGTGGAGTTCGGCGTCGTCGCCGGTCAGCGCGGTGACCAGGCGCTCTCCGTGACCGTGCTCGAGCCCGCGCCCTCGGTCGCGGCCGCACAGCGCAAGAAGCCGGACGAGCTGGCCTCGATCGTGCAGGACCTGACGACCCTTCTCGAGAACATCACGCCGCAGCTGGAGAGGGGCCGGTACCCGGAGAAGGCCGCCGGAAAGAAGATCGCCGGCCTTCTGCGAGCCGTCGCCGACCAGCTGGACGTCTGAGAAGCGTCAGGGAAAAGCGAGCGCATCCGGGCCGAGGGGCAGGAAAAGCCCCTCGGCCACCGGGCGCGTCAGGGGAACAGGAGCGCCTCGGGTCCGAGCGCGGGTACCAGCCCCTCGGCCGCCGCGCGCGTGAGCAGGCCGCGGATCGCGGCGTAGCCGTCCTCGCCGAGGGCGGAGGTGAACTCGTTGACGTACAGGCCGATGTGCTGGTCGGCGACCGCGGGGTCCATCTCCTGCGCGTGTTCCATGACGTAGGGGCGGGAGGCCTCGGGGTCGTCCCAGGCCGCGTGCACCGACGTGTGGATGGCCTCGGCCAGCCGCTTCAGCGTGTCCGCGCCCAGCGAGCGCTTGGCGATGATCGCGCCCAGCGGGATCGGCAGCCCGGTCGTGCGCTCCCAGTGCTCGCCCATGTCGGCGAGCTTGTGCAGCCCGTAGTTCTGGTAGGTGAAGCGGGCCTCGTGGATGACGAGTCCGGCGTCCACCTTGCCGTCCCGCACGGCCGGCATGATCTCGTGGAACGGCATGACGACGATCTCGCCGACCCCGCCGGGCAGGGTGTCGGCGGCCCACAGGCGGAACAGCAGGTACGCGGTCGACTTCTCGCTCGGCACCGCCACCGTGCGCCCCGTGAGGTCGGCCCCCGGCTCGCGCGTGAGCACGAGCGGCCCGCAGCCGCGGCCCAGCGCCCCGCCGCACGGCAGCAGCGCGTACTCGTCCAGGACGTACGGCAGGACGGCGTACGACACCTTCAGCACGTCGAACTCGCCGCGCTCGGCCATCCCGTTGGTGATGTCGATGTCGGCGAAGGTCACGTCCAGCTTCGGGGCGCCGGGGACGCGGCCGTGGGCGAGGGCGTCGAAGACGAAGGTGTCGTTGGGGCAGGGCGAGTAAGCGATCTGCAGGGACTGCTGCGGGGACTGGTCAGGGGACTGGTCAGTGGTCGTCATGCGGGTTCCAACTCTCCAATGCGGGCGCGAGCTTCCCGAAGCCCTCGGTGAGGGCGGCGAGAGCGTCGCCGATGCGCCAGGCGGCGCGGTCGCGCGGTCCGACCGGGTTGGACACCGCGCGGATCTCCAGCACGGGCACCCCGTGCGCGGCGGCCGCCTCGGCGACCCCGAACCCCTCCATGCCCTCGGCGAGGGCTCTCGGGTGGCGGGCGCGCAGTGCGGCGGCGCGTTCGGCGGTGCCGGTCACGGTGGAGACGGTCAGGACGGTGCCGGGGCGCGCTCCGACGGCCTCGGACACACCTCGTACGAGTGATTCCGGCGCCGTATGGGTGATGGTTCCGAAGCCGAGGTCGGTGACCGGGAGGAACCCTTCGGCGGTCTCGGCGCCCAGATCGGCCGCGGTGATCGTGTCGGCGACGACGAGCGAGCCGAGCGGTGCCTCGGGCTGGAAGCCGCCACCGATGCCGGCCGAGACGACGAGGCCGTACGGGGTGCCGGCGAGCGCGGCGGCGGTGAGGGCGGCCGCGGTGGAGGCGGCGGCCAGGGCGGGGCCCACACCGGCGGCCAGGAGGTCGTACCGGGTGTGCCCGGCGGCCGTGCGGTGCAGGGACGCGCCCGGCAGCCGTATCTCCTCGGCCGGCGCCGAGAACGCCCGTGCCACCGCGTCCCGTTCGGCGGGGACCGCGGTGGCCACGAGGATGTTCATGCGGACGTCAGCCGTGTTCAGGCCTTCTTGAGCTTGAAGGTCCACAGGCCCTTGGCCACCTTCTCACCCATCTGGATCGAGACCGTGTTGGTGTCGCCCTGGGTGCCGTACTGGGCGTTGAAGAAGGCGCTGCCGGGGATCGTGCGGTACGTCTTCTTGCTGGCGTCGGTGAACTGACGGCCGTTCACCAGGAGGACCCAGCCCTCGTCGGCGATCTTCGGGTCGACGCCGAAGCGGACCGTCTCGTCCTGGTCCACCTTGAGCGACTTGATGTCGCCGGTCTTCTTGACGCACTTGGCCAGCGACGCGGCGTCCAGGGCGTTGCCGTCGTTGTAGCAGAGGGCCTCGGAGTTGACCGAGCTATCCCCGATGGTGACCGTCGCGACGGGCGACGGCTTCTCACAGGCGGACAGGAGGAGCAGTCCGGCGGAAACGGCGCCGGCGACAGCGACGGCGCGGCGGCGTCGCGAGGCGGATTGCAGCGAGGTCATGGCGGAAGGCTATCGGGCACCCGGAGGCGTCCGCCCATGTGGGGTGCGGCGTGCCCGGTTCGTTACGCCACTCGCGCCCGTGGCCTGCCGCCCTGCCGGGCGGAGGCGAGCAGCCCACGCAGGGTGGTCAGCCAGCCGGCGGCCACGAGGGCGGCGGCGACCACGAGGCCGAGGGTGCCGTTGAGCGGCATCACGATGCCGATCGCGCCGCCGAACACCCACGCCATCTGCAGGAGCGTCTCGGACCGCGCGAACGCCGAGGTGCGCACCGCTTCCGGCACGTCCCGCTGGATCAGGGCGTCCAGGGACAGCTTGGCCAGCGCCTGCGCGAAGCCCGCGACCGCGGCGAGACATGCCACGAGCAGGGCGCCGAAGAACAGGGCGGCCACGATCGCCGTACCGAGCACCACGGCGACGACCGTCACGATGATGATCTCCGGCGCCCTCGACTTCAGCCAGGCGCCCACGGCCGTGCCGAGGGCGTTGCCCGTGCCCGCCGCCACGCCGACTATCCCCAGCGACACGGCCGCGCTCTGTCCGGTCAGCGGCTGCTCGCGCAGCAGGAAGGCGAGGAAGAAGATCAGGAAGCCGGACAGGCAGCGCAGGGCGGCGTTGGCGCCGAGCGCGTGGGTCACGGCGGGCCCGACCGTCCCCAGCCCGGGGCGCCGGCCGTTCAGCCGCTTGAGCTGCGGCCCGTGCAGGTGCTGCTCGTCGGCGGCGAGCAGGGCCACGTACTCGCCCTTGGCGGAGTCCACCTTCGGCGGCAGCGAGAAGGACAGGAACATCCCCGCGATGAAGATCACGAAGGCGCCGTACAGCGGCCAGGGATCCCCGACGGCGTGCAGCCCCGCCGCGATCGGCGCGGCGACACCGGTGGCCAGGAGCCCGGCCAGGGTGACCCGGGAGTTGGCCTTGACCAGCGAGAACGCGGGCGGCAGCAGCCGCGGTACGACGGCACTGCGCACCACGCCGTAGGCCTTGGAGGCGACCAGCACCCCCAGGGCCGCGGGATACAGCTGGAGACTCCCGCTCGCCACGGCTCCCGAGATGACCAGCGCGAGCAGCGCGCGGGCCAGCATGGCCGCGGCCATGGCGGCGCGGCGGCCGTGCGGCAGCCGGTCGAGCAGGGGGCCGATGACGGGGGCGAGGACGGTGAAGGGCGCCATGGTGATGGCGAGGTACAGGGCGACCCGCCCGCGCGCCTCGTCCGTGGGCACGGCGAAGAACACGGTCGCCGCCAGCGCGACGGTGATCATGACGTCGCCGGCGCCGTTGACCGCGTGCAGCTCGATCAGCTTGCCGAGACCCGATTCGCCCGCGCCGTGCGCGTGCGTCGCCTTCCGGATCCCGCGCACCGTCCCGGTCACCGGGAGGTGCAGGGCACGCCCGACCGAGCGGACGGCACCGCCGACCCGGCCCGAACCGCCTCCGCTCCCCCTGTCCGCGGCTGCCACGTCGTTCATAGTGCCCCGAGGAACCGCCCAATAGTGCGGTTTGCGTCCACGCGAGTCGGCCCACCACCGACACCGGTCCCTGTGAACCGCCCCGCCCCACGCTGTCTTCCCGCCCACCCGAGTCACGCTCGAGGCCCGGCTTCCCGCCCACCTGAGCCCCCGGAACACGCTCGCCCGGCACCTGCCGGAGACGGTCCGGAGGGCGGGAAGGGGCGCCGGACTGTCCCCCACCACCGCCAACGGGGTAGCGTTCGTATCTCAGCCATAAAGCAGAATGGATGGCAGAGGTGCGCCCGAGCGCGATCGGACGCGGACGTCGATGCGGCCCACAGGTCCGCTCCGTCCGCTGAGCCGCTTCACCGCCGGAGGCATCCGCACTTTGAGACGGCGTAGGAGAGAAGCGATACCTGTGAGCGCAGCGACAACGCGAAGCCGCACCCCCGACCGTCTGTGCGCCGAGGCCGTCGACCTCGCCCGCGCCGCAGCCGAGGAGGTCGCCGCGCCCGGAGTGGTCGGAGAGCATGTCGGCCTGGTGTCCGAGGGCGACCGTGTTGTCACGCACTTCTTCGAGTGCAAGGAGCTCGGCTACCGGGGCTGGCGCTGGGCGGCGACGGTGGCCCGCGCCAGCCGCGCCAAGATCGTGACCCTGGACGAGGTCGTACTGCTCCCCGGCTCCGACGCCCTCCTCGCCCCCGAGTGGGTCCCGTGGAGCGAGCGACTGCGCCCCGGCGACCTCGGCCCCGGCGACCTGCTCCCCACCGACCAGGAGGACCTGCGCCTGGAGCCCGGCTACTCGGGCGAGGAGGAGCCGGCGCCGAACTCCGTCGTCTCCGAGGGCATGGCCGAGCTGGCGGAGGCGGAGGACGCCGACGTCACCCCCGGCGCGCCCGCCGTCCAGCCGACGGCCCCCGCCCGTGGTTCGATCGCGGCGGTCGCCGAGGAGCTCGGCATGCGCCGCGCCCGCGTCCTGTCCCGCTACGGCCTGCACGTGGCGGCCGACCGCTGGGAGGAGGCCTTCGGTCCCAAGACGGCGATGGCCCAGGCTGCCCCCGCCACTTGTTCGACCTGTGGTTTCCTCAACCCCATCGGCGGCTCGCTCGGCCAGGCCTTCGGCGTGTGCGCGAACGAGTTCTCCCCGGCCGACGGCCGCGTGGTCTCCTTCGCCTACGGCTGCGGCGCCCACTCCGAGGCCGCCGTCATGCCCAAGCCGCCCCAGCCGGCCGCGCCGGTCATCGACGAGATGAAGGTCGACGTCTTCCCCCTCCGCCCCGCCCGCGACTCGGGCTCGGTCCCGGAGGCGGGCGACGAGGAGACGGCGGAGCTCGGTCACTCGTAGAGCGGCAGCCCGTCCGTCGGGATCGTCCAGTCGCCGATGGTGACGTCCTCGCCGTACACGAAGTCCTTGGCCCGGTACCGATGAGACGCGCCCTGCGAGTCGTCCATGCTAGGCGGCCTCCAAGAGATCCGTTCGGCAGTCGCGGCAGTGTCCTGGCGTCGGTGAGCGGAAGGCTCGGTCGCAGGATTCGCAGGTCTGGAGGGGGTGCCGGACCGGCGGTGGCGGCTCCCGGGCCCGGAACGGGGGCGGTGGGGGCAGCTGGGCGGCAAGTCGGTGGGCCAGCAGCGCCGCCGGGCGGCACAGGGGCTCAGGTGGCAGACCTACGGTCAGCGCGTCCCGTACGGCCGTTGGACTCACGTCCCGTTCCAGCCAGGCGGCGACGCCGGGGGCCAGGTGTTCCGTGTCGCGCTCGGAGAGCAGCAGGCGCCGGTCGACCCGGTGCAGGTCCGCGACGAGGTCCACCGCCCGCTGGACGAGCGCGGGGGAGGGGCAGGCAGGGCGTGGCACGGGCGGCAGCGCTTTGCGCGGTGCCTGCTTCTTACGGGGCGGGGCCGCCTTGGGCGGTGCGTGGTCGTGGCTGTCCTCACGGCGCCCCGGCTGCTGGTCGTCCTTACGGCGCCCCGGCTGGTTGCAGAAGACCGTCACGGTGACGATACGGCCGTCCGGCAGGCGTACCCGCTTGCGCCGCAGATACCGCTCGGCCTCCAGCTCCCGCAGCGCGCGGGCGACGCGGATGGCCCCCTCGGGGAAGCGGACGGCGAGAGTCTTGATGTCGACCTGAGACCCGGTCGGGAGCGACTGGATGTGGATGCCGATGCCGATGGCCAGCCCCGAGAGGGTCGGATGCTGGGCCAAGTGGTTCCCGACCACCGTGAAGTTGGCGGTGTGACGCGTGTTCTCGTGGATCAGCCCACCGGCCCGGTGCCGCTGAATCGGGTGCTTCTTGGCGCCAACGCGGGACTGGGCATGCGGGGGCGCGCTAGGGTTTTCGGTATCCATCGGGAAGCGTTCTCTTCCTTGGTGGTCAGGCCCTCGATCGGGATCGCTAGTCCCGGCCGGGGGCCGACGTATTTCTGTGGTGGCAGTGCTCTTGCGCTGAGAGTAGGGCGCACAACGGTGCGCCACGCCAGCCCAGTTGGTGATGTTCACCCTCCTGAGTGAGTTTGCGCCGTGGGCGGGAGGGGTGGGGCTTGGTGGGGTCCTTTCACCCTGGTTGTTCCTTGGGAAGAGCGCCCCTCGCACCGGAGCACGGGTTCCCGTGTCACGGCTCCCCGGGCGGTCGTGGGCGTACGGCGACTGTCCGGAGTTTGTCCGGTCGTGTCCGGGGTGTCCGGTGGCGCGCCAAGGGTAGGGCGAGGTCGGCTAGACGGCTGTACGACACGGAGGGGCGCGGAATGACAGCGGAAGCGGCAGCGGTACGACTCAAGACCGAGGAAGACGAGCCGGGTTGGGAGGTGGACCCGGACGACGACTGGGGCGTGGCCGTCATCGCGACCGTCGGCCGACAGCTGAGGCTGCGCCGCGAGGCGGTGGGTATGCGCGCCGCGGATTTCGGCCGGGCGGTCGGCTATGGCGAGGACATGGTCTACAAGATCGAGGCGGGCAAGCGGATCCCCCGCCCCGAGTACCTGGACAAGGCGGACGCGGTGCTGGACGCGGGCGGGTTACTCGCCGCGATGAAGGAGGACGTGGCGAAGGTCCGGTACCCCAAGAAGGTGCGGGACTTGGCGCAGATGGAGGCCAGGGCGGTCGAGCTTCAGCTCTACGACCCGTTGAACATCCATGGACTTCTGCAGACGCCGGAGTACGCGCGGGCGTTGCTGCAGATGCGTCGGCCTGCCTATACGGAGGACGTAGTGGAGCGGGGTGTCGCCGCCCGAGTCGCCCGGAAGGCCATCTTCGAGCGGGATGCCGTGCCGGAGATCAGCTTCATCCAGGACGAGTGGTCGCTCCGGCGCCCCCTCGGAGGCAGGGCGGTGCTGCGCCGACAGCTCGAACACCTGCTGGAGGTCAGTACGTTGCGGAACATCGAGCTCCAGGTGATGCCGATGGACCGCGAGGAGCACGCAGGGGTGGACGGCGGCATTGAGGTGCTGAAGTTCGACGACGGCTCGGCGGTGGGGCGTTCGCCCGCCGTGGCCAGCGGGCGGCCGGTATCGGACCCGAGGCAACTCCGTATCCTGGAACTGCGGTATGGCATCATCCGCGCCCAGGCTCTCACCCCACGTGAGTCGACGGCCTACATCGAGCACCTGCTGGGGGACACATGATCCGCACTTCCGACCTGGCGTGGTTCAAGAGCAGCTACAGCAGCGGGGCCGAAGCCGACTCCTGCGTCGAAGTCGCCCTCGACTGGTTCAAGAGCAGCTACAGCAGCGGCAGCGAAGGCGACTCCTGCGTCGAGATCGCCCCCACCCCCGACACCATCCACATCCGCGACTCCAAGCAGACCGACGGCCCCCTCCTCACGGTCGCCCCCACCACCTGGGCGAGCTTCGTCTCGTACGCCTCCGAGGGCTGACCTCGCGGCCGTACCCGCCTGGAGCGGTACCTTCTCCTCACGCCCGAGAGGTCAGAGGAGAGCGAACGTGAGCAAGTACGTGCGGCCGGCAGTCGAGGGGGCAGACCCGTTCGGGACGGCCCGGCTGCGGCGCGGTGTCCTCGACGCCTGGGCGACCAGCCCCGCCCGGTTCCGGGAGGACGCCAACGCCGAGGAGGACCTGGTCCTCGGCGGGTACCGGGACCGGCTCGTCGTGGAGCTGGCGCAGAACGCCGCCGACGCCGCCGCGCGCGCGGCCACGCCGGGGCGGCTGCGGCTCACCCTCCGCGACAACGTGCTCGTCGCCGCGAACACCGGCGCCCCGCTGGACGCGACCGGTGTCGAGTCGCTGTCCACGCTGCGGGCCTCGGCCAAGCGGGGCGAGCAGGACACCCAGGGCGCGGTCGGGCGGTTCGGTGTCGGCTTCGCGGCCGTACTCTCCGTCACGGACGAGCCCGCGATCGTCGGGCGTCACGGCGGGGTCCGCTGGTCGCTGGCCGAGGCGCGCGAGCTGGCCGCCGACACCGCCCGGCACAGCCCGGGGCTGGGGGACGAGGTCCGCCGGCGTGACGGGCACGTGCCGCTGCTGCGGCTGCCCTTCGCCGCCGAGGGCACCGCTCCCGATCCGTACGACACCGCCGTCATCCTGCCGCTGCGCGACAGCGCCGCCGCCGATCTCGCCGAGCGGCTCCTGGACGCCGTGGACGACGCGCTGCTCCTCGCCCTGCCGGGTCTTGAGGAGGTCGTGATCGAGGTGGGTGACGCGGCTCCCCGTACGCTGCGCCGCCGTA
This sequence comes from Streptomyces sp. NPDC002520, assembly GCF_053595235.1. NCBI lineage: Bacteria > Bacillati > Actinomycetota > Actinomycetes > Kitasatosporales > Streptomycetaceae > Streptomyces > Streptomyces sp. NPDC002520. The sequence goes on along the minus strand of NZ_JBSFXG010000031.1, from coordinate 79,966 downwards.
CCGAGGGCGCATTCACGGTCGTGGAGGACTCGCGGGAGGGGGCGACCCGCTGGCGCACCGTGTCCGCGCACGGGCCGCTCACCCCGGACCTGCTCGCCGACCGCCCGGTGGAGGAGCGGCTGCGCCCGCACTGGTCGGTGACCTGGGCCGTACCGGCCGACGACGAGGGGCGGCCGGTGCGCCCCCGCACCAGCCCCGTCGTGCACGCCCCGACCCCCAGTGACGAGGCCCTCGGCGTGCCCGCCCTGCTCATCGCCTCGTTCCCGCTGGACACCACTCGGCGGCACGCGGCCCCGGGCCCGCTGACCGATTTTTTGGTGGAGCGGGCGGCGGACGCGTACGCCGAGCTGCTCGCGGACTGGCGCCCGGTGACCGAGGGCGCCATCGATCTCGTGCCCGGTCCGCTGGGCAAGGGCGAGCTGGACGGCGCGCTGCGCCAGGCCGTCCTGGAGCGGCTGCCGCGCACGGCGTTCCTGCCCCCGGCCGTCGCGCCGGAGGGCGAGGGCGCGGACGAGCTGCCGGAGGCCCTGCGGCCGCGTGACGCCGAGGTCGTGGAGGGCGCGGGCGCGGAGACCGTACGGGTGCTCGCAGAGGTGCTGCCCACCCTGCTCCCGGGCGGTCTTGAACGCCGTGCCGAGCTGCGGACGCTCGGCGTCGCCCGGATCCCGCTCGCCGACGCCGTCGACCGGCTCGCCGGGCTGGAGAAGGACCCGGAGTGGTGGTGGCGGCTGTACGACAGCCTCGCCGGGGTGGATCCCGACCGGCTCTCCGGGCTGCCGGTGCCGCTCGCGGACGGCAGGACGACGATCGGGCCCCGGCAGGTGCTGCTGCCCACCGCCGACGCCACCGTCCTCGACCCGGACATCCTGGGCCGGCTGGGGCTCAAGGTCGCCCACGAGGACGCCTCGCACCCGCTGCTGGAGAAGCTGGGCGCGCTGCCCGCGACCCCGCGCGCGGTGCTGACCACCCCGCAGGTGCGGGCCGCCGTGGCCAACTCCCTGGAGGACGACGGCGGGGCGCTGTGGGAGGAGGACGCGCCGGACGCCGAGGAGCTGGCCGACACCGTTCTCGCGCTGGTGCGCGACGCGGGGCTTGAGCCCGGGGACGAGCCGTGGCTGGGCGCGCTGGCCCTGCCCGACGAGGACGGGGAACTCGCCCCGGCGGGCGAACTGGTCTTCCCCGGCAGCGACTTCGCCCGTGTGATCCGCGAGGGCGAACTCGCGGCCGTGGACGCCGAGCTGGCGGGCAAGTGGGGCGAGCAGCCGCTGACCGCCTGCGGGGTGCTCGCGGACTTCGCGCTGGTCCGCGCCACCGACGTCGTCCTCGACCCGGACGAACTGGAGCCCCGCGAGGGCGACTTCGCCGAGCCCGACGACGCCGGGCTGCTCGACGCGGTGGACGTGTGGTGCGAGGACATCCTCGACCGCTTCCCCGACAGCCCCGTACCCCCGGTCGCCACCGAGCTGGTCGCCGTGCGCGACCTGGACCTCGTGGACGAGGACCACTGGCCCGAGGCCCTCGCCCTGCTCGCCCGGCCGCCGCTGCGCGACGCCCTCACCCAGCCGGTGCGCGTCCTGCTGCCCGACGGCACGCACGAGGTCGTACGGCCGTACACGGCCTGGTGGCTGCGCGGGAACCCGGTGCTCGACGGCCGCCGTCCGGCGGGCCTGCTCGCGGCCGGCGGCGACCCGCTGCTGCGCGGTCTGTACGACGAGGCCGACGCCACCGGGTTCGAGGACGAGCAGGTGCTGCGCGCCCTCGGGGTGCGGACCTCGGTGGCCTCCCTGCTGGACGAGCCCGGCGGCGCGGCCGAGCTGCTGGACCGGCTCGCCGACCCGGAGCGGACCGTCACCCCGGCCCAACTGCACGGTCTGTACGGTGCGTTGGCGGAGCTGGATCCGGAGCAGGTGACGCTGCCGGACGAGCTGCGGGCCGTGGTGGACGGGCGGGTGGAGGTCGTGGACGCCGCCGACGCGGTGGTCGTCGACTCGCCCGACCTGCTGCCGTTCACCTCCGGGGTCCCGCTGCTGCCGGTGCGCCCGTCCCGGGCCGCCGAGCTGGCCGAGCTGTTCCAGGTGCGGCGGCTGAGCGAGTCCGTCACCGGCGAGGTGCACTCGCAGGGCGCCGAGCACGATGTGCCGGATCCGGTGCGGGTGCTGCTCGGACCGCGGACGCCCGGCACCTACGTCGAGCACGAGGAACTCGTCGTGGACGGCGTCGAGATCGACTGGTGGCTGACCGACGACGGCGTGCTGCACGCGGCCACCCTGGAGGGCGTCGCCGCGGGCCTCGCCTGGGCGGCCGGTCAGTGGCCGCGCCGCTTCGAGGTCGCCGCCCTGCTGGAGGACCCGTCCCGGACGGCGGAGTTGGCGCGGGACCGCTGGTTCGACTGACTCCGACAATTTCCACGCGAAATTGCCATCGGCAGTACAACCTCTCGTGATTCTCGCGGGTCTGGTCGGTTGAGTCCGGGCAACGGGCTCAACCGATCATCTGGACCTCGGTCCAGGCTGCTCCACAACAGGGGAACGCATGCGCATTCGTGCCACCGTGGCCGCCGTCACCGGCGCCCTGGCCCTTTCCGCCTTCGTCGTGCCGGCCGCGCACGCCGCCGGGACGGCGAAGGTGCCCGCGGATACCGCCGCCGCGAGCAAGGCCGCCCACTCCGCCCACTCCGCCACGGGCAAGTCGGCCTTCGCCGCCACCGCGGACGGGACGCCGTACGTCCTGAACGCGACCTTCTCCAACGTCAAGGTGAACAGCGGCAAGAACATCGCCGTCGGCACCACCAACGTCGTCAAGGTGCCCGTCTCCTTCACGCTGACGCACGGCGCGGACGTGAACATCCACGCCGCCGACTTCGTCTCGGGCGTCGAGCTGTACCGCGGTACCTCCTTCGACGAGGCGATCTTCTTCTTCGACAGCAACCCGGCGGCCTGCACGGACACCTCCGCCACCGTCGCGAGCTGCAAGGCCACCGTCGCGATCGACCCGTACGAGCTGCTGAACGAGGACGCGGGCTCCTGGAAGGCCGCCGCCTTCGCCGTCGCCTTCAACGGCCAGGACCCGGAGAATCCGGCCGACCCGAGCCAGATCGGTGTTGCCGTCAAGGACAACGCCGCGGCCTTCAAGCTGCAGCGCTACTCCAAGCTGACGGTCAACGCCGCGCCGGAGCCGGTGAAGAAGGGCAAGACCGTCACGGTCACCGGCAAGCTGTCCCGCGCCAACTGGGACGACGGCCTGTACCACGGCTACACCAACCAGTACGTGAAGCTCCAGTTCCGCAAGAAGACCTCCACCACCTACACCACGCTGAAGACCATCAAGTCGGACTCCACGGGCAACCTGAAGACGACGACGACCGCCACGGTCGACGGCTACTACCGCTACTCCTTCGCGGGCACCACGACCACCCCGGCGGTCAACGCCACGGGTGACTTCGTCGACGTGCAGTAAGCGGTCCTGACGTAAGCAGGACGATGTCCGGCCCCGGAGGCAGCCTGCTTCCGGGGCCGGAACGTTTTCTTTCGCTTGCTTCATGGGCCGGCAATCAGCCGACAAAGAATGGCCGGGAAGCGTTCTTGGAGTACAACCTTCCGGTTCCCCCGCGGATCTGATCGCGCGAGTCGACCGACTCCTCGCAAACTTCTCCCACCGGGGAAACTCCATGCGCATTCGTGCCACCCTGGCCGCCGTCACCGGCGCCCTGGCCCTGTCCGCCCTCGCCCTGCCGACCGCGCAGGCGGCTGAGACCAGCGGCACGCCCTACACGCTGAACGTCAGCTTCTCGAACGTCACGATCGCCAAGGCGATCAAGGTCGGCACCACCAACAAGGTCTCCACCAAGTACACCTACACCCTGACCCACGGCGCGGACGTCAACGTCAAGGCGAGCGACTTCTACACGGACGCCTACCTGTACAAGGGCACCTTCGGCGGCGACACGACCCCCGAGCTGTACGGCGACAACCCGGCGACCTGCACCACCGTCTCGTCGACCACCGAGTCCTGCACCGGCACCGTCGACATCTACCCGGCCTACGGCGACCTGAAGAACGCCTGGGCGGGCAGCTGGAGCGTGGGCGTCGAGGCCTTCGCCTTCAACGGCCAGTCCGAGTCCAACCCCGACCTGAGCAAGGTCGGCTTCGCGGACAAGGGCGGCGCCGGCACCACCCTGGTGCAGCGCTACTCCAAGCTCACCGCCGACGCCACGCCCGAGCCCGTCAAGAAGGGCGCCACGCTCACCGTCACCGGCAAGCTGACGCGCGCCGACTGGGAGCACGGCACCTACAACGCCGTGGGCGGCTGGTCCGTCAACCTCCAGTACCGCAAGGCGGGCTCCACCACCTACACCACGGTCAAGACCGTCAAGACGTCCTCCACGGGCGCCCTGAAGACCACGGTGACGGCCTCCGCCGACGGTTACTACCGCTACAGCTTCCCGGGCAGCTCGACCACCGCGGCGGTCAGCGCCACGGGTGACTACGTCGACGTGCGCTGACGGCCTGCGGTCCCCGCGCCCCGAAAGGGGCGCGGGGAACCGCGTGCTCAGTGGCTAGGCCGGGAAACGGCGGTCGACCCATCCCCACAGCAGCTCCAGGGCGGCCGCCGCCAACACCGCCACCCCCACCGCCGTCCACGGCATCGCCAGGCCCACCAGCTTCAGCGCGAAGAAGCCCTGCAGGGCCGGTACCGCGAGGACGAACAGGAACGCCACCCCCATCGCGGCCACCAGGGCGACCCGCCACCAGGTGTAGGGACGGGCGATGATCGCCAGGACCCACATGGAGATCAGGAACAGGGTCAGCGTGGCCGCGCTCGTCTCGGCGCCCAGCGCGTCCGTGCCCGAGTAGTGGTGCCGGGCGACCAGGTACGTCACGAACGTCGCCGCCCCGGCCACCACCCCGCCGGGGATCGCGTAGCGCATGACCCGCCGTACGAAGTGCGGGCGCGCGCGTTCCTTGTTGGGCGCCAGGGCCAGGAAGAACGCCGGGACACCGATGGTGAGGGTGGACAGCAGGGTCAGATGCCGGGGCAGGAACGGGTACTCGACCTGCCAGCACACCACCAGCACCGCGAGCAGCACCGAGTACACGGTCTTGACCAGGAACAGGGTCGCCACCCGCGTGATGTTGCCGATGACCCGGCGCCCCTCGGCGACCACCGAGGGCAGCGTGGCGAAGCTGTTGTCGAGCAGCACGATCTGCGCGACCGCCCGGGTCGCCTCCGAACCCGAGCCCATCGAGACACCGATGTCGGCGTCCTTCAGCGCGAGCACGTCGTTCACGCCGTCACCGGTCATGGCGACCGTGTGCCCCTGGGACTGGAGCGCGCCGACCATGTCCCGCTTCTGCTGCGGGGTGACCCGCCCGAACACGGTCCCCTCGTCCAGCGCCTCGGCCATCTCCCGCCGCTCGCCGGGCAGCCGCCGGGCGTCCACGGCCGTACCGGACAGCCCCAGCTTGGCCGCGACCGCGCCGACGGACACCGCGTTGTCACCGGAGATGACCTTGGCGCGGACGTTCTGCTCGGCGAAGTAGCGCAGGGTGTCGGCGGCGTCGGGGCGCAGCCGCTGCTCCAGGACGACCAGCGCGGTGGGACGGGCGCCCTTGGCCGGTTCGGTGCCGTCCAGGTCGCTGGTGGCGCGGGCGAGCAGCAGGACCCGCAGACCCTGCTCGTTCAGCCGGGCGGTCTCGGCCAGGGCGGGGTCGTCGGCGCCCAGCAGGACGTCGGGGGCGCCGAGCAGCCAGGTGCTGGTCTCGCCGTCGCCCTCGCTGAACGCGGCGCCGCTGTACTTGCGGGCGGAGGAGAACGGCAGCGACTCCACGCAGCGCCAGTCCTCGCTGTCGGGGTAGGCGTCGATGATCGCCTGGAGGGAGGGGTTGGGCCGCGGGTCCGACTCGCCGAGGGCGCCGAGCACCTTGCGCACGTAACTCTCGTCGGCCCCGTCCAGCATCCTGAGGCCGGTGACGTCCATGCCGCCCTCGGTCAGCGTGCCGGTCTTGTCCAGGCAGACGGTGTCGACGCGGGCGAGGCCCTCGATGGCGGGCAGCTCCTGCACCAGGCACTGCTTGCGGCCCAGCCGGATGACGCCTATCGCGAAGGCCACGGAGGTCAGCAGCACCAGCCCCTCCGGGACCATCGGGACGATCCCGCCGACCGTGCGCGAGACGGCGTCCTTGAGGTCGTTGTTCTTCACCACGAGCTGGGTGACGACCAGGCCGATCGCGGCCGGGACCATCATCCAGGTCACGTACTTGAGGATGGTGGAGATGCCGGTGCGCAGCTCGGAGTGGACGAGGGTGAAGCGGGAGGCCTCCTCGGCGAGCTGGGCGGCGTAGGCCTCGCGGCCCACCTTGGCCGCCTGGAACGCGCCGCCGCCGGCGACCACGAAGCTGCCGGACATCACCGGGTCCCCGGCGTGCTTGACGACCGGGTCGGCCTCACCGGTGAGCAGGGACTCGTCGATCTCCAGCCCGTCCGCCTCGGCGCACACCCCGTCCACGACGATCTTGTCGCCGGGCCCGATCTCGATCAGGTCGCCGAGGACGATCTGGTTCGTGGGGACCTCGGTGGTTCTGCCGTCCCGGCGGACCGTCGGCCGGGACTCCCCGATCACCGCGAGCGAGTCCAGGGTCTGCTTGGCCCGCCACTCCTGGACGATGCCGATTCCGGTGTTGGCGATGATCACGAAGCCGAAGAGGCTGTCCTGGATCGGCGCGACGAACAGCGTGACCAGCCACAGCACGCCGATGATCGCGTTGAACCGGGTGAAGACGTTGGCGCGGACGATCTCGCCCAGGGAGCGGCTGCTGCGCACCGGCACGTCGTTGACCTGCCCCCGTGCGACGCGCTCGGCGACCTGCGCACTGCTCAGGCCGGGCGAGGCCGTCGCGGGGACGGTGACCGGATGGACGGGGTCGAGCATATGGCTCATGCATCCGACGGTACGTGCGGATCTGTCCACCCGCCCACCGATGTGCCAGGTCCGGAGGCCGGAAATGGACCAGGGGCCGGAAATCGGCCATGTGCCCTCCTGGCCCGACAGCACGTCCGCGGCACGTCCGACGGCGCTCCCCCGTCCGACGGCGCTCCCCCGGCCGGCGGTGCCGTCCGGCCGGCCGAGCTACTCGGCCGGTGCCGACTCCGGCGCCGCGGCCCGCTTGATCGCCGCGTCCCGCCTGCGGACGTACCAGATGCCGATCAGCCCGAGCCCGCCCCCGGCCAGGCAGGTCCACAGCCACCACAGGTGACCGTGGTCGTGGAACCAGCCGTAGAACGGCAGCTGGACCAGGAAGAGGACGAACCACACGATCGTGCCGCCGGTGATGGTGGCGACCACGGGGCCTTCCAGGGGCTCCGGCGCCTCGTGCTTGGGGGTCCACTTCGTCATGCGGGACAGCTTACGAGGCGACCGCCACCGAGCGGCAGGCCCGTCCCCTCAGGGGTCTACGCGCGGAGATAGCGGGATCCGACTCATACGTTCATACTGAAACCGTTTGTCTTTGACCACTTCTGCTCGTATGAAACTCCAACGAGGCCCGGGGGAGCCCCGCTGGTGATGAGGTCCTGCATGTCCACCTCGGCACCCGCCAAGGTCCCCGCCCCCGAACAGCCGGGCGGCGTTCCGGCCTACGGCGCACTCGACCGCTACTTCCGGATCACCGAGCGCGGCAGCACGCTGCCCCGCGAGATCCGCGGCGGCCTCGCGACGTTCTTCGCGATGGCGTACATCATCGTGCTGAACCCGATCATCCTCAGCAGCGCGAAGGACATGTACGGGCACCACCTGAACGGCGGCCAGCTGGTCACGGCGACCGCGCTGACGGCGGCGTTCAGCACCCTCCTCATGGGCGTCATCGGCAACGTCCCGATCGCGATGGCCGCCGGCCTCGGCGTGAACTCGGTCGTCGCGCTCCAGCTCGCACCCCGGATGACCTGGCCGGACGCCATGGGCATGGTCGTGTGGGCCGGTTTCGTGGTCATGGCGCTGGTCGCCACGGGTCTGCGCGAGCGCGTGATGAACGCCGTGCCGTTCGGCCTGCGCAAGGCCATCTCCATCGGTATCGGCCTGTTCATCATGCTGATCGGCCTGGTCGACTCCGGCTTCGTCACCCGTATGCCGGACGTCGCCGACACCACCGTGCCGCTCCAGCTCGGCGTCGGCGGCCACCTGAACGGCTGGCCGGTGCTGATCTTCATCCTGGGCGTGCTGCTCACCTTCGCCCTCATCGTGCGCAAGGTGCCGGGCGCGATCCTGATCTCGATCGTCGGCATGACCGTCCTCGCGGTGGTCATCAACGCCGTCGCCAAGATCCCGGCCTGGGGTCTGACCGTCCCGAAGTGGCCGGGCAACCCGGTGGCCACCCCCGACTTCGGTCTGATCGGTCACTTCAGCCTCTTCGGCGGCTTCTCCAAGGTCGGCGTGCTGACCGGCGTCCTCTTCGTCTTCACCGTCCTGCTGTCCTGCTTCTTCGACGCCATGGGCACGATCATGGGCGTCAGCGACGAGGCCAAGCTGACCGACGCCCAGGGCTACATGCCGGGCATCAACAAGGTCCTCTTCGTGGACGGTCTCGCGGTCGCGGCGGGCGGCGCCAGCTCCTCCTCGGCCACCACGGCGTTCGTGGAGTCCACGGCGGGTGTCGGCGAGGGCGCGCGCACCGGCTTCGCGAACGTCGTCACGGGCGGCCTGTTCGCCCTGTCGCTCTTCCTCACGCCGGTCGCCACGATGGTCCCCTCCCAGGCGGCCACCCCGGCCCTGGTCGCGGTGGGCTTCCTGATCCTGTCGAACTCCGTCAAGGAGATCGACTGGGCGGACTACACGATCGCCATCCCGGCCTTCGTGACGATGCTGATGATGCCGTTCACCTACTCGATCACCAACGGCATCGGCATGGGCTTCATCACCTTCGTGGTGCTGCGCCTGGTGGCCGGCCGCGCGAAGGAGATCCCGGCGGCGATGTACGTCGTCTCGGCGGTCTTCGCCTTCTACTACCTGATGCCGGCGCTGGGTCTGACCTGACCTGGCCTGGCCTGACCTGACCTGGCCTGATCCAGCCTTCCCCGCCGGTCTGATTCGGCGGGGCCCGGTGTCCCGGGGCCCGGTGTCCCGGGGCCCGGTGTCCCGTGGGCAGGTGTCCCGGGGTCAGGTGACTCCGTAGAACCTCTCCGTCTCCTCGACGGCGGTCTGGAACCGCTCGTCGAAGTCGTCCCGAATGAGCGTGCGGACCACATAGTCCTGCACGCTCATTCCTCTTCTGGCCGCGTGGTGGCGGAGCCTCTCGAGCAGCTCCCCGTCCATACGCAGGCTGAGCACACTGGTCCCCATGCGTACGAGGGTCGCCACATCCGGCCACCCGGCGCGTCACTTTCTGGAACCGTCTCACTCATATGGGTGATCGAGAGGTTCAGTGTCCGGAGTCACGGGCATTCGGGCGCGCCGCGGTGGTCTTTAGTCAGAGTAATGAGTTATGCTAAAGAACATGCCGGACCTCACCCATGGCGACGACGTTGCCGCCGTGAACTCCCTCCGCTCCGCAGTGATGCGGTTGTCCCGTCGGCTCAAGCACCAGCGGGTCGACGAGTCGCTGAGCCCCACCGAGATGTCGGTGCTCGGCACCCTGTCCCGGTGCGGCCAGGCCACACCGGGCGAGCTCGCCCGTAAGGAGCACGTCCAGCCGCCGTCGATGACCCGCATCGTCGCGCTGCTCGAGGCCAAGGGACTGGTCCGTCTGGAGCCGCACCCCGAGGACCGGCGCCAGAAGGTCGTCACCAGGACCGAGCAGGCCGAGACGATGCTCGAGGAGAGCCGTCGCAAGCGCAACGCGTTCCTGGCCGGCCTGGTCGACGGCCTCGACGAGGACGAGTGGGCCAAGCTGCGTGCCGCCGCCCCCGTTCTGGAGAAGCTCGCGCATCTGTAAGCCAGTCACCCGGAGGAGGCGAACCCTTTTGAGTACGGGATCCGGAATACCTTCCGCCCCCGCACCGAAGACCACCCACAACCCCTCGATCCAGAACAGACGCGCGTCCTCGATGTTCAGCTCGCTGAAGATCCGGAACTACCGTCTGTTCTTCATCGGCCAGGTCGTCTCCAACACGGGCACCTGGATGCAGCGCATCGCCCAGGACTGGCTCGTCCTCAGCCTCACCGGCTCCTCCGCAGCCGTGGGCATCACGACGGCCCTGCAGTTCCTCCCGATGCTCCTGTTCGGCCTCTACGGCGGCGTCCTCGTGGACCGTCTGCCCAAGCGGCCCGCGCTGCTGGTCACCCAGTCGGCCATGGCGGTCACCGGCCTCGTGCTCGCCTTCCTGACCCTCTCCGGACATGTCCAGGTCTGGCACGTCTACCTCGCCGCCTTCGCGGTCGGCCTCGCCACGGTCGTCGACAACCCGGCCCGGCAGTCCTTCGTCTCCGAGATGGTCGGCCCCGAGCAGCTGCAGAACGCGGTCAGCCTGAACTCCGCGAACTTCCAGTCCGCCCGCCTGATCGGCCCGGCCGTCGCCGGCCTCATGATCACCGGCGTGGGCACCGGCTGGGCGTTCCTCTTCAACGGCCTGTCCTTCGTCGCGCCCATCGCCGGCCTGCTGCTCATGCGGGCCCGCGAACTGCACGTGGTCGAGCCGACCCCGCGCGGCAAGGGCCAGCTGCGGGAGGGCCTGCGCTATGTCGCCGGCCGCCCCGACCTGATGTGGCCGATCGTGCTGGTGGGCTTCATCGGCACCTTCGGCTTCAACTTCCCGGTGTGGCTGTCGGCCTACGCCGACGACGTCTTCCACGCGGGCGCCGGCTCCTACAGCCTCTTCAACACGCTGATGGCCGTCGGCTCCCTCGGCGGCGCCCTGCTGGCCGCCCGGCGCGGCACGGCCCGGCTGCGGGTCATGGCCGGCGCCGCACTGGCCTTCGGCGCGCTGGAGATCGTGGCCGCGCTGACGCCGTCGTACTGGCTGTTCGCGCTGCTCATGGTCCCGATCGGGATCTTCGGCCTGACGGTCAACGTCACCACGAACACCGCCGTGCAGATGGGCACCGACCCGGCCATGCGCGGCCGGGTGATGTCCCTGTTCATGATGGTGTTCATGGGCGGCACGCCGCTGGGCGCGCCGGTCGTCGGCTGGATCACCGACACTTACGGCTCCCGGGTCGGCTTCGCCCTCGGCGGCGCCGTCTCGGCCCTCGCGGCCGCCGTGGTCGGGCTGATCCTGGCCCGCGCCGGTGGCCTGCGCCTGGCGGTGGGCTGGCATCGCGGCCACCCGCGGGTGCGGGTGGTCTCCCGGGAGCCGGAACTGGCGACCGCCGCGTGAGCGGCTCGACGTCCTGACGGGGGCCGGTTCGGCGAGGGCCGGTTCGACGGGGGCCGGTTCGGCGAGGGCCGGTTCGGCGAGGGCCGGTTCGACGGGGGCCGGTTAGGCGAGGGCCGGTTCGACGGGGGCCGGTCGCTCCCGCGCCCGGCGCGCGGTGGGCAGACTGGTCCCATGAGACTCTTCGCCGCCGTCGTGCCCCCGCCGGACGTGACGGACGGGCTCGCCGCCGAGGTGGACCTGCTGCGTTCGCTGCCGGGCGCCGGCGGGCTGCGCTGGACCGGCCGCCCCGGCTGGCACTTCACCCTGGCGTTCTACGGCGAGGTCGACGACGCGCTCGTACCGGACCTGTCGGACCGGCTGGCGCGCGCCGCGCACCGCACCGCGCCCTTCCCGCTGGCCCTCCGCGGCGGCGGCCAGTTCGGGCACGGGCGGGCCCTGTGGGCGGGCGCGTCCGGCGACCTGGAGACCCTGGGCCTGCTCGCCGACCGCGCGGAGGCGGCGGCCCGGAAGGCGGGCGTGCCGATGGGGGAGCACCGGCGGTACAAGGCCCACCTGACGGTGGCCCGCAGCCGGGACTCGGTGGACGTACGCCCCTACGTCGCCGCCCTCGCCGAGTTCGCCAGCCCCACCTGGACCGTCGCCGAGCTGGCCCTGGTCCGCAGCAACCTGCCGAGGTCCGGGGTGCGCGGCGAGCGGCCCCGGTACGAGACGGTCGCCCGCTGGCCGCTGAGCGGCGCCGGTTAGGCTCGTTCACGTGGACCCGAAAACCCGGAACCGGATCATGGCCGGTGCGCTTGTTCTCCTGATGGTGGTCGTCGCTGTGGCGGCGGCTGTCCGGTAGCGGGTGCCCGGGGAACTGCGCGTAGCCGTCCGGCCGCGGGCCGGCGGGGTCCGGCCGCGCAGTTCCCCGTGCCCCTCGCGGGGCGCCGCCCCTCAGGGCGTCGCCGAAGCGACCGGGACTACCAGGCGAAGGCCTCCGGCGAGGGGCCGGGGCCCGGGAAGATCTCGTCGAGGGCGGCGAGCAGCTCCTCGCTCAGCTTCAGCTCCACGGCCCGCAGGGCGGACTCCAGCTGCTCGGCGGTGCGGGGGCCGACGATCGGACCGGTCACCTGGGGCCGGGTCAGCAGCCACGCCAGGGCCACCTCGCCCGGCTCCAGACCGTGCTTGTCCAGCAGGTCCTCGTACGCCTGGTACCGAGGGCGGGCGGCCGGGTCGGCCAGGGCCTCCGCGGCCCGCCCGGAGGTACGGCGCCCGCCCTGCACCTCCTTCTTGATCACTCCGCCGAGCAGACCGCCGTGCAGCGGCGACCAGGGGATGACCCCGAGGCCGTACTCCTGCGCGGCCGGGAGGACCTCCATCTCCGCGCGGCGCTCGGCCAGGTTGTACAGGCACTGCTCGCTCACGAGACCGATCGTGCCGCCGCGCCGTGCGGCGGTCTCGTTCGCCTGGGCGATCTTGTAGCCGGGGAAGTTGGAGGAGCCGGCGTAGAGGATCTTGCCCTGCTGCACGAGGACGTCGACGGCCTGCCAGATCTCGTCGAACGGCGTGTTCCGGTCGATGTGGTGGAACTGGTAGAGGTCGATGTAGTCCGTCCGCAGCCGCTTCAGGCTGGCGTCCACGGCGCGCCGGATGTTCAGCGCGGAGAGCTTGTCGAAGTTGGGCCAGGTGTCGCCCTCGCGGCTCATGCTGCCGTACACCTTGGTGGCGAGCACGACCTTCTCGCGCCGCTCGCCGCCCTTGGCGAACCAGTTCCCGATGATCTCCTCGGTACGGCCCTTGTTCTCACCCCAGCCGTACACGTTGGCCGTGTCGAAGAAGTTGATGCCCGCGTCCAGCGCCGCGTCCATGATCGCGTGCGAGTCGGCCTCGTCCGTCTGCGGGCCGAAGTTCATGGTGCCGAGGACGAGTCGGCTGACCTTGAGTCCGGTGCGTCCTAGCTGCGTGTACTCCATGACTGCCTAGCCAACGGCTTGAAGTGCGCTCTAGGCAAGCAGGTTCGTGCGAGTCGGGGGAGCTGGACCAGAACTAGTCGCGGGGGAAGCCGTCGGTCTTCAGGACGAGGTCGACCACCGTGCCGGTCAGGTCGATGTCGGTGCCGAAGTCGACCGTCGTCCTAGTGATGTAGTCCCCTTCCTTGGGCTGCGTGTAGACGTAGCACGTGCCCTTGTAAGGGTCGGCGATGACGTACACGGGGACTTCGGCCGTGGCGTAGGCGGTCTTCTTGGGGCCGTAGTCGTTGGCCGCGGTGCCCTTGGAGATGACTTCGGCGACGAACGTGACGTCCTCGCAGCGCCAGAGGCCCTTCTCCGTCTTGGCCGCGCCCTCCTTGACGAGCGTCACGTCGGTGGCGAAGCCGTTGAGGTGGCCCGGGTAGTCGATCCGGACGTCGGACTTCACCCGCTTCCGGGGGTACTTGGTCCGCAGCTGCTCGACGATGTCCAGGATGATCTCCCAGTGGGTGTCCCGCTGCGGCGACATGTAGACGGTCCCCTCGACGATCTCGACCTTGTATCCCTCGGGGACGGGCATCTTCTCGAGCCGGTCGAACATCTCGTCGAGCGTGCTCTCGTTGTCGCACTCGGCCATCGCGATCCTGTCTTCAAGGACGGTCATCGTGGCGCTCCTCCCCGGCTGTCCCACGAACAGGTGCAGCCGCGCGGTACAACGATACGCACCGTAGTCAGGAGACGGCGGAAATCGGTCAGCTCGTTCCGGCCGCGTACGGATGTCCGACGTCCCACGCTTCCCACATCGCCCCGGCGAACGCCGCCGCGATCCGGTGTTCCCCGCTCGAGTTGGGATGCGTGCCGTCGTAGGTGTCGCGGTGGATGTCGTACGCCTCGGGCGTCGACGCGAGCAGGATCGGTGAGCGGGGCTCGTCGAGGTCGGCGACCGTCTTGGCGAGCAGGACGTTGAAGAGGGCCACCTGCTCGGCGAAGGACGGGTCCGCCTCGGCGCGGACGTTCGGGATCACCGGCAGCAGGACCATGCGGATGCGCGGGTTGGCCGCACGGGCGGCGGTGACGAAGGCGCGTACGTTCTCCGCCGTCTGCTCGGCGTTGGTGTAGAAGCCGAGGTCGATCAGGCCGAGGGAGACGAGCAGGACGTCGGCGCGGCTCTCCCGTATCGCCTCGCCGATCAGCGGCGCCATGTGCAGCCAGCCCTCGCCCCAGCCGGCCAGGTGGGCGCGGGGGAAGTCGGGGTCGGCGTACTCGTACGACGTCGGGGTGTCGGTCGCCTTGTCGTACAGCGTCTCGCGCGGGCCGACGATCCGGAACGGGCCGTCGTACGTCTCCCGCAGGTGCCGCCACATCCGGTAGCGCCACGTGTGTTCGCCCGCGCTCCCGATCGTCATGGAGTCACCGACGGGCATGAACCTGAGCATCCGCTCATGATGGACGATCCCGGAGCCGGGTGGGGTGCGCGGGGATGTGAGGCCCACCACGCCGCCGTGAACACCCGCACGGGATGGCAGGCTTGGTCCATGCGCCGACCGTTCGCCCTGCTCGCCGGGGTCCTGCTCGCGGGTGCCTGTGCACTGCCCGCTTCCGCGCTGCCCGCTTCCGCGCCGGCCGCTTCCGCGCCGGCCGCTTCCGTGCTGGCCGCTTCCGCCGCCGACGGTGACAGCCCCGGTGACCAGGGGTTCACGATCAAGGACCCGAGGATCACCGAGTCCAGCGGCCTGGCAGCCTCCCGTCAGCACCCGGGCATCTACTGGACGCACAACGACAGCGACGACGGGCCGTACATCTACGCCGTGGACAGCGCGACCGGGAAGACCGTCGCCACGCTGACCCTGCGCGGCATCGGGGCCCCGCGCGACGTGGAGGCCATCTCCATCGGCCCGGACAACCAGATCTACGTCGGCGACATCGGCGACAACCTCGGCGGCAAGTGGCCCTACGTGTGGATCTACCGGCTGCCCGAGCCGAAGGTGCTCGCGGACGCGACGGTCAGGGCCACGCAGTACGTGGTCAAGTACTCCGACGGGCCCCGGAACGCCGAGTCGCTGATCGTGCACCCGAAGACCGGGCGCGTGTACATCATCGACAAGAACGAGAACGGTGGGCATCTCTTCGAGGGACCCGCGCGGTTGTCCCCCTCCGGGACGAACATCTTCCGGCCCGTCGCCACCGTCGACCTCTGGGCCACCGACGCCGCCTTCTCACCGAACGGCCGACAGCTCGCCGTCCGCGGCTACTTCGGCGGCATCTACTACGACTGGAACGGCGGCGGCATCGAGCGGCGCGGGCGCCTTGAGGTGCCGCTCCAGGGGCAGGGGGAGTCCGTCTCGTACTCCGCCGACGGCTCCAAGCTGATGTACGGCAGTGAAGGGGCCGACAGTTCGGTGGAGGCGAAGGACGCGCCCGGGGGTGCGTCCAGCGGCACGTCGCCCTCCGGCGACGGGAGTTCGGCCTCCGCGGCGGGAGAGGGCACCGGCGTGGGCGGGAGCGTCAAGGTGGGGGTCGTGGTCCTCGCCGTCGGGGCGGTCGCGCTGTTCGGGATGCGGCGGAGGCGGCGGAGGGGGTAGGCGGGTGCGGTGCGCGGCCGGGTGAGAACCGGTGTGGTGTGCGGCCGGGTGAGAACCGGTGTGGTGTGCGGCCGTACGAGAAAAGGGCGCCCGGTGGTCACCGGGCGCCCCTCACTGTCCTACGCGTCGAGAGGTCAGAGCTTCTCGATCACGTAGTCGACGCACTTCGTCAGCGCCTCGACGTCCGCCGGGTCGATCGCCGGGAACATCGCGACGCGCAGCTGGTTGCGGCCGAGCTTGCGGTACGGCTCGGTGTCCACGATGCCGTTGGCGCGCAGCACCTTGGCGACGGCGGCCGCGTCGATCTCGTCGGAGAAGTCGATCGTGCCGATGACCTGCGAGCGCTTGGCCGGGTCGGTGACGAACGGGGTGGCGTACTTGGCCTCCTCCGCCCAGCTGTACAGGCGGGTCGAGGAGTCCTTGGTGCGGCCCGTGGAGAAGGCCAGACCGCCCTGGCCGTTGAGCCACTCCAGCTGCTGGTTCAGCAGGAAGAGGGTGGCGAGGGCCGGGGTGTTGTACGTCTGGTTCTTGCGGGAGTTGTCGATCGCCGTGGGGAGGCTGAAGAACTCCGGGACGTGGCGGCCGGACGCGTGGACGCGCTCGGCGCGCTCGATCGCGGCCGGCGAGAAGACGCCGATCCACAGGCCGCCGTCGGAGGCGAAGGACTTCTGCGGGGCGAAGTAGTAGACGTCGGTCTCGGCGACGTCGACCGGGAGTCCGCCCGCGCCGGAGGTGGCGTCCACGAGCACGAGCGCGCCCTCGTCGGCGCCGGCCACGCGCTTGATCGGCATGGCGACGCCGGTGGAGGTCTCGTTGTGCGTGAAGGCGTAGACGTCGACGCCCGCCTCGGCCTGCGCCTCGGGGTGGGTGCCCGGGTCGGTGGCGATGACGGTGGGCTCGGCCAGCCAGGGGGCGAGCTTGGCCGCCTTGGCGAACTTGGAGGAGAACTCACCGAAGCTGAGGTGCTGGGACTTGTTCTCGATCAGCCCGTGGGTGGCGATGTCCCAGAACGCGGTCGAGCCGCCGTTGCCGAGGACGACCTCGTAACCGTCGGGGAGGGAGAAGAGGGAGCTGATGCCTTCGCGGACCTGGCCCACCAGGTTCTTGACCGGGGCCTGGCGGTGGGAGGTGCCGAGCAGGGAGCTGCCGGTGGCGGCGAGCGCCTCCAGCGCCTCCGTGCGCACCTTGGAGGGGCCCGCGCCGAAGCGTCCGTCGGCGGGCTTGATGTCAGCGGGAATCTGGATGTCGGCCACGGGACGGAGGGTATCGGCTAGACGAAACGGGACGGAACCATGTCCGTCGGATGAGACGAGCGCGCCGAGGCGTGGACCTGAGGGTTCGACGGGGCGTGGACCTGCGGGTTTGCCGAGGTGTGGAGCTCCGGGTGCGCCGAGGTGTGGACCGGTCCGTTCACCTGGCCGTGGACTGGTGAGTTCGCCCGGCCGTGGACTGGTGAGTTCGCCCGGCCGTGGTC
>NZ_JBSFXG010000031.1:0-62558 GCF_053595235.1 Streptomyces sp. NPDC002520 | reverse complement strand
CCTGCGAGTCCGTCCGGCCGTGGACTGGTGAGTTCGCCCGGCCGTGGACTGGTGAGTTCGCCCGGCCGTGGTCCTGCGAGTCCGTCCGGCCGTGGACTGGTGAGTTCGCCCGGCCGTGGACTGGTGAGTTCGCCCGGCCGTGGTCCTGCGAGTCCGTCCGGCCGTGGTCCTGTGAGTTCGGCGCGCCGTGGACCTCGTGGACCTTTCCGCTCGCCCGAGCTGTGAACCTGTCAGCTGTCAGGTTGTACGACCAGATGCGTCGGGGTGTGGAAAAGTCACGGTGACTGTGCGTGAGCGGATGCATCCTGGACGCATGACGGATCTCTCGGGGTTTGCAGCGGATCACTCGCGGCTCGAAGCCGAGCTGCGCGGGGCCGTCCGGGGCGAGGTCGGCTTCGACGTCACCTCCCGGGCGCTCGTGACCATGGACGCGTCCAACTACCGGCGCGTCCCCCTGGGGGTCGTCGCACCGAGAGACGGCGACGACGTGGCCGCCGTGCTGGAGGTGTGCCGGGCGCGCGGGGTGCCGGTGGTGGCGCGCGGCGGGGGCACGTCGATCGCGGGCCAGGCGACGGGCACGGGCGTGGTGCTGGACTTCACCCGGCACATGGACGGGCTGCTGGAACTGGACCCGGGCACGCGGACCGCGGTCGTGCAGCCGGGGCTCGTCCTCGACCGGCTCCAGGAGGCCTCCGCGCCGCACGGTCTCCGCTTCGGCCCCGATCCGTCCACGCACAGCCGCTGCACCCTCGGCGGGATGATCGGCAACAACGCGTGCGGCACGCACTCGGTCGCCTGGGGGACGACGGCCGACAGCGTGCGCGAACTGTCGGTGATCACCGCGCGCGGGCAGCGGCTGCGGCTCGGGCGGGACTGGGCAGGGGCGCCGGACGGGCTGCGGGACCTGGCCGAGGGGGAGCTGGCGCGGTTGCGCACCGGCTTCCCGGACCTGCCCCGCCGTATCTCCGGCTATGCCCTGGACGCCCTGCTGCCCGAGAAGGGCGCCGACGTCGCCCGCTCCTTCTGCGGCTCCGAGGGCACCCTCGCCGTCCTGACCGAGGCGGTCCTGCGGCTGGTGGAGGCACCCCGCGAGCGTGCCCTCGCCGTGCTGGCGTACGCCGACGAGAGCGCCGCCGCCGAGGCCGCCGCAGGGCTCCTGCCGCTCGGCCCGCTGACCGTCGAGGGCATGGCGGCCGACCTGGTGCGCTCACCGGCGGGGCTGCCGAGGGGCGGCGCCTGGCTGTTCGTGGAGACCGGCGGGGAGACGGCGGGGGCGGCACGCGCGGGTGCGGAGGCGATCGTCCGCGCGGCCGACGTGGTCGACGCGGTCGTGGTGACGGACCCGGCGGCGCAGCGTGCCCTGTGGCGGATCCGCGAGGACGCGAGCGGCACGGCGACCCGGATGCCCGACGGCACGGAAGCCTGGCCCGGCTGGGAGGACTGCGCGGTGCCGCCCGCCCGGCTCGGCGCCTATCTGCGGGACTTCCGGCGCCTGCTCACCGCCCACGGCCTGCGCGGCACTCCGTACGGCCACTTCGGCGACGGCTGCATCCACGTCCGCATCGACTTCGACCTGCTCACCGAGGCGGGCGTCGGCCGCTTCCGCCGCTTCTCCGAGGAACTGGCCGACCTGGTGGTCGCCCACGGCGGCTCGCTGTCCGGGGAGCACGGCGACGGGCAGGCCCGCGCGGAGCTGCTGCCGCGCATGTACGGCGACGCGATGGTCGGGCTCTTCGAGCGGGCCAAGGGCGTCTGGGACCCTGACGACCTGCTCAACCCGGGCATGCTGGTCCGCCCGGCCCCGCTGGACGCCGACCTCCGTTTCTCGGTCCTGCCCCGCCGCCCGGTGGACGTGGCCTTCGGCTACCCGGCCGACGGCGGCGACTTCCGCGCGGCCGTCCGCCGCTGCGTCGGCGTCGCCAAGTGCCGTACGACGACGGTGACCGGACCCGCCGTCATGTGCCCCTCCTTCCGCGCCACCGGAGAGGAGGAGCACTCCACGCGGGGCCGGGCCCGCCTGCTGCACGAGATGCTCGCGGGTGAACTGGTCACCGACGGCTGGCGCTCCACCGAGGTCCGGGACGCGCTGGACCTGTGCCTGTCCTGCAAGGGCTGCCGCTCGGACTGCCCGGTCGGCGTCGACATGGCCACCTACAAGGCGGAGTTCCTCCACCACCACTACGCGGACCGGCGCCGCCCGGCCGCCCACTACAGCATGGGTTCGCTGCCGGTCTGGCTGCGCTGGATCGCCCGGACCCGTACGGCGCCACTGCTCAACGCGCTTGCCGCGGTACGGCCGTTGGCGGGCCTGGGCAAGCGGCTGGGGGGCATCGCGGCCGAACGGGAGATCCCGCGCGTGGCGTCGCGGACGTTCAGCGCATGGTGGCGGGGGCGCGGCGCTGCCGTAGCGGGTGCGGGTGCGGGTGTGGGTACGGGTGCGGGCGCAGGGGGCGAAGGCGCCGGGGACCTGGTCGTGCTGTGGCCCGACACCTTCACCGAGCACCTGTCCCCCTCCGTCGGCCGGGCCGCCGTCCGGGTGCTGGAGTCCGCGGGGCTGCGGGTGGGGCTGCCGCCGACGCTGCTGATGCGCGGACGCCCGGTCGGGGACGGCAGGTCACGGTCGGCGACCGCGCTGCTCTCGGCCCGCCGGGGACGGGTGTGCTGCGGCCTGACCTACCTCTCGACGGGCCGGCTCGACCGCGCCCGCACGGTCCTCGCGCGCACGCTCGACCTGATGGAACCGGTGCTGGAGGCCTGGGTCCCGGTCGTCGTCCTGGAGCCGAGCTGCGCCGCCGCCCTGCGCACCGACCTCCCGGAACTCCTGCACGACGACCCGCGCGCGGCACAACTGGCCGCCGCCGTCCTCACCTTCGCCGAGGCGCTGGAGCGCCACGCCCCCCACTGGACACCACCCGCCGTGGACCGCCCGGTCGCCGGCCAGACGCACTGCCATCAGCACGCGGTCCTCGGCGACGGCGCCGACCGCCGACTGCGTGAAGCGGCAGGCCTGACCGGCGAACTGGCCGGCGGCTGCTGCGGCCTGGCGGGCAACTTCGGCTTCGAGAAAGGCCACTTCGAGGTTTCCCGCGCCTGCGCCGAGGACCAACTCCTGCCGGCGGTCCGGGACGCGCCCGCACAGGCGGTGATCCTGGCCGACGGCTTCTCCTGCCGCACCCAGCTGGACCAACTCGCCGGGGTGCACGGCCGACACCTGGCGGAGGTGCTGGCGGAGGCACTTGAGGACGTGAACCCGGAGAAGGAGACGGGGACATGAGCGGCCCGGAAGCGGGTGGAGGGAACGCGGCGGACGGGGAGAAGAACGTGGAGAAGGACGCGGAGAAGAACGTGAGGGAGGACGTGGCGGAGAACGTGAGGGAGAACATGGCAGAGGACGTGGGGGAGGAGTTCGGCAGGGTGGCGGTCCTCTCCGACATCCACGGGGTGCTGCCGGCGCTGGAAGCTGTCCTGGCGGAGCCCGAGGTGGCCGGAGCCGACCGGATCGTCCTCACCGGGGACATCACGGCGGGCCCGCAGCCGGCCGAGGTGCTGGACCTGCTGCGGGAGCAGGGCGACCGGGTCCTGTGGGTCGGCGGGAACGCGGACCGGGAACTGGTGGAGTACCGGCGGGGCGAGCGGTCCGGGATCCCGGACCCCATCGGCCCGTTCGCCGCGCGGGCCCTGCGCGAGGAACAGGTGGACTTCCTCGCCGCCCTGCCCCGGACCCTCACCCTGCGCGTGCGCGGCCTCGGCACGGTGCTGTTCTGCCACGCCACCCCGCGCGACGACGAGGAGATGGTGCTGGTCGACTCCCGCCCCGCCCGCTGGGCCGAGGTCTTCACCGGCCTGGCGGCCGATGTCGGCACCGTGGTCTGCGGGCACACCCACATGCCCTACGCCCGTCTGGCCGAGGGCCGTCTGGTGGTCAACCCCGGCAGCGTCGGCATGCCCTACGGCCGCCCCGGCGCCCACTGGTGCCTCCTCGGCCCCGGCGCCGACCTGCGCGTGACCTCGTACGACATTCCGGCGGCGATCTCCCGCCTCGTCGCCGAGTGCGCCTACCCGGACATGGCCGAGTGGGCCGACTACTTCCTGCACGCACGGGCGACGGACACGGAAGTGCTGGCGGCGTTCGGACCGGGGGACGGGCGGGGCGAATCCGTAGGGTGAACGGGTCCGGCGATCTCGGAGGAGTAGTGCGCATGTCCCTGACCCTGCGGCCCATCACCCGCGCCGAGCACCTGGCCTTCGTGGCGGCGCTGCCCTCCGTCAGCCACATGCAGCTGCCGTCATGGGGTGATGTGAAGCCGGACTGGCAGGCGGAGAGCCTCGGGTGGTTCGAGGCCGACGGGCGGCTCGTCGGGGCCGGGCTGGTGCTGCTGAGACCGCTGCCCAGGGTGAAGCGGTATCTCGCCTATCTGCCGGAGGGGCCGGTCATCGGCTGGCACGCGCCCGACCTGGAGCGCTGGCTGGACCCTCTGCTCGCCCACCTGAAGAAGCGCGGCGCCTTCTCGGTCAAGATGGGGCCGCCCGTGGTCGTGCGGCGGTGGAACCCGGACGCGGTCAAGGCGGCGATCGCCGACCCGGACGCGCACCGGCTGCGGGACGCGGAGCCGACGTCGTACGAGCCGCGCGCCGGGGAGCTCGCGGAGCGCCTGCGCCGCATGGGATGGCGACAGGCCGAGCCGGGCGGCGAGGAGGGCTTCGCCGCCGGACAGCCCCGGTACGTCAGCCAGGTCCCCTATGCCGGACGGTCGCTGGAGGACATCCACCGCGGGCTCAACCAGCAGTGGCGTCGCAACATCAAGAAGGCCGAGAAGGCGGGTGTGACGGTCGTCCGCGGAGGCTTCGAGGACCTGCCGGTCTTCTACGGCCTCTACGCCGAGACCGCCGAGCGCGACCGGTTCATCCCGCGCCCGCTGTCCTACTTCCAGCGCATGTGGACGGCGCTCGCTGCCGAACACCCGGACCGGATGCGGCTGTACCTCGCCCACCACGAGGGCGAGGTGCTCGCGGCGGCCACCATGCTGATCGTCGGCGGCCACGTCTGGTACTCGTACGGCGCCTCCACCGGCCGCAGGCGCGAGGTCCAGCCGAACAACGCCATGCAGTGGCGGATGATGGCCGACGCCCACGAGCTCGGCGCCCACGTCTACGACTTCCGGGGCATCACCGACACCCTGGAGGAGTCCAACCACCTGCTCGGGCTGC
Source organism: Streptomyces sp. NPDC002520 (assembly GCF_053595235.1). Classification (NCBI taxonomy): domain Bacteria; kingdom Bacillati; phylum Actinomycetota; class Actinomycetes; order Kitasatosporales; family Streptomycetaceae; genus Streptomyces; species Streptomyces sp. NPDC002520. Next base: position 57,350 of record NZ_JBSFXG010000031.1, on the reverse strand, counting down.
TGCGGTTCAAGGTGGGCGCGGGCGGTGAGGCCGTGGAGTACCTGGGCGAGTGGGACTTCCCGCTGAACCGTCTGCTGCACAGGGCGCTGGGCGTCTACATGTCCCGGCGCTGACCCTTCCCGGTCTCCCGGTCTCCCGGTCTCCCGGCCTCCCGGCCTCCCGGCCTCCCGGTCTCACGCTCTCCCGATCACGCGGTCCCGATCAACTGGTCTCAGCATCCAGTACAGCTACATAAAGGGTTCACACTCCTGACGAGGTCCATTACCCTGGACTTGGTAGTACATCGCGATGAACGAACCCGATCGAGCACCTGGACCGCCCGTGACCACCTCCAGCGCCCCCGGCACCGCCGGTGCCGCCACGTCGACCCCGGTCGCTCCCGCTGCCGGGGCACCGAGCCGTCTCGCCTCGCTGGGCCCCGTCGGGCTGGTGCTGGCCGGCGGGATCTCGGTCCAGTTCGGCGCGGCGGTCGCGGTGACCTTGATGCCGCGGGCCGGCGCGCTGGGCGTCGTCACCCTCCGGCTCTTCGCGGCGGCCGTCGTCCTGCTCCTGGTCTGCCGCCCGCGCCTGCGCGGTCACTCGCGCACCGACTGGAGCACGGTGATCATCTTCGGCATCACCATGGGCGGGATGAACGGCCTGTTCTACGAGGCGGTCGCCCGCATCCCGCTCGGCCCCGCCGTCACCCTGGAGGTCCTCGGCCCGCTGGCCCTGTCCGTCCTCGCCTCACGCCGCGCGATCAACGCCGTGTGGGCGGGACTGGCGCTCGCGGGGGTCTTCCTGCTGGGCGGTGGAGGCTTCAGCGATCTCGACCCCATAGGTGTCGCCTTCGCCCTGGGGGCCGGCGCCATGTGGGCGGCCTACATCGTTTTCAGCGCGCGCACGGGGCGCCGCTTCCCGCAGGCGGACGGACTGGCCCTCGCCATGGCGGTGGCCGCCCTTCTCTTCCTGCCTCTGGGCATCGCCGAGGCGGGCAGCCGCCTGCTGAACCCCACCACCCTCGCCCTCGGCTCGGGGGTGGCCCTGCTCTCCTCGGTCCTGCCCTACACCCTGGAACTCCTGGCCCTGCGGCTGCTGCCAGCCTCCACCTTCGCGATCCTCATGAGCCTGGAACCGGCCATCGCGGCCACGGCCGGCTTCCTGATCCTCGGCCAGTCCCTGTCCGCCGCGCAGGCCGCCGCCATTGCCCTGGTCATCGCGGCGAGCATCGGCGCGGTCCGCACCCAGGTGGGCCGGGGCAAGGTGCGCGAACCGGTCCCGGAGGCCTGACCCGCACCGGGGCGCGTGCGCCGGTGCGTGTGTTCAGTCCACAGGCTTTCAGTCCACAGGCTTTCAGTCCGCAGGTTTTCAGTCCACAGGCTTTTCCCACACCGACACGTGGTGCCGGCTGTCGCTCGTGAACGGCTCCCGTGTCCAGCCCTCCCACCGCTCGCGCAGCCGCAGCCCCGCGAGCCGGGCCATCAGGTCCAGCTCGGCCGGCCACGCATAGCGGAACGGAACGGCCAGATAGGTGGCCCGGCCGTCCTCCACCCGTACGTGGTGCGAGCTGACCGACTGCGTGGCCACGTCGTACAGGTCGAAGCCCAGACGCCCCTCGTCCACACGGAACGGCACCGCGCTCTGTCCGGGCGGCAGCCGGCGCAGATCCGGCACCCCGACCTCGACGACGAAGCAGCCGCCCGGCTCGAGATGGTCCGCGGCGTTGCGGAAGCAGTCGACCTGGGCGTCCTGCGACGTGAGGTTCATGATCGTGTTGTAGACGAGGTAGGCCACGGAGAAGTGGCCGTCCACCTTCGTCGTCGCGAAGTCCCCGATCGTCACCCCGATCGCGGCACCGCCCGGCTTGGCCCGCAGCCGCTCCACCATCGCCCGGGACAGGTCGATGCCGTGCACCTCGACGCCGCGCTCCGCCAGCGGCAGCGCGATCCGCCCGGTGCCGACGCCCAGTTCGAGCGCCCGGCCCCCGCCCGCCAGCTCGGTCAGCAGGTCCACGGCCGGCGCCACGACGCCCGGGTCGAACATCTCCGCCGACGACTCGTCGTACCCCGCCGCGACGGGCTCTCCGAAGTAACCGTCCTGATCCGACATGCCTCGACAGTAGGGCGGGTACGTCGCGTGGCGCGCCCGGTTTTCTCCGGCCGGATCATCCGACGAAATTCATGCAAGCACGCTTGATTGTTTCTGGTGTCGCTGCCATGCTCCCTGGCATGTCAGATCCGACGCCCGTCTTCGACGACCTGCGTGAGGAAAGCCGAGCACTCGACGTGCTGGTGGCCGAGTTGACCGGCGAGCAGTGGGCGATCGCGACGCCCGCGCCGCGCTGGAGCGTCGCCCACCAGATCGCCCACCTGCACTGGACCGACAAGGCCGCCCTGCTCGCCGTGACGGACGGGGACGGCTTCGGCGAGGTCGTCGAGAAGGCGCTCGCCACGCCCGACTCCTTCGTGGACGACGCCGCCGACGAGGGCGCCCGCCTCGCCCCCGCGGAACTGCTGGCCCGGTGGCGGGAGGGCAGGGACGCGCTCCAGGGGGCACTGCGGGACGCGGCTCCCCAGGGCACCCGCTTCCCCTGGTTCGGGCCGCCCATGTCGGCCGCCTCCATGGCCACAGGGCGCCTTATGGAGACCTGGGCCCATGGCCAGGACGTGGCCGACGCACTCGGTGTGGTCCGCGCACCCACCGACCGGCTCCGGCATGTGGTCCGCATCGGGGTCCGCGCCCGGGACTTCGCGTTCGGGGTACGGGGGCTGCCCGTGCCGCAGGAGGAGTTCCGCGTCGAGGTCCAGGCACCGTCCGGCGCGCCGTGGACCTTCGGCCCGAAGGACGCACCGCAGCGCGTCACCGGGACCGCACTCGACTTCTGCCTCCTGGCCACCCAGCGCGCCCACCGCGCCGACCTCGCCCTGCGCGCCGAGGGCCCGGACGCCGACCGCTGGCTCGACATCGCCCAGGCCTTCGCCGGCCCACCCGGCACCGGCCGCCCGCCGAAGGGGGAACCGGCGTGACGGTGCTGCGCGTCGGCAACTTCTCCGGCTTCTACGGCGACCGCGCGGCCGCCCTGCGCGAGATGCTCACCGGCGGCGAGGTCGACGTCCTCACCGGCGACTACCTCGCCGAACTCACCATGCTCATCCTGGGACGGGACCGGTTGAAGGACCCGTCCGCCGGATACGCCCGCACTTTCCTTCGGCAACTCGAAGACTGCCTCGGCCTCGCCCACGAGCGCGGGGTGCGGATCGTCACCAACGCGGGCGGCCTCGACCCGGCCGGACTCGCGGGCGCCGTACGGCAGCTGGCCGAGCGGCTGGGCGTCCCGGTGCGGGTCGCGCACGTCGAGGGCGACGACCGCACCGCGGACCACCCCGGCACCCTCGCCGCCCACGCCTACCTCGGCGGGTTCGGCATCGCCGAGTGCCTGCGGGCCGGGGCGGACGTCGTCATCACCGGCCGGGTCACCGACGCGGCCCTCGTCACCGGGCCCGCCGCCGCCCACTTCGGCTGGGGGCCCGAGGACCACGACCGTCTCGCGGGCGCCGTCGTCGCCGGGCACGTGCTGGAGTGCGGGACCCAGGCCACCGGCGGGAACTACGCCTTCTTCCAGGAGGGCGACGTACGCAGGCCCGGATTCCCGCTCGCCGAGATACAAGCCGACGGCAGCAGTGTCATCACCAAGCACCCCGGCACCGGCGGTTTCGTCGACGTCGGGACGGTCACCGCCCAGCTGCTCTACGAGACCGGCGGTGCCCGGTACGCCGGGCCCGACGTCACCGCCCGGCTGGACACCGCCCGGCTGAGCCAGGACGGACCGGACCGGGTGCGGATCGAGGGCGTACGCGGGGAGGCGCCCCCGCCCACCCTCAAGGTCGGGCTCAACCGGCTCGGCGGCTTCCGCAACGAGGTCGCCTTCGTCCTCACCGGCCTCGACATCGAGGCCAAGGCCGCCCTCGTGCAGGAGCAGATGAGTGACGCGCTCGCCAAGTCCCCGCCTGCCGAGGTCCGTTGGGACCTGGTGCGTACCGACCGCGCCGACGCGGGCACCGAGGAGACGGCCAGTGCCCTGCTGCGCCTCGTCGTACGCGACCCCGACGAGCGGGCCGTCGGGCGGACGCTGAGCGGCGCCGCGATCGAACTGGCCCTCGCCAGCTACCCCGGCTTCCATGTGCTCGCGCCACCCGGAAAGGGCGCGCCCTATGGGGTCTTCGAGGATGTGTACGTGCCCCAGAAGGCCGTCGACCATGTGGCGGTCCTCCATGACGGCAGCCGCGTTCATGTGGCACCGGCCCAGGACACCCGGGCACTCGCCCCCCTGCCAGGGCCGCCCCTGCCGGATCCCCCGTCCGCCGGACCCACGCGACGTGCCCCGCTCGGCCTGGTCGCCGGTGCCCGCAGCGGGGACAAGGGCGGGAACGCCAACGTCGGCGTGTGGGCCCGCACGTCCGCAGCCGGAACAGCCGCCGCAGCCGACGCAGCCTGGCGGTGGCTCGCGCACGAACTGACCGCCGAACGGTTCCGGGAACTGATCCCCGAGAGCCGGGACCTCGTCGTCACCCGGCACGTCCTGCCGAACCTGCGCGCGCTCAACTTCGTCGTCGAGGACATCCTCGGCGCCGGCGTCGCCGCCCAGCACCGCTTCGACCCGCAGGCCAAGGCCCTCGGCGAATGGCTGCGCTCCCGCCACCTGGACATCCCGGAGGCCCTGCTATGACGGTTCTCGAGTCCGCACTGGACCCGCACGGCACCGACCACCGGGCGGCCCGCGAGGCCATGCTCGCCAAGCTCGCCGAGCTGGAGACCGAGCACGCCAAGGCGCTCGCGGGCGGCGGCGAGAAGCCCGTCGCCCGGCACCGCGGGCGCGGCAAGCTGCTCGCCCGCGAACGGATCGAGCTGCTCCTCGACCCCGACACCCCGTTCCTGGAGCTGTCCCCGCTGGCCGGCTGGGGCAGCGAGTACACGGTCGGCGCGTCCGTGGTCACCGGCATCGGCGTGGTCGAGGGCGTGGAGTGCCTGATCACGGCCAACGACCCGACCGTGCGCGGCGGAGCCGGCAACCCCTGGACGCTGAAGAAGACGCTGCGCGCCAACGACATCGCGCTCGCCAACCGGCTCCCCTGCATCAGCCTGGTCGAGTCCGGCGGCGCCGACCTGCCCTCGCAGAAGGAGATCTTCATCCCCGGCGGGGCGGTCTTCCGCGACATCACCCGGCTGTCCGCCGCCGGCATCCCCACCGTCGCGGTCGTCTTCGGCAACTCCACCGCCGGCGGCGCGTACATCCCCGGCATGTCCGACCACGTGATCATGGTCAAGGAGCGGGCGAAGGTGTTCCTCGGCGGGCCGCCGCTGGTGAAGATGGCGACCGGCGAGGAGAGCGACGACGAGTCCCTGGGCGGCGCGGAGATGCACGCGCGCGTGTCGGGCCTCGCCGACTACTTCGCCGTCGACGAGCTGGACGCCCTGCGCCAGGCACGCCGCGTGGTCGCTCGCCTGGGCCACCGCAAGGCGTACGCGGACCCGGCGCCCGCGGCACCGCCCAAGTACGACCCGGAGGAGCTGCTCGGCATCGTCCCCGCGGACCTGAAGAACCCCTTCGACCCGCGCGAAGTCATCGCCCGCCTCGTCGACGGCTCCGACTTCGACGAGTTCAAGCCGCTGTACGGGACGAGCCTGACCACCGGCTGGGCGTCCCTGCACGGCTACCCGGTCGGCATCCTGGCGAACGCCCAGGGCGTGCTGTTCAGCGCCGAGTCGCAGAAGGCCGCCCAGTTCATCCAGCTCGCCAACCAGCGCGACATCCCGCTGCTGTTCCTGCACAACACCACCGGCTACATGGTCGGCAAGGAGTACGAGCAGGGCGGGATCATCAAGCACGGCTCCATGATGATCAACGCGGTCAGCAACAGCCGCGTCCCGCACCTCTCCGTCCTCATGGGGGCCTCCTACGGCGCCGGGCACTACGGCATGTGCGGCCGCGCCTACGACCCCCGCTTCCTGTTCGCCTGGCCCAGCGCCAAGTCGGCCGTCATGGGCCCGCAGCAGCTCGCCGGCGTGCTGTCGATCGTCGCCCGGCAGTCGGCGGCGGCGAAGGGAGCGCCGTACGACGAGGACGCGGACGCCGCCCTGCGCGCGATGGTGGAGCAGCAGATCGAGTCCGAGTCGCTGCCGATGTTCCTGTCCGGGCGGCTGTACGACGACGGCGTCATCGACCCGCGCGACACCCGCACCGTCCTCGGCCTGTGCCTGTCGGCCATCCACACGGCGCCCTACGAGGGCGTGCGCGGTGGCTTCGGCGTCTTCCGGATGTGAGGCTCATGATTTCGACTCTGCTGGTCGCCAACCGGGGCGAGATCGCCTGCCGGATCTTCCGCACCTGCGGCGAGCTGGGAATCCGGACGGTCGCCGTGCACTCGGACGCCGACGAGAACGCGCTCCACGCGCGCGTGGCCGACACGGCCGTACGGCTGCCGGGGGCGACGCCCGCGGACACGTATCTGCGCGGCGACCTGATCGTGAAGGCGGCGCTGGCCGCCGGCGCCGACGCCGTGCACCCCGGCTACGGCTTCCTCTCCGAGAACGCCGGCTTCGCCCGCGCCGTCCGCGACGCCGGCCTGGTCTGGATCGGCCCGCCGCCCGAGGCGATCGAGGCGATGGCGTCCAAGACCCGCGCCAAGGAACTGATGGGCCTCGCCTCCCTCGACGAGGAACAGGTCACCGAGGCGGACCTGCCGGTCCTGGTGAAGGCGGCGGCGGGCGGAGGCGGGCGCGGCATGCGGATCGTACGCCGCCCGGAGGACCTCCCGGCCGCCCTGGAGAGCGCACGCGCCGAGGCCGCGAGCGCCTTCGGCGACGGCGAGGTCTTCATCGAGCCCTACATCGAGCGGGGCCGCCACGTCGAGGTGCAGATCCTCGCCGACACCCACGGCACCGTACGGACCCTCGGCACCCGCGACTGCTCCCTCCAGCGCCGCCACCAGAAGGTGATCGAGGAGGCCCCCGCGCCGGGCCTGACCGACCGGCTCGCCGAGGAACTGGACACCCTGGCCGTCCGTGCCGCCCGCGCCGTGTCCTATGTGGGCGCCGGCACGGTCGAGTTCCTGATCGCCGACGGCCGGGCCCACTTCCTGGAGATGAACACCCGCCTCCAGGTCGAACACCCCGTCACCGAGGCGGTCTTCGGCCTCGACCTCGTCGCCGAACAGATCCGCGTCGCCGAGGGCCACCCCCTGCCCGCCGACCCGCCCCGCGCCCAGGGGCACGCCGTCGAGGCCCGCCTCTACGCCGAGGACCCCGCCCAGGGCTGGGCGCCCCAGACCGGCACCCTGCACCGCCTCGCCGTACCCGACGGCATCCGCCTCGACACCGGCTACACCGACGGCGACGGCATCGGCGTCCACTACGACCCGATGCTCGCCAAGCTCGTCGCCCACGCCCCCACACGCGCGGAGGCGATCCGCAAGCTCGCCGGCGCCCTGGAGCGCGCCGCCGTCCACGGCCCGCTCACCAACCGGGACCTGCTCGTCCGCTCGCTGCGGCACGAGGAGTTCACCGGCGGCCGCATGAACACCGGCTTCTACGACCGCCACCTGCCCGAACTGACCGCCCCCGCTCTCGATCCGCACGCCCCCCTGGCCGCCGCCCTCGCCGACGCCCACGCCCGCTCCCGCTTCGGCGGCTGGCGCAACCTGCCGTCCCAGCCCCAGATCAAGCGGTACGAGTCGGCGGGGGAGGAGCACGAGGTCCACTACCGGCACACGCGCGAGGGCCTCACGGCCGACGGGGTGCGGGTCGTCCAGGCGGACGCGGGCCTGGTCGTGCTCGAAGTGGACGGCGTACAGCGCCGGTTCGAGGTGGCACGCCACGGAGACCAGGTCTACGTCAACGCCACCCGCCTCACCGCCCTGCCCCGCTTCCCCGACCCCACGGCCCAGCTGGCCCCCGGCTCCCTGCTGGCCCCGATGCCGGGCACGGTCGTCCGCGTGGCCGAGGGCCTGTCGCAGGGCGCGACCGTACGAGCGGGCCAGCCACTGATCTGGCTGGAGGCGATGAAGATGCAGCACCAGATCTCCGCCCCCGCCGCAGGCACCCTCACGGCCCTGCATGCCAAGCCCGGGCAGCAGGTGGAGCCCGGAATGCTGCTGGCCGTGGTGCAGACACCCTAGGGGCGCGCGGAACCGCGCGAGCGACCACACACAAGCCGCACTCGGAGGACTCGCATGACCACGCACATCGAATCCGAAGAACACAAAGCCCTGCGCTCCGCCGTCGCCGCCCTCGGCAAGCGCTACGGACGCGAATACCTCACCCGCGCCGTCGCCGAGGGAAAGCCCCCCACCGAACTCTGGTCCGAGGCGGGCAAACTCGGCTACCTCGGCGTCAACCTCCCCGAGGAGTACGGAGGCGGAGGCGGTGGTATCACCGAACTCTCCATAGTCCTCGAAGAGTTGGGCGCGGCAGGATCCCCCCTGCTCATGCTCGTCGTGTCTCCGGCCATCTGCGGCACCGTCATCTCCCGGTTCGGCACCGAGGACCAGAAGACCCGTTGGCTGCCCGGTCTGGCCGACGGCACCCGCCTCATGGCCTTCGGCATCACCGAACCCGACGCCGGCTCCAACTCCCACCGCATCACCACCACCGCCCGCCGCGACCCCGCAAGCGGCGACTGGCTCCTCACCGGCCGCAAGGTCTTCATCTCCGGTGTCGACATGGCGGACGCCGTCCTCGTCGTCGGCCGCACCGAGGACGCCCGCACCGGACGCCTCAAGCCCTGCCTGTTCATCGTCCCGACCGACGCCGAGGGCTTCCAGAAGCGGCCCATCGAGATGGAACTCAACGCCGCCGAGAAGCAGTTCGAGCTGGTCCTGGACGATGTACGGCTGCCCGCCGACGCCCTTGTGGGCGACGAGGACGCAGGCCTGCTCCAGTTGTTCGCCGGACTCAACCCCGAGCGGATCATGACCGCCGCGTTCGCGATCGGCATGGGCCGCTACGCCCTCGCCAAGGCCATCGAGTACGCCCGCGACCGCAGTGTCTGGAAGACCCCCATCGGCGCCCACCAGGCCATCGCCCACCCCCTCGCCCAGGCCCACATCGACCTGGAGCTGGCCCGGCTGATGATGCAGAAGGCCGCCCACCTCTACGACGCCGGCGACGACATCGGCGCGGGCGAGGCCGCCAACATGGCCAAGTACGCGGCCGCGGAGGCCTGCGTGAAGGCGGTCGACCAGGCCGTGCACACCCTCGGCGGCAACGGCCTCACCCGCGAGTTCGGACTCGCCTCGTTGATAACTGCCGCGCGTGTGGCTCGCATTGCCCCGGTGAGCCGGGAGATGATTCTCAACTACGTCTCCCACCAGACCCTGGGCCTGCCCAAGTCGTACTAGGCCGCCACCGCCCGCCACTTGGAGGAACCGTGTTCCGCAGCACGTACGCAGACGTTCCGCCCGTCGAACTCCCCATCCACGAAGCCGTTCTGGGCCGCGCCGCCGACTTCGGCGACCACCCGGCCCTGATCGACGGCACGGACGGCACCACCCTCACGTACGAGCAAGTGGACCGGTTCCACCGGCGCGTCGCCGCCGCGCTCGCCGAGTCGGGGCTGCGCAAGGGCGACGTCCTCGCCCTGCACAGCCCCAACACCGTCGCCTTCCCGACCGCCTTCTACGCGGCCACGCGCGCGGGAGCCTCCGTCACCACCGTGCACCCGCTCGCCACACCCGAGGAGTTCGCCAAGCAGCTCCGCGACAGCGGCGCCCGCTGGATCATCACCGTCTCCCCGCTGCTGCAGTCCGCCCGCCGCGCCGCCGAACTCGCGGGCGGCATACGGGAGATATTCGTCTGCGACAGCGCCCCGGGACATCGCTCGCTCAGCGACATGCTCGCCACCACCGCCCCCGAGCCGAAGGTCGCCATCGACCCGGCCGAGGACGTCGCCGCGCTGCCGTACTCCTCCGGCACCACCGGCACCCCCAAGGGCGTGATGCTCACCCACCGGCAGATCGCCACCAACCTCGCCCAGGTGGAACCCGCCTTCCCCGCCGAACCCGACGACCGCATCCTCGCCGTCCTGCCGTTCTTCCACATCTACGGCCTGACCGCCCTGATGAACGCGCCGCTGCGCAAGGGCGCCACGGTCGTCGTGCTGCCCCGCTTCGACCTGGAGACCTTCCTCGCGGCCATCGAGACCCACCGCATCACCACCCTGTACGTCGCCCCGCCGATCGTCCTCGCCCTGGCCAAGCACCCGGCGGTGGCCCGCTACGACCTCTCCTCCCTGAGGTACGTCATCAGCGCCGCCGCCCCGCTCGACGCGAGCCTCGCCGCCGCCTGCTCCGAACGCCTCGGGCTGCCCCCGATCGGCCAGGCCTACGGCATGACCGAGCTCTCCCCCGGCACCCACGTCGTCCCGGTCGACGCCCTGCACATCGCGCCCCCCGGCACCGTCGGCCGGCTCATCGCCGGCACCGAGATGCGCATCGTCTCCCTCGACGACTCCGGCAAAGACCTCGACACCGGCGAAAGCGGCGAGATCCTCATCCGCGGCCCCCAGGTCATGAAGGGCTACCTCGGCCGCCCCGACGCCACCGCCGCCATGATCGACGCCGACGGCTGGCTGCACACCGGGGACGTCGGACACGTGGACGACGACGGCTGGCTGTTCGTCGTCGACCGGGTGAAGGAACTCATCAAGTACAAGGGCTTCCAGGTCGCCCCGGCCGAACTGGAAGCCCTCCTCCTGGCCCACCCCGGCATCGCCGACGCCGCCGTCATCGGCACCTACGACGACGACGGCAACGAGATCCCCCACGCCCACGTCGTCCGCCAGCCCACCGCGGGCGACCTGACCGAGAACGAGATCATGCTCTACGTCGCCGAGCGCGTCGCCCCCTACAAGCGCGTGCGCCGCGTCACCTTCGCCGACTCCGTCCCGCGCGCGGCCTCGGGGAAGATCCTGCGCCGCGAGCTCAGGGAGAGCGTGTGAGCGCACTGATCGGACGCACGCGCACGCGCGGCGTCGAAACCCTCAGCCTGGACGCCGTCGACACCCGCAACGCGCTCTCCGCGGCCCTCGTCGGCGAACTCGCCGAGGCCCTCGCCGACTGCGCGAAGGACCCGGAGGTGCGGGCCGTCGTCCTCACCCACACCGGCACCACCTTCTGCGCCGGCGCCGACCTGCGCGACCCGCCCGACCCGGACGCCCTCGTGGGCGTGCTGCGGCAGATCGTCGAGCTGCCGAGGCCCGTCGTCGCCCGGATCACCGGCCACGTCCGGGCCGGCGGCCTCGGCCTCCTCGCCGCCTGCGACCTCGCCGCCGCCTCCGCAGCGGCCACCTTCGCCTTCACCGAGGTCCGCATCGGCGTCACCCCCGCGGTGATCTCCCTGACGGTCCTCCCGCGCACCGACCCCCGCGCGCTCGCCCGCTACTACCTCACCGGCGAACGCTTCGACCCCGCCGAAGCCGTACGCCTCGGCCTGCTCACCACCACAGGCGACGACGTGGACGAAGCCCTCGCCCCCGTCCTCGACGGCCTGCGCCGCTCCTCCCCCCACGCCCTGGCCGAGACGAAGCGACTGCTCACGGCTAGGGTGCTGGAGACGTTCGACCGGGACACGGCCCACCTGACCGCGCTCTCGGCCCGGCTGTTCTCCTCCGCCCAGGCCCGGGAGGGGATGACGGCCTTCCTGGAAAGACGGGATGCGGCATGGGTGGTGTGAGTACGGCGGAACGCGACCGCGTACCCAAGCAGGACCGGAGCCGGGCCACCCGGCAGCGGCTCCTGGAAGCAGCCGTGGCCTGCCTCGCCGAATACGGCTGGGCGGGCTCCACGGTCGCCGTCGTCGCCGAGCGCGCCGGCGTCTCCCGGGGCGCCGCCCAGCACCACTTCCCCACCCGCGAGGACCTCTTCACCGCCGCCGTCGAGTACGTCGCCGAGCAGCGCTCCAGCGCGCTGCGGGACCTGTTCCCGGACGGCGCCGCCGACCGCCGCGCCGTCGTCGTCGCCCTGGTCGACCTCTACACCGGCCCCGTCTTCCGGGCCGCCCTCCAACTGTGGGTCGCCGCCTCCAACGAGGACCAACTGCGCGGCCGGGTCACCGAGCTGGAGGCCCGCGTCGGCCGCGAGACCCACCGCATCGCCGTCGAACTCCTCGGCGCCGACGAGTCCCGCCCCGGCGTCCGCGAGACCGTCCAGGGCTTCCTCGACATGGCCCGCGGCCTCGGCCTCGCCAACCTCCTCACCGACGACACCGCCCGCCGCGCACGCGTCGTCGCCCAGTGGGCGGCCCTGCTGGACACGGCCCTGGCCTGAGCGCGACTCTGGCCTGAGCGCCCGCGCCACCGTCAGTGCCCCCCGCGCCCCTCGCGCCGGTCGTGTGAGGGGCGCCACATCCGTTCGGTGCGTCCCGCAGTACCCTTGCCCCATGCTTCCGATGCTCGTTCGCCGCCGCCACGTGGACTACGTGCGCGTCACGAGCATGGGCTGTCGCCACTCGGCCTGAAACAGCCCCGTTTCCCGGCTTCTCACAGCCTCTTCTCCTCCCCCTTTGTTTGCGGCATTCCGGGCACCGCCCCACCCCCGGCGGCCTGCCCGCGGGCCCACACACCCTGTGGACGCATCCATGACGACGCACACCGCGACGAACCCGTCGTACGACCAGCTCCCGATCATCGACCTGTCCGCCGCCGACCGCGGACCCCGGGCCCGGGCCCAGCTCCACTCCGCACTGCACAGCGCCGCCCACGACGTCGGCTTCTTCCAACTCGTCGGACACGGCGTGACCCAGGCCGAGACCGACGCCCTGATCACGGCCATGCACGCCTTCTTCCGGCTGCCCGAGACCGACCGGCTGGCCCTGGACAACATCAACTCCCCGCACTTCCGCGGCTACACGCGCACCGGAGACGAGCGCACCGCCGGCGCCCGCGACTGGCGCGACCAGCTCGACATAGGCGCCGAACGCCCCGCTCACACCCCCGGTCCGCACGAGCCGCCGTACTGGTGGCTGGAGGGCCCCAACCAGTGGCCCACCGCCCTGCCCGAGCTGCGCACCGCCGCCCTGGCCTGGATCGACAGGCTCAGCGGCGTCGCCCAGCGCCTCCTGCACGAACTCCTGACCGCCATCGGCGCCCCCGCGGACTTCTACGACCCAATCTTCGGCCCCCACGCCCACCCGCACCTCAAGCTGGTCCGCTACCCCGGCAGCGCGGGCGACGGCACCGACCAGGGCGTCGGCGCCCACAAGGACTACGGCTTCCTGACCCTGCTCCTCCAGGACACCGTCGGCGGCCTCCAGGTCCACCGCGAGGACGGCCTCTTCCACGACGTGCCCCCGCTGGACGGAGCCTTCGTCGTCAACCTCGGCGAACTCCTGGAAGTCGCCACCAACGGCTACCTGGTCGCCACCAACCACCGCGTGGTCAGCCCGCCCGGAGCGACGGAACGCTTCTCCGTCCCCTTCTTCTACAACCCCCGCCTGGACGCCAAGGTCTCCCCGCTCCCCTTCCCGCACGCGGGCACAGCCCCCGGCGTCACCACCGACCCGGCGAACCCGCTCTTCGCCGAGTACGGCTACAACGAACTGAAGGGCAAGCTGAGGGCCCACCCCCTGGTGGCGGAGCGGCACCACGCGAGCCTTCTGACTCCCGCATGAGAAAACGGCCCCGAAAGGACCGTTTTTTTCAGGGGCGCGGGGCTGTGCCGACATGCGGCTTCCGCCGCGCGGGCACGAGCAACCACAACGCACCCGCAGCCGCCACGCGCCCCACGCCACCCCCTCAGTGGGCGATGTCCGCGTACCCCTCCACATCCCGCGGATCACGCGGCCCCGGCCCCACATACCGAGCGGAAGGCCGCACCAAGCGACCCGTCCGCTTCTGCTCCAGAATGTGCGCCGACCAACCGGCGGTCCTCGCGCACGTGAACATCGACGTGAACATGTGCGCCGGAACCTCCGCGAAGTCCAGCATGATCGCGGCCCAGAACTCCACGTTCGTCGCCAGCACCCGGTCCGGCCGGCGGTTGTGCAACTCCTCCAGCGCCGCCTTCTCCAACGCCTCGGCGATCTCGAAGCGCGGAGCGCCCAGCTCCCTGGCGGTACGGCGCAGCACGCGCGCGCGAGGGTCCTCGGCCCGGTACACCCGGTGCCCGAACCCCATCAGCCGCTCACCGCGGTCCAGCGCCTTCTTGACGTACGCCTCCGCGTCCTCGGTCCGCTCGATCTCCTCGATCATCCCGAGCACCCGGGAGGGCGCGCCACCGTGCAGCGGACCCGACATCGCACCCACCGCCCCGGACAGCGCCGCGGCGACATCCGCGCCCGTCGAGGCGATCACCCGCGCCGTGAACGTGGACGCGTTCATCCCGTGCTCGGCCGCCGACGTCCAGTACGCGTCCACCGCGGCGACGTGCTTCGGATCCGGCTCCCCCCGCCAGCGGATCATGAACCGCTCGACGACCGACTGCGCCTTGTCGATCTCCTGCTGCGGCACCATCGGCAGCCCCTGCCCCCGCGCCGACTGGGCGACGTACGACAGCGCCATCACGGCGGCGCGGGCGAGATCCTGGCGGGCCTGCGCCTCGTCGATGTCGAGCAGCGGCCGCAGCCCCCACACCGGGGCCAGCATCGCGAGCGCCGACTGCACGTCGACGCGGATGTCCCCCGAGTGGACGGGGATCGGGAACGGCTCGGCCGGCGGCAGACCGGGATTGAAGGCGCCGTCGACGAGCAGCCCCCACACATTGCCGAACGAGACGTGACCGACCAGATCCTCGACGTCGACGCCCCGGTACCGCAGGGCGCCGCCCTCCTTGTCCGGTTCGGCGATCTCCGTCTCGAACGCGACGACTCCCTCGAGCCCGGGTACGAAATCGGACATCAGGCGGCTCCTCAAGATTCGGCGGCGGTCACACCGGTGATGCCCCGTTCCTCCGGTGGTCACCCAAAACCGCGGGGGGATCTGCACGATAACCCCGGGTGCCACAGTTGGGGAGACCACGCGACACTGAGTGCCACGGTCGTTCGATACGGCAGGATGACCGCGTGACGACCGACAGCGAACCCGTCCTGGACCCCGCCGCGGATCCCGCCGCCATGCGCAAGCAGTACCGGGCCCAGGGTCTCGAAAAGCAGAACCTCGCCACGCACCCCATGGACCAGTTCGCCCGCTGGTTCGAGGACGCCGCGCGCGCGGCCCTGCACGGCACGATCTACGAACCCAACGCCATGGTCGTCTCGACGGCGGACGCACAGGGCCGCCCCAGCTCCCGCACGGTCCTGATGAAGCAGTACGACACCGAGGGCTTCGTCTTCTACACCAACTACGACTCCCGCAAGGCCCGCGAGCTGGCGGAGAACCCGTACGTCTCCCTGCTCTTCCCCTGGCACCCCATCGCCCGCCAGGTCGTCGTCACCGGCATCGCCCGCCGCACCGGCCGCGACGAGACCGCCGCCTACTTCCGCACCCGCCCGCACGGCTCCCGCCTGGGCGCCTGGGCCAGCGCCCAGTCCTCGGTGATCGACTCCCGCGACGAACTGGAGTCCGCATACGCCGACCTCGCCGCCCGCTACCCCGAGGACGAGGACATCCCCGTCCCCCCGCACTGGGGCGGCTACCGCATCGCCCCGCAGACCATCGAGTTCTGGCAGGGCCGCGAGAACCGCCTCCACGACCGCCTCCGCTACACCGCCCGACCGGACGGCACCTGGATGGTCGACCGCCTCAGCCCCTGACCCTGAGGCCCCACAGACGCAGACGACCCGCGAGCTCGGGTCCTGCGCCGTACGGCGGACAGGGCCGGCCGGACGTACCGGCGAGCTCGCGGGTCGGGTGACTGCTTGGGATTGGGCCGGCTGCGTGTGTCTCGCACACGCTGGTCCGGCACCGCACATGGTGTAGTGGCGAGCCGCTAGCCCGCAGCCACCTCGTACGTCCGGGTTTCACTCATTTACCCGATCACCTCCTTTCCACGTGAAACCCACCCTAGGAAGCTGCCGGGGCGAGCTCAACTGTTTTTTCGGAGATGTTGACGGAATGGCTTCCGGCCGGAGACTGTAGCCATACCCGTCGCCTCGCTGCAGCAGCCGAAGATTCCAGTGAGAGACGTTGATCCGGCCGACCGGGGTGGTGAGGCTGTGCTGGCCTCTGGCTCGGACGGAGATACGGCCGGTCCAAGTCCCTGCCCACTTTCCAGAGGGCATGACTGCACGTACGAGGTCTCCGGTGACGTATCCGAAGTGCTGTTTCCTGCGGTCCCGTCGCAGGCGGGGGAATCCATACCGATCCGGCGTCGTGCGGGCGTATGAGCCGCGACCTGTGGCCTTGACGACCAGCACCCGATCGGGGACGCGAGCGATCGCGTCTCCGCTGTTGTGATCAAGACGGCCGACGGACAGGGCGTCCAAGGTGTGCGTCTTGTCGAGCCTCATCGCGTCACGGTTCGCCTTGGTGAGATGCCTTGGCCAGGCGAGTACGGGCTTGCCGAGCGTTTCCAGGGTCGCAATAAGCCGTAGCTGCGTCGCATTCATGGCAGCGGCGTCCCGAAGCGGGGCTTTGCTCTGATCGAGGATCCGGGCCAGGAGGCCGGGCCGGTGGGCGAGGAAGGACTCGATTGATCGGCTGCCCTTGGCCTTGTTGCACGGGATGCAGGAGAGAACGAGGTTCGAGATGCGGCTGGATCCTTGTCGGCTGCGGGGGCGCAGGTGCTCGATGTTCAGGGGTACTCCGGTGACGCCGCAGTATGCGCAGGCGCTGTCCCACCTGGAGCGCAGATAGGAGCGTGCTGTGGTTCCTGCCAAGGGGCCCTGTGTGTACTCCGCACCGTAGAGTGGTTTGCCCGCGCTCAGGGAGTGAGTGTCGAAGGCAGTGCGCTCCAGGTGGATGTCGGTGACGGGTGCGTAGCGGCACAGGCGCCTGGCGATGGAGAACGTGGTGTCGACGCGATGGCGTAGGGAGGGCGGGAGCCATCCTTCAGGGCGGACTCTGTTGTGTGAGCGTGGTGCTCGGTAGCGGCACTTGGCGGAACGTCGCCTGTGTCGATAGCCCGCGCGCTGTTGCATGAAGCTCTGGATCTGCGTCCCTCGATGGTGGAGTTCGACCGAGACGAGTCCGCGTCGGACGGTCACAGTGGCGCCGTATTCCGTGGTCTCCTTTTTCTCGTCGGTGAGGACGAGACCGGTGCTTTTGGAGCCGGGGTCGACGCGTAGCTGCACGCCGTCGACTTCCGAGCCGGTCAGTGTGCGGTCTTTCAGGCGGACAGTGAAAGGCACCTGACGTGCGACAGCGGCTCGCCCCTTGCTGAGGAGTTCGCGGGCTCGTGCAGGATGGCAGGGCATGAGCGGGCGCCCGTCCTTGGCGAGGACGAAGACCCTGCTCGCGCCGGTCCCACCCGTGTACGACGGGCTCCGTGTGGGAGCGTCACCGCTCCCGTTCTCTGCCTTCTTCGCTGTGTGGGCAGCGCTCTTGGCGTGACGCCGACGGGTTCCGGTGCCGTGCCCGTCGGTCTCCCCTCGCCCATGTTCCCTGCCGGTGCCCCGCGCGGTAGCGGGGTGTCCGTGGGCCGTTTCGTCCCTGCTCCCAAGGTTGTCTGCTCCCACGGGTTCCAGAGCAGGCTGCTGAGGAAGCACAGCCTGGTGGGTCTGCTCGCCTACAGGAAACGTAGTCATCGGGTGCACCTCCCTGATCCTCGGAGATCCGCGGAACCCTCGGACCGCGATGACTGGGGCTGGTCACTCGACGGCCTGGAGGCCCGGGAGCGAGCGACCTCCCTTCTCGTGTGCGGACGACGTTAGCGAAGCGGGACGGAGTCGCTGTCGTGATGAGCCATAAGACGCTTGGATGTGCTAATTGGTCCGATTTGCCGAACAAGCGAGCGGCATGAATGGTAGGAAGGCCGATCTCTCGCAGCGAAGGTCGAGTGTAGGGTTGGCTGTCCCGTCGCATCGTGGCTGAACCGGATCGAAGCCCATTTCACTGCCTTGCGCTACTTCACCGTGGACGGTACTGACCACGCCAGCCACAAGGAGCAGAGCAGCTTGTTCCGCCGCTACATCATCTGGCGGAACAAGCACGCCCAGGACGAGCGCCTACGCGCGGTCGTGAACAAGGCGAACGTCGCCTGACGCAGCCGCGCCCCGACGGAACAACGCGGTCCACAGGAACGTCACGCCGAACAGTGCGGACTCGGGTGGTTCCTCCCGCATGCGGCGCAATTCGACCTCGACCAGGTCGGAGAAGATCCAGCGCAGCGATTCGGGCGTGTAAGCCAGGCCGCCCTGCAGCTCGCGTCCGCGGTAAATGTCTGCGTCGGCGAGTTCCGACCCCATTCCCGCCTCACCTGCGGCGAAGCTGGTGAGCGCGAGATGGCCGCCGGGGGCGAGGACGCGGTCAAGGAGGGCCAGATAGCTGACGCGGCGGTGCGGCGCCAGGTGGTGGAAGCACCCTGAGTCGACGACCAGGTCGTAGGGGCCGCTCAACTCGGTGTCGGGGAGGGCGAAAGCGTCACCGCACAGGAAGCGGACGTCCACTCCTGCGTCATGGGCCCGGTCCTTGCCCCAAGCGACGGCAACGGGAGAGAGGTCGACGGCGTCCACCTCGAAGCCGCGCGCGGCGAGGTACAGGGCGTTGCGGCCCGGTCCGCACCCCAGGTCCAGAGCCCGACCGGGAGCGATCAGGCCCTGGTCGAGGTAGGCGGCCAGGTTTTCGTCCGGCTTCGCCGCGAAGAACGGGACCGGCCTTGACCGGTCGGCATAGAAGCGGTCCCAGAAGTCCTTGCCGTCGCCTGTCGCCAAGCGGCTGGCCTCGGATTCCGATGCGAAGAACCCGTCCAGGAGCGCGAGAACGTCCTCGACGGTGCGTACGGTCCGGTTCATCCGGCCCCCCTTTCGGTCGAGGCCGAGGATAGGAGTGAAGGGGATGAAAGGCCAGGTCAGACGGGCATGTTGCGATGGCTGGGGTGGGCTGCTGCGGCACCCCGAGCAGGCAGGGAAGGAACCCACTCCAGATCTCGACCCGCGTCTGCCCAAGCACCCCTCCGAGGCCAGGAAAGGACCAGCCTCGGCCGCGCCGGGGAGACTATTTCGACGAATTTCCCATCAGTACTACAGGGCGAACGTTGTCTGATGCGGCACTTAGTCACCCATGAACCACAAGTAGCTGCCCGGCGCCGCCGCACATGCTTCAAGGAGCTCGGCAAGGTCAAGCAGAGCCGCCCTCTGCTGGTCGTCAGTACACCCCTGTGTCAGGGCGGCGACTTCCTGACAGGCGACCCGAGCTTCCTGTTCGTTGAACAACGTGTCACCGTACGGATCCACCCAGCCGAGCTTGCCCGAGCCACGCCAGTCGAGGGTGCTCAGCACCCCCGCCAACGCTTCACCGTGCGCGTAAGAGCCCCGCAGCAAGGTGTCCCGGGATGCCCCCTTCCGCGTGGGTCGCCCAGAGTGCAGTTCCAGCTCGATCCCCATGACCTCTCCTTCGGCCTGACTCGGACACCGAAGCTTCGCAGAGATCATTTGTCGGACAGGGACCCCCCCGAGTGGTTTTCGCAGAGCGGCCAAGCCGCTCCAAGGCGCGACCACCACTCAACCTTCGATGAAAAATGCCGGCGAATCCGGTGGACGCTCGGTCCACGGCCGCCCTACCTTGCCGCGCATGACTGATCTTCGGATCGAGCTGGTGGACGGCGATGCCATGCTCGAGCAGTGGCGGTACGTCCACAATGTGATCGTTCCGCCGGCGGCCATGTCCGTGGAGGACGCCCGGGAGCGGTTGGCGCGGTACCGGCTGGAGAACGCGTATCTCGGCGACGAGCTGGTCGGATGCTCCACCGTGCGGCCGCCGGTCGGGGAGGGTGAGGTCGCGACGGTCATCGCGCGCGTGCTGCCCGCGTACCGGGGACGGGGCTTCGGTGCGGCGCTGTACGGGAACGGGCTCGCCCACGCGCGCGGGCTGGGGGCGAAGGCGGTCGAGACGTGCGTGCTGGCCGCGAACGAGGACGGGCTGCGGTTCGCTGTGCGGCGTGGGTTCGTGGAGACCGACCGGTACGTGCTGGACGGGGAGAGCGACGAATGGGTCGACCTGAGGCTGGAGGAGAGGCCGGCACCGGGGGAGGCTGTCCGGCATTGATTCCTTCAATCTGCGGGAACAGGATGTGGGCTGTGTCACGTTCCAGTTGAATGAAGGCCAGTGAGCGGAACGAGCGCCTTAGGTGCGCCGACGCAGCCTGCAGGGGGTCCAGGTGAGTGCTTCGCGGCGGAGTGGGACCACCGACGAGCTGGGGCCGGACGAGCCCGAGCCGGACGGGCCGCGGGATCCTGACGGTTCCGCCGGTCCGGACGAGTCCGGCGGGTCCGACCTGCTCGCCGCGCTCCTGGACGGCATGGACGCGGCCCTGTGCGCCTTCGACGCCGACGGTGTGGTCACGCACTGGAACCGCGAGGCGGAGCGCATCCTGGGCTGGAGCGCGGCCGAGGCGGTCGGGCGGCACGGGTTCGCCGGGTGGGCGGTGCGCAGCGCCGACGCCGAGGAGGTGCAGTCCCGGCTGCTGGCGGCCATGCACGCGCCCGGCCGTCAGGTGCACGAGTTCGCCCTGCTCACCAAGGACGGCGGACGGGTTCTCGTCCGTACCCAGTCCGCCGCCGTCCGCGGCCCGGACGGAAAGCCGGCGGGCCTGTACTGCGCCTTCAGCGAGGTGCACGCGCAGATCGACCTGGAGCGTTCGATCGCGCTGAGCGAGGCGTTGTTCGAGGACGCGTCCTGGGGTGTCGTCCTCGTGGACGCCGATCTGCGGCCCGCCGTCGTCAACGCGCACGCGGCGCGCGCCCTGGGCATCGGGCGTACGTCCGCGCTGGGGCGGCCGCTCGGCGAGCTGCTCGCGCAGGGCGTGGAGGAGCTGGAGAGCGCGCTCACCCATGTGCTGGCCGAGGGCGCGCCGCCCGCGCCGGCCGAGATGTGGGTGGCCCTGCGCACGCCGGAGGGTGAGCAGCGGCGCTGCTGGCGCAGCGGGTTCCTGCGGCTGGCCTCGCCGCTGACCGAGGAGCCGGTGCCGCTCGGCGTGGGCTGGCTCTTCCAGGACGTCACCGAGGCCAAGCACGGCGAGCAGGAGGCCTCCTTGCTGCGCTTCCGCACGAACCAGCTGCACCGTGCCACCCGTGCCGCCGCCGAGTGCGAAGACCCGGGGGAGGCGGCCACCGTCCATCTCGACTTCGCTCTCGCCGGGTTCGCCGACCACGCGCTGCTCGACCGTGTCGCCGGTGCTCCGCGCGTGGAGGACGACGACACGACTCCGGTACGGCTGGTACGGCTCGCCGCCACACCCGCGGGTACGCCCGGCCCGAGCGTCCTCACCGGTGCGGCCGGACTGCCCCTGCGCTACGAGCCCGGCCACCCGGCGCTGCAGTGCGTGGAGCGCACGGGCACGGTGCGCGCCGACGCGGGCTCGGTGCCGCCTGAGCAGGCGCGGGAGTGGGCGCTGGCCCGGCAGTGGCCCGAGGACGCCGTGCACGCTCTGTGTGCGGTGCTGCGCAGCCGGGGCCGGACGCTCGGTGTGGTCACCTTCCTGCGCGGGTCCGGCCGCAGCCGCTTCGCGCGGTTCGACGCGGCCTATGCCGAGGATGTGGCCGCACGGATCGCCGCTGCCCTGGACCTCGCGGCGGCGGTGCGGGAGCGGCCGGGGACGTAAGGGGCGCGGGTCGTGAGGGTCGGGGGCCCGTGGTTCAGCGTCGGTAGAAGATCCGGTCGCCGTATTCCTCGAAGATCCGCGCGTTCCAGTCGAGGCCGCCGTCGACGTTGCCTGAGCGCAGCAGCGGGGGCTCGATGCCGCGGTCGGCGAGCGTGGCGGCCGTCGTCGCCAGGACGGCCTGCATCAGGGCTGAGGTGACCACCGTGGAGGCGGGGGCGAAGGGTGCCGGGATGGTGTCGAGGGTGAGCTCGGCGTCGCCGACCGCGATCTTCGAGTCCAGGACGATGTCGCAGTGGTCCTTCAGGAAGGTGCCCGAGGTGTGCCGTGACGTCGTCTGCGAGGCGTACGCCACCGAGGTCACACCGATGACCCTCACCCCGCGCGCGCGTGCGCTGAGGGCCATCTCCACGGGCAGGGCGTTGCGGCCGGACAGGGAGATGATCACCAGGGCGTCGCCGGCGCGGAGGGGTGAGGTGTCCAGGACGGCGCTCGCGAGTCCGTCCACGCGTTCCAGGGCGGAGCCGAGGGTCGCCGGGGTGACGTCGACGCCGACCACTCCGGGGACGGCGAGCAGGTTCATCAGCGCAAGTCCGCCCGCGCGGTACACGACGTCCTGGGCGGCCAGTGAGGAGTGCCCGGCGCCGAAGGCGAACAGCCGGCCCCCGTCCGCGACGGTGTCGGCGAGCAGGGTGCCGGCCGCGGTGATCGCCTCGGCCTCCTCCTCGCGGACCCGCTGCAGCAGGTTGACGGCGGCGTCGAAGAACAGGTCGGCAGGCGTGCCGTCGCTCATGCGGTGCCCCTTCGCGGCGTCGGTGTCGCGGATCACCGTGCGGTCTGGACCACTGCGGTGTCAATACGGCCGAGGGGGCGTGTCCACACGTGTTGACGACAGCCGCGGTTCCCAGGGGCGCGGGGTCGTGTCGATGTGCGGCTCCGCCGCGTGGGCGCGACCAGCCCCCCACAGACCCGGATCCGGCGATGAACCCGTCCTCTTACGGCGGCTCCCCGCACGGTCCGTTCCGCCGGAGGCCTCCGCTTGTCAGTGGGATCCGGCAGAATTGACGACAGGGCCAGCGCACGCGCCGGAGCTGCCGGCAGAGGTAATCGAGGGGCACGTATGTCCGGACTGATCGACACCACGGAGATGTATCTCCGCACCATCCTCGAACTCGAAGAGGAAGGCGTCGTCCCCATGCGCGCCCGGATCGCGGAGCGGCTGGACCAGAGCGGGCCCACGGTGAGCCAGACGGTGGCGCGCATGGAGCGCGACGGTCTGGTGTCCGTCGCCAGCGACCGGCACCTGGAGCTGACCGACGAGGGCCGCCGGCTGGCCACGCGGGTGATGCGCAAGCACCGCCTCGCGGAGTGCCTGCTGGTCGACGTGATCGGCCTGGAGTGGGAGCAGGTCCACGCGGAGGCGTGCCGCTGGGAGCACGTGATGAGCGAGGCCGTCGAGCGCAGGGTCCTGGAGCTGCTCCGGCACCCGACCGAGTCTCCGTACGGCAACCCGATCCCGGGTCTGGAGGAGCTGGGCGAGAAGGACGGGGCGGACCCGTTCCTGGACGAGGGCATGGTCTCGCTGGCGGACCTGGAGGCGGGCGCGGACGGCAAGACGGTCGTCGTCCGCCGTATCGGCGAGCCGATCCAGACGGACGCGCAGTTGATGTACACGCTGCGGCGCGCGGGTGTGCAGCCCGGTTCCGTGGTGAGCGTGACGGAGTCGCCCGGCGGGGTGCTGGTGGGCAGCGGCGGCGAGGCGGCCGAGCTGGAGGCCGACGTCGCCTCCCACGTGTTCGTCGCCAAGCGCTGAACGGGAGGGCCCCGGCGCCTGACGGCGCCGGGGCCTGTCCTCCCCTGTCCGACCCGGAGCCCCGAGCTCCCAGGGTCGTCCCCTGCGGACCGTTTTTCCCCGAGCGGTCCGCCTCCCGCCAAGTAGATCCCCTCGACGGCGCCGATCATTCCCCGAGAGGTGTCACTCGAATGAGGGGTGTTGTCCGCAGAGACAGATTTTTCGAATAGGTATTCGATATTCTGCCGGGGCGGGAGGACGGCGAGAGCGGCGCGCACGCCGACGAACGGCGCCGACGCCGAGAGCGCGAGCCCGCAGAGAAGCACGGAGAACCACAGAAGACCACGGAGAACCGCAGAAAACCGCAGTACACCGGTGCGAGGCAGGCGGAGCTGGGGGGTACCAGGCCGATGGCACGACGTATCGACGTGACGGGAGCGGGCAGGGTGCGCCTGGCCGCGTGGGAGTTCGCGGACCCGCCCAAGACGGATCCGGAGCCCGGCTCTCCGGGCGTGCTGTTACTCCACGGACTGATGGGTCGCGCCTCGCACTGGGCGTCCACCGCCCGTTGGCTCGCCGAGAGGTACCGTGCCGTCGCGCTCGACCAGCGCGGCCACGGCCAGAGCGAGAAGGATCCACAGGCCGCGTACACCCGCGAGGCCTACGTCGAGGACGCCGAGGCCGCCGTCCAGCAGCTCGGTCTGGCGCCCGCCGTGCTCATCGGCCACGCCATGGGCGCGCTGACCGCCTGGCAGCTCGCCGCGAGGCGTCCCGATCTCGTCCGCGGCCTGGTCATCAGCGACATGCGGGCGTCCGCGCTGGGCGCGGCCTCGCAGCGCGAGTGGGCCGAGTGGTTCCGCACCTGGCCCGTCCCCTTCACCACGCTCGCCGACGTCCGTAAGTGGTTCGGCGAGGACGATCCGTGGGTGGAGCGGCCGAACCCCTCCCGGGGGGAGTTCTACGCCGAGGTCATGCACGAGTCCGCGGACGGCTGGCGTCCCGCCTTCGACCCGGAGCAGATGCTTCGGACGAGGGAGAGCTGGGTGTACGACGCGCACTGGGAGGAACTGGCGCAGGTCCGGTGCCCTGTGTTGGTCGTGCGCGGGGTGGACGGGGAGCTGGGGCGGGCGGAGGCGCAGGAGATGGTGCGGGTGTTGCCTGGCGGGGAGTATGCGGAGGTCGCGGAGGCGGGGCACCTCGTCCACCTTGACCAGCCGGTGGCTTGGCGGATGGCGGTCGAGCCGTTTCTTGAGTCCGTGCTCGGGGATTGAGGCGCCTTCTGGGGTGCGTGGTGGCGGTGCGTCGGCGAGTGCGGGTGCGCTTCGGCCGTTCGCGCGCACGCGGCGGAGCCGCATATCGATACAGCCCCGCGCCCCTTGGGCACGCCGTAGCGCCCTGCGTCGGACCGGTGCCGTCAGCCCCTGCTCACCGCCGTCAGTATTTCCGGGAGGCGGGATGCCAGGCGAGGTGCTGCCAGGCGGAGGCCCAGCCAGGTGATCGTGGTGCCGTAGACCGCGCCCACCGGCAGGAGCAGCCAGGTCCACACGGCCCCGCTCGCGCTCAGGTTCAGGCAGATCAGCAGGATGATGACGGGGGAGCAGAGCAGGGCGGCGGCGACCATGCCGCCGAAGACGGAGATCCAGGCGAGGCCGGCCTGGCCGGGTGCGACGTTCTTGTGGCCCTCCTGGGGGATGGAGTACGGGAAGCGGGCCGAGGCCCAGGCGCCGGTGGCCAGCATGGCGCCGAGCAGGGCGAGGGAGAGGCCGAGCGCCTCCGGCAGGCGGGGCCAGTCGCCGAGGAGCGCGGTCGTCAGGACGGTCACCAGGGCGGCGTACGGCAGGGTGATCAGCAGCAGGGCCAGCGCTCGTCCGCGCAGCTCGGCGTAGGCGTCCCGGGCGGTGGAAATCGTCTGGGCCACCATCCAGAAGGCGGAGGTGTCCTGGCCGAACTGGTTGTACATCTGGATGCCGAGCATGCCGGCGGCGAAGCACGCGAAGTAGATCGAGCCGGTGCCCTGCATCGCGTTGAACACCGGCACGATCAGCCCGATGGCCAGCGAGGTCACCCACGCGGCCTTGGTCTTCGGGTCGCGCCAGATGTAGCGCAGGGCGCGTTCCATGACCGGACCCGTGCGCCCGCCCGGCAGCAGCCGCCCCAGCCGGGCCGAGGAGCGGTCACGGGTGGCCACGTCGGCGGCCTGGAGGGTGGATCCGTCGGGTGAGGTCATCAGCCGGGTCAGGCTCCGCGCCCAGACGGCGATCAGCGCCGCCAGCCCGGCCGCCGACACGGCGAGTCGAGCGAGGGCGATGCCGTACGACCCGTCGCTCGCCGCGTGCACCGCGCCCACCGCCGAGGCGGGCGGCACCCAGGACAGCACGTCCGCCACGGGCCGCAGCTGACCGAGCCCGGCCGACCCCAGCCGGCGTGCGCCGAAGTTGACCAGCTGGGTCCCGACCCCGATCACCAGGCCGCTCAGCACGGCCAGATCGCGGCCCTTCCTGCTGGTCAGGAGCCGTACGTTCGCAGCGGCGACGGCCCGCGCGAGCGCCACGCAGACCAGCAGCGCGAGGAGGACGGCGACGACGGCGAACCCGTACCCGGCCGCGCCGTGCGCCACCGCCAGCACGCACCCCGTCAGCACCAGCAGCGTGAACAGCGGACCGATCCCGACCAGGGAGGCGGCGAGCAGAGCCCGGACGAGGGGCCGGGGCCGCAGCGGGAGCAGTACCAGGCGGGTCGGGTCGAGCGTCTCGTCGCCGCCCGGGAAGAACAGCGGCAGCACCGCCCAGCCCAGCGCCAGCAGAGCCGTACCCGTAACGGCGACGGCCTCGGCGTTCGTGTGCCCGCGCAGCCCCACCAGGCCCAGCAGTTGCAGCAGTGCGACGAGCAGTGCGAGGACGGCCGAGACGGCGAACGCGGCCCGCCGGCCGGCCGACTGCCGCAGCCCGTTCCTCAGCAGCGACAGCTTCAGGCGTACGACGGTGGCGGTCAGGGTCGTCGCGGCGACGGGCCGGGTCGTACCGGCCGTGCCCGCGGTCGCGGTGGGGCTGGTCATCGGGGTGCCCCGCCGCCGAGCCAGTCCAGGTCGGACGCGGCGTCCCGGCCGCTCGCGCCCACCAGTTCCAGGAACGCCCCCTGGAGCGTTTGATGCGTCGCGCGCACCTCGGCCAGGGCTCCCGTGGCGCGGATGCGCCCGGCGGCCATGACGGCCACCCAGTCGCACAGCGACTCGACCAGCTCCATGACGTGGGAGGAGAACACCACGGTGGCGCCGGAGGCGGTGTAGCGCTCCAGCACCCCGCGGATGGTCTGCGCGGACACCGGGTCGACACCCTCGAACGGCTCGTCCAGGAAGAGGACTTCGGGATTGTGGAGGACGGCCGCCGCCAGCCCGATCTTCTTGCGCATACCGGTCGAGTAGTCGACCACGAGCTTGTGCTGGGCCCCCGCGAGATCGAGCACGTCCAGCAGTTGGGTGGCCCGCTTGTCGACCTCCGCACCGGGCAGCCCCCGCAGCCGCCCCGCGTACCCGAGCAACTCCCGCCCCGACAACCGCTCGAACAGCCGCAGCCCCTCGGGCAGCACCCCGATCCGCGCCTTCACGGCCACCGGGTCCCGCCACACGTCGTGCCCGACGACCTCGACGGACCCGTGGTCAGGCCGCAGCAACCCGGTCACCATGGACAGCGTGGTGGTCTTCCCGGCCCCGTTGGGCCCGACGAGCCCGATGAACTTCCCGGCGGGCAGATCGAGATCGATCCCGCCCACGGCCACCTGCTGCCCGAACCGCTTCCAGAGCCCGCGTACACGCACTGCAGCATCGGTCATGAATGAACCCTACGGTGCCTGAAGCGCCCCCGAAGGGGCGCGGGACTGTATCGATGTGCGGCTCAGCCGCGATGGGGGTCCCTCCGCGCTGGGGGTCCCCCCGCGCTGGGGGTCCCTCCCGCTCGAGCGAAGCCGAGAGTGGGGGAGGAGTCGAGAGTGGGGGAGAAGCCGAGAGTGGGGGAGAAGTCGAGAGTGGGGGAGCGATCAGCCACGACGAGCCCGCACCCGCCGACGCACCGGCCCCGGCGGACGAGTCGGCGCCCCTACCGGTCCCGGAAACACGCATAGGCGAGCGGCGAGATCAACTCCTCCGCGTCCGGCAGCCACCGATTCGCGGCGGTCGGCCGGCAGGCCCACTGGACGGCGCCCCGCGACCCGAGACGCGTCGGCGGCGCGGCCACGAAACTCCCCTCGCCCAACGGCTCGAGATCCAGCGAAGCCAGTGACCATCCCAACTTCCGCACCAGGCCGGGAACCTTCAAGGACGCGCCCGGCAACACGAAGAAGTGCATCCGCCGGTCAGGCGTCAGCGTCACCGGCCCCAGCGTCAGCTCCATCCGCTCCATCCGGGCCAGCGCAAGGAACCCGGCGCTCTCCGAGACGGACAGCGCGTCGAACGTCCGCCCCGTGGGCAGCAGGATCGCCGCCGCCGGCTGCTTCTGCCACATCCGGCGGGCGACGGTCGCGCTGCCGGTCGCCTGCGTCGCCCAGTCGGGCCGTGCGGGATGCGCACCCGGAGCGGGGCAGGAGGCATCGCCGCACGAGCACCGCTGCACCCCGTCGACCGCTTCCTGCCAGGTACCCGGGAACACGTCCCAGTGCCGCTCCTCGGCGTAGCGCACGGCGGTCTCCAGCAGCGATTCCCCGCGCTGCCTCGGAATCTGGGCGGCTTCGGTTCCCGCGATCGTCTCTTCCACGTTCCACTCAACTCCCGCGCCCACCTTGGGTTACGGCCGCGGCAGGGGCGGGGGAGGAGCATCGATTCGGCAGCCGGGGCGCATGGGTGCACGGCCGGGGGCGCGCGGGAGGAACCGGGGCCCGGGAAGGGTAACCAGAACGGGGGTGGCAACTGCCTTTACCCCGGCAAACCGCACATGTCACGCATTGACGGTATGTCAACTGGGCAGTGATCTGCCGACCGGAACCTTCCGGCCGGCTCTTCACGCTCCAGGGGTTCGCAGGGGGTAGCACATGGCCGCAAGGCCTCTCGTGGCGAGGCAGCCGAACGAACGGCTGCAGGCACTCATCCAGGAAGCGGGGTGCTCGAACGCCGGGCTGGCCCGGCGGGTCAACATGTGCGGTGCCGAGCACGGTCTCGACCTGCGCTACGACAAGACGTCCGTGGCCCGCTGGCTGCGCGGCCAGCAGCCCCGCGGCCGGGCCCCGGCGACCATCGCGGAGGCGCTCGGGCGCAAGCTCGGCCGTACGGTCACGATCGACGAGATCGGCATGGCCAACGGCAAGAACCTCGCCTCGGGGGTCGGTCTCCAGTTCTCGCCGACGGTACTGGGGGCCATCGAGCAGGTCAGCGAGCTGTGGCGCAGCGACGTGGGGCGGCGGGACTTCCTGTCCGGGTCCTCCGTCGCCGCCTCCGCGCTGGTCGAGCCCAGCCGTGACTGGCTGATCTCGGCACCGGACGCCCAGGTGGCCCGGCAGGCGGGCCCGCGCGTGGGCCAGTTTGACGTGGCGGCCGTACGGTCCATGACGCAGGCGCTGGTGGACCTCGACCACCAGTTCGGCAGCGGGCATGTGCGCCCCGTCGTCGTGCACTACCTCAACAGCGTGGTCTCCGGGCTGCTCGCGGGGTCGTACCGGGAGGCGGTCGGGCGTGAACTGTTCGCGACCGTGGCCCGGCTGACCGAACTGGCCGGGTACATGGCGGTCGACACCGGGCAGCCGGGTCTGGCCCAGCGCTACTACATCCAGTCGCTGCGCCTCGCGCAGGCGGCCGGCGACCGCGGCTACGGCGGTTACGTCCTGGCCGCCTCCATGAGCCACCTCGCCGCGCAGCTCGGCAACCCGCGCGAGATCGCCCAGCTGGCGCGGGCCGCGCAGGAGGGGGCGCGGGGGCGGGTGACCCCGCGCGCGGAGGCGATGTTCCACGCGGCCGAGGCCCGCGGGCACGCGCTGCTCGGCGACGCCCGCGCGGCACAGACGGCCGTGGGACGGGCGGTCTCCGCGATGGAGCGGGCCGACGCGGCCTCCGGGGACGACCCGGTGTGGATCGCGCACTTCGACGAGGCCTACCTCGCCGACGAGCTCGCGCACTGCCACCGCGACCTGGGCCAGGCCGAGGCGGCGGCCCGATGTGCCGAGCAGTCGCTGGCCGGCCACCCCGAGTCACGGGCCCGGCGCCGCGCCATCGGATATGTGTTGCTCGCCACGGCCCAGGTGCAGCAGCGCGAGATCGAGCAGGCGTGCAGCACCGGCCTGAAGGCGGTCGAGCTGCTGGAGACACTGCGCTCCAACCGGGGTGCGGACTATCTGGAGGACCTCCAGCAGCGGCTGGAGCCGTTCCGCGACGAGGCCGTGGTCAGAGAGTTCGAGGCCCGTCTCGACGTCCTGCAGGCCGCCTGAACGCCGGCCGCGCGATTGCGTGAACGCACGGCAAACGGTGCCCGGACCATCGGCCGGACCCCATAACAGCGTGCGGCGGGTTGGTTTTGTTACCACTGTCACAGGGCAGAAGATCGCGCCCTGAGCTGCGTGGCACCTTGCTCGGGGGACCCGGTAGCGTGAGCCGACGATTCCGAAGGTCCCTCAATCGTAGGAGTCCCGGTGACGCAGAGTGGACAGGGCGAGGAGCCCTCGGCGCGGCCCGCGCACGAAGGCATCGTGCTGCCCTCCGACGGAGGTGAGCCCCTGCTGCCGGGCATGACATCCGCGCCCACGCCCGCCACGCCGGCCGGCGGCCAGGCGTGGGGCGGTTCGTGGGGCCCCGGCGAGGAGCCGGCCCACCAGCCGACCCACCAGCCGGGCCAGGGCTGGTCCCCGGCCCCCGCCCAGCAGTGGCACGCCCCGGAGCAGGCCCCGGCCGCGGCCGGCCCCGGCCCGCTGCCCCCCGAGGGCACCCAGGGCCCGTCGTACGACGCCCGGTCCTACGGCGCACCCGTGTACGGCCAGGACGGCCAGGCCTCCGCCTACGGTCAGCAGACGGGCCACGGCCTCGGCGGCCAGGACCCACAGGGCCAGCCCCAGCCCCAGCCCCAGGCCTACGGCCAGGCCGGCGGGCAGCCCCCGTACGGCGGGGGAGCCGGGCAGTCCGCGTACGGCGGTGGAGAGTCGTACGGGCAGCAGCAGTACGCCGGACACGAGCTTCCCGGGGGTCCGGGCGCGTCGGCCGCGTCCCTGCCGCCCGCCCTGCCGGACGCGTACGCGTCGCCGAGCGCCCCGCTGCCCCCGGAGACCGACGGCGCCACCCAGTACATCCCGCCGGTGCCCGCGGGCCCCGCGGGCGGGCAGTCGCCCGCGTACCCGCAGGCCGCCCCGGGCCCCGCGGGCGGGCAGCCGCCCGCGTACCCGCAGGCCGCCCCGGGCGCCGCGCCCGAGGCGTACCTGCCGTCGGCCCCGGCGGGCGGCGCCGACGAGGGCGCCACGCAGTACATACCG
This sequence comes from Streptomyces sp. NPDC002520, assembly GCF_053595235.1. NCBI lineage: Bacteria > Bacillati > Actinomycetota > Actinomycetes > Kitasatosporales > Streptomycetaceae > Streptomyces > Streptomyces sp. NPDC002520. Next base: position 26,459 of record NZ_JBSFXG010000031.1, on the reverse strand, counting down.
CCGGTCGGGCCCGGCGCGCTGCCGCCCGAGGCGGCCGGGGAGGAGACCCGGTTCCTGGGGCGCGTGCAGCAGCCGCCCGCGGCGGCCGGCCACCCGGACGCGCAGGCCACCCAGTACATCCCGCCGATCCCCGGCGGGGCGCCGGGCGGGGACCGGCAGCCGCCCGCCGAGTTCGACAACCTCTTCCGCAGCGGGCCCGCCGCCGACGACGGCCCGGCCGGTGCCACGCAGCAGATGCCGCGCGTCCAGCCGGACGCGTACCCCGGCCCCTCGCAGCCGATGTCGCAGGGCATGCCGACGGACACCATGGGCTACGAGCGCGGACGGCGGGGAGGACGGACCGGCTCGCGGGTGCCGCTGATCGCCGCCATCGGTGTCGGCATCGCCGTCATCGGTATCGGCGCCGGCGCGCTGCTCAGCGGTGGCGGCGGGGACAAGGGCGACGACAGCAAGACCGTCGCCGCGTCCTCCTCGCCCACCCAGGAGACCTCCGCGCCCGCCGCCGACCCCGCCAAGGCGCAGGCGGCCGAGCTGGACAAGCTGCTCGCCGACAGCGGCGGCAGCCGTGCCTCGGTGATCCGGGCGGTCGGGAACGTCCGCCAGTGCGACAACCTCGGCCAGGCCGCCTCCGACCTGCGCGCCGCGGCCAAGCAGCGCACCGACCTGGTCACCCGGCTCGGCAAGGTGTCCGTGGACAAGCTGCCGAACAACGCCCAGCTGACCGAGGCCCTCACCAAGGCCTGGCAGGCCTCCGCATCCGCCGACAACCACTACGCGGCCTGGGCCGACCAGGTGGCGGGCGGCGGCAAGCGGAGCTGCCACAAGGGCCACGCCCGGGGCACCGGACAGACCCAGGCCGGCGACCGGGCGAGCGTCACCGCCAGCTCGGAGAAGAACAAGGCTGCCGGCCTCTGGAACGCCATCGCCAAGCAGTACGGCCTGACCCAGCGCCAGCCCACCCAGCTCTGACGCCCCTCGAAGCCCTACCGGTCCCGGCGCCCGCGACACGGCCGCCGGGACCGTCGGCGTTCCGGACGCGGTCGCCGGGACCGCGGGGGCCGGACGTCGGCGCGACGACAGCGAGCGCCCGACGCATGAGGGCCCGACGTATGAGGGCCCGACACGTGAACGTCCGACACCGTCGGCAGGGCCTCGGTCAGCCGATGTCCGCGTTCTCCAGGGTCTTGGTGACGTCGGTGAAGCCGTCGCTCCCGCCGCCCCCGTTCTGCTGGGCGGCGACCAGCCGGCCGTCGTGGACGACCTGGAGGGTGACGTCGGCGTTGACGAGGCGCGGGAAGCCGACCGCGGCGAGGGTGGTCTCGTTGGGCCAGTGCAGGGTCGGGGTGAGGCCACCGGTGGAGACCTCCAGCCCGTGGTCGAGGGTGCGCCGCACACTGTCGGCGCTCACCTCGCCGTCGCCGATCCTGTCCAGCGCGGCCCTCAGCACGGTGTAGGCGATCCAGGTGGTCTGCACCCCGGCGTCCGCGGGGTCGATGCGGTTGTCGCCGAAGGCCACCTGGTTGATCACCTTCTTCATGGGGGCCCAGCGCGCGTCGGACGCCGGCGGGTACCAGCCGGTGATGTACGCCCCCTCGTACGGACCCGACGCCCCGCCCGTCGTGTTGATCACCGTCTGGTCGACGCTGCCCAGCACGGTCGCGAGCCGCACCTTCGGGAACTCGTCGCGGGCGCGCCGGAAGGAGTCCATGAAGGTGTCGGTGCGGTCCCCGAGCGCGGGCACCACGCACCCCTTGCGGGCGTAGTCCCCGGTCGCGTACCGCAGCGCCCTGTCGGCCTGGCCGCCGTACTCGGTGGCGTCCTCCGCGGCGATCTGGTCGCCCGCGTCCGGATGCCCGCCCGACGTGAGGCCGGAGTCCAGCAGCGCGGGCAGCTGGTCGCCCGCGATGCTGTCGGGGCGGATCAGGGCGACCGGGCCGCAGGCGCCCGCCAGGGCCTTGCCCAGGCCCGCGAGGAGGGTGGGCTGGCCCCCGTTGACCGGGTACGACATCGGCCCGGTGAACTCCGCGTTGGTGACGCCGTAGCCGCCTATGTAGGGGATGCCGGCGCTCTCCAGCGGGGCGAGGTAGGAGTCGCTGTACTGGCTGTACGAGCCGACGACCGCGACCACGTTCTCGGCCGCCGCGCGCCGCGCGCACCGCGCGGCACCGACGCTGTCGTTGTGGTCGTTGCAGGTCAGGACCTCGAGCTTGCGGCCGTTGACGCCGCCCTGCGCGTTGATCCACTTGGCGTAGGCGCGGGCCATCGCGGGCATGCCGGGCTTGTTGGTGGCGTCCGTGTTCTCCGGCGCCCAGGTCATGACCTTGACGGTGCCGTCCCCGGAGCCCCCCGTGGCACCAGGGATGACCCCGCAGCCGGCGGTGAGCGACACGCACGCGGCCACAGCGCTCGCGGACAGGGCGCTCGCTCTGGCCGGCCGGGAGAAAAGGGGGAGGATGGTGCTGAGGGTGGGGCGCCTGCCGGTCATGGACACGCACGATTCCCTCACACCGCTAACCCGGGAGTGACCCACGGTCAACAAAAGGTGACGCCAGGGTGAATTGCGGGGGCCCGTGCGACCAGTGTGACGGGGAACGTACGATCGATGACCGTGCAAGGTTCGGAGAACTCTTCCCGTCGCGGCCGTCGCTCCTCCACCATGGGCGTCATGCCACTGAACGACATGCCGTGGTGGCGCTGGCGCAGCAATGTGCGCTCCGCGCTGCACATGCTTTCCGACCCGGGGTTCCAGCGGGACGTCTGGCTGGCCGGCGTGGACGGCTACGGTGACGTCACCGACGCCGTGTACCGGCTGGTGGAGGACACCTGGCTGGACAACTGGTCGGCCGAGAAGTACGTCGGCACGATCTTCCGGGACTCGCAGGAGGCGGCGCTCGTCGACACCGCCGTGCTGCGGGTGCTGCGGATCATGCACCAGGTCGGACCGGACGCGCCCGTCGCCACCTACCTCGAGCACGAGGGGTGGCCGGAGGCGGTGCGGGCGGCCCGGGACGCGCACCTGCGGCTCGCCACGAGCGACGAGGACGACCCCGACGCGCCGCCGCGGAGCCTCGAGGTACTGCAGATCATGACCCGGTCCGCGTAGCGGACGTCGGCGGGGCGGGCCGGTCCGACGTGAGATTCTGGGGTGCATGAACGAGCAGCCCACGCGAGCCGCGGCCTCCGCCGACCAGTACGTCCTCACCCTCTCCTGCCCGGACAAAAAGGGCATCGTGCACGCCGTGTCGAGCTACCTGTTCATGACCGGCTGCAACATCGAGGACAGTCAGCAGTTCGGCGACCACGACACGGGTCTGTTCTTCATGCGCGTCCACTTCTCGGCGGAGGCGCCGGTGACGGTGGAGAAGCTGCGGGCGAGCTTCGCGGCGATCGGTGACACCTTCCACATGGACTGGCAGATCAACCAGGCCGACCAGAAGATGCGGATCGTGCTGATGGTCAGCAAGTTCGGGCACTGCCTGAACGACCTGCTGTTCCGGGCGCGGATCGGCGCGCTGCCGGTGGAGATTGCGGCGGTGGTCTCCAACCACACCGACTTCGAGGAGCTGGTGGGCTCCTACAACGTCCCCTTCCACCACATCCCGGTGACGAAGGACAACAAGTCGGAGGCCGAGGCGCGGCTGCTGGAGATCGTCCGCCAGGACGGTGTCGAACTGGTGGTGCTGGCCCGCTACATGCAGGTGCTCTCCGACGACCTGTGCAAGCAGCTCAGCGGCCGGATCATCAACATCCACCACTCGTTCCTGCCGAGCTTCAAGGGCGCGAAGCCGTACCACCAGGCGCACGCGCGCGGCGTCAAGCTGATCGGTGCCACCGCGCACTACGTCACCGCCGATCTCGACGAGGGGCCGATCATCGAGCAGGAGGTCGAGCGGGTCGGCCACGACGCCACCCCGGAGGGCCTGGTCGCGATCGGCCGCGACGTGGAGTGCCAGGCGCTCGCGCGCGCGGTGAAGTGGCATGCCGAGCGGAGGATTCTGCTCAACGGGCGACGGACGGTGGTGTTCGCCTAGGAGCGGGCCGTTCGGTCGCCGGGCGACTGCGGGCCGCCGGCGGCTGATCGCGCGGTTTCCCGCGCCCCCGAAGGGACGCGGGGACCCTACATCCGGCTCAGCGACGCGGTGGCGAACAGCACGTCCCTGATGGCCTCGCGGTCGCCGACCTGGCCCGCCGCGGCCTCCTCCGGAAGCACGTGGCCCGCGGCCAGGCGGCAGAACTCCAGACCGTCCAGGGCGATGTGGGCCACCTCGAACTCGGCGGAGCCCACCGCGCCGGGGGAGTCCAGGGGGATCAGCCACTCCCCGCCGGCCGCGCCCTCGATCTCCAGCCGCAGGCTGCGGCCCGGCGTGCCCGCCGGCACGAGATGCGGGCCCCGGGCGGGCGAGGACAGGCCCTTGCGGCGGCGTTCGGCGAGCACGCTCGGCAGCATGCGGGCCGCGAGGTCGATCATCTCGTGCAAGTGCCGCGGCGCGGGCGGCTGGTACGGGTAGTCCACCGCCTCCGCGATGTCCTCGGCGTGCGCCCAGCACTCGAAGGCACGGTCCAGCATCGCGTCGTGCAGGGGCAGTTCGAAGTCGCCGTACGACACCGCGAGCCCGCCCGCGCCGCCGCCCGTGAAGGACGCCGTCTGCACGAGACGGTGGCTCTGCTCCCGCCAGGGCGCCCGCACCGAGCGCGTCGGCGGGAAGCGCGAGGTCCGCCAGAACGCCTCGGTCCGCGCGACCGGCCCGGTCACGCCCCGCCCGGCCGTGCCGCCGGCCTTGATGATCTCCGCCAGCGGGTCCTCCAGGCCCAGCGCCATCGCGACCAGCCCGTCCACCGACATCAGGTGCGCGATCGCCCCGGCGACCGTCGTACGACGGCTCGTCGCCGTGTCGTCCTCGAACCAGCGCAGCCGCACGGGCGCGTGCCACTCGGAGTCCCCGAAGTCCTGGAGCAGCGCGTCCAGCCGCGCGGTCTCGGCGTCGTACGGCACCGCCCAGCCGGGCACCGGGATGCGCGGCGGCCGGCGGTCCAGGCAGCTCTCCAGGACCCGGGTGCGCAGTACGGGGTCGAGGTCGAGGCTCTCGGGCTGGTGCAGCAGCCCCACCGCCTCGCGCAGCCGGCGCGCCTCGTCCGCGCAGGTACCGCAGCTGCCGAGGTGGTCCTCGACGGCTGCCGTCTCCGCCGCCGAGCAGGCGGCCAGGGCCCAGGCCCCGAGGAGCGACTTCAGGACGTCGTGTGACAGGTCGAGCGGCACGGGTGCGACATCCCCCAGGTCGGTCGGATCGGGCAGCGCGCGTCCGCTGTCCTCGACGGAGGCGCGGGGCGTCGGGATGCGCGCGGGCCGGTCGGGCCCGGCGCCGTCGTTCTCCCGCTCCCCGTCCCCCGGGCTGCCCGGCCCGCCGGACCGCTGCCCGGGAAGGCGTTCGTCAGGTGCGGAGCCGGCTTCGAACGGCCTCTGCCGTGCGCCGTACCCCTCGTGCTCGCCGTACTCCTCGTCGCCGTCGCGCCCGGACTCCCCGCCGCGGGCGCCGAATTCTCCGGTGCCGCTCACACCGCACCCCCGTATCCCGGCGGGGTGGCCGCGTCGTGGGCGGTGGAGAGCAGTTGCAGGCCGAGTCGGAGGCGACGGCGCGCCTCGTCCTCCGTGACGCCGAGGTCGACGGCGGTCTGGCGGTAGTCACGGCGCTGGAAGTAGGCGAGTTCCAGGGCGGCGCGCAGCGGTGAGGGCATCGAGTGGACGATGTAGTCGGCGCGGGCGGCGACGGAGGCGCGGCGCACCTTGCTCTCCAGCTCCTCCGGGGAGCCGCTCTCGCCCCGGGTGAGCGCGGCGGTCTCGCTGTCGCGCAGCCGCTGCACGGCGAGCCCGTGGGTCACGGTGGCCACCCAGGAGCGCAGCGGGCCCTGCTTGGGGTCGTACCCCTCGGGGTGTTCCCAGATGTGGGTGAAGACCTCGCGGGTGACCGCGTCGGCGGCCTTCTCGTCGCCGAGGACGCGGTGGGCGAGGCTGTGCACGAGGGAGGCGAACCGGTCGTACAGCTCGCCGAGGGCGGCCGCCTCGCCGCGCGCGAGCCGCTGCTGCATCTTGCGGTCCCAGCGGGGCGGTGCGTCGTTCTTCGCCATGCGGTTCCTCCCCTCACTCGTATCCAGGGTGTCGTCACCGTCCCCTCGAATGTAGTCGGCACGCCTGACCGCGCACGCCCCTTTGTGTCAATGTGCGCCCCGTGAAGGCCCGCAGGTGATAGTGCCCTCTTCACATAACCTTCACGCATGGGCTGTTCATATCGGATCGAGTCGGATCGGTACTGACCGAAACAAGCCCCTTGTTGATCTCCTGCGGTTTCCTGTTCCGGGTTTCAGGGAACGGCCGCTGGGCAGCCGCGCGGAAAGGGAAAGAAACGTAGGAACTGCTTCCGTTTCCGGGCGGTTCCGTGAGATCCGGCGAGCGGAGGGGCATGGTCGTGGCATTCACAGTGAGAGGCGCGGAACAGGGCGAGTGGGCCGTCCTTCAGGTGTCCGGGGAACTGGACCTGATGACCTCGCCGGCGCTGCGCCAGCGGGTGCACGACGCGGTCGCCGACGGCCATCACAGCCTGGTCCTCGACCTGTCCGACGTCTTCTTTTGCGACTCCAGCGGGGTCGGTGTCCTGATCGCCGCCCGCCGGTTGATCCGCTCCTGCCAGGGCCGGCTGCGGCTCATCCTGCCGGACCGGGGCGCCGACGACGGCTCGCACGTCAACCGGGTGCTCGGCGCGCTCGGCGTGCGCCGCCTCTTCGACGTCCACGCCGATGTGGAATCCGCCACGACCGACGAGGCCGGCCCCCTCTCCGCGTGACGTCCTTCCCTGTAGCCGCCTTCCGGTCGTCGCCCCCGTCGCTGTCTGTGGACCATACTTTTCCGGCCTCCGCCACAAGGTTGTCGCAGAATTCCCCCGGTCCTGGCACAACAGACTCTTTTCCGCCACTTCCCGGTGGCCCGCGACGTACGCTCCCAGGCAGACAGACCCCCACGTCAACGTAAGGCGGCCCGAACAGACATGGTCAGCACCGAGTACGAGCGCAGGATCGCCGCCCGGTTCGGCACCTTCGACCAGGACGGCAACGGCTACATCGACCGCGAGGACTTCAGTTCGGCGGCCAAGGCGCTGCTCGCCGAGTTCGCCGTCCCGGCCCGCTCCGACAAGGGGCAGGCGCTGTACGCCGGAGCGGAGGCGTTCTGGCAGGGCATGGCGGGCATCGCGGACCGTGACGGCGACCAGCGCATCACCCGTGAGGAGTTCGTCACCGGCGCGGTCAAGCGGCTGCGCGACAACCCCGAGCGCTTCGCCGAGATCGCCCGCCCCTTCCTGCACGCGGCCCTCGCCGTGGCGGACCCGGACGCGGACGGCCGCGCGACCCTCGCCGACACCGTGCGGGTCCTGCGGGTCTTCCATGCCCCGGTGGAGATCGCCGAGGCCACCGCCGCCGCCCTCGACACGGACGGCGACGGAATGGTCGGCGAGGCGGAGATCATCCCGGCGTTCGCGCGCTACTTCACGGTGCCGGAGTAGGCCGCGCCCGGCGGCGCGTCAGAGGTGCCGGGTCGGGGCTCCACACAGGTGCCCAGGCCGGCGGAGCGGTCGATCCGCGGCACGCTCGGCCCGTCGGGGATGACCTGGCCGCCCGACTCGGGGAACGCCGTGCCGGTCCACCGGATCGGTGCGGCGCGCCGTCCGGGGACCCGCTCATGAAAAGAGCTCCCGCAGCTTGTACTTGAGCACCTTCCGCAGGGTGTCGTTGCGGGGCAGGGCGTCGATCACCTGGAGCCGCTCCGGCAGTTTGTGGACGGACAGGCCTTGCGCCCGCAGGTACGAGACGACCTCCGGCAGCGTCAACTCGTCCGTGCCCGGCCGCTGTTCGATCACCGCGCAGACCAGTTCCCCGCGCTCCGCGTCCGGCAGGCCGATCACCGCCGCGTCCCCCACCGCCGGATGCGCGGCGAGCAGGTCCTCGATCTCCTTGGCCGAGATGTTCTCGCCCTTGCGGATGATGATGTCCTTCAGGCGGCCGGTGAGGACCAGGTGGCCGGTGCCGGTGACGTGGCCGACGTCGCCGGTGCGCAGGAAGCCGTCGGCGTCGAAGGCGTCGGCCGTCCGGTCGGGGTCCAGGTAGCCCCGGCAGACGGCCTCGCCGCGCAGCCGCACCTCGCCGTCGACGATCCGGATCTCCATCCCCTCCGGCGGGCGGCCCTCGGTCGTCGCGAGGTTCTCGGGGGTGTCCCGCGGATCCCCCATCGTGATCATCGGCACCTCGGTCATGCCGTAGCCGTGCGTGAGCTGGACGCCCATCTCGCGGACCACGCAGTGGTAGACCTCCGGCGGCTTGGGGGCGCCGCCGCCCGCGAGCAGCCGCAGGGAGGGGATCACCTTCTCGCCGGGCTGTTTGCGCTGCTCGGCGAGGAACATCGAGTAGAACGCCGTCGACCCGCCGGCCACGGTCACCCCGTGCCGCCGGTACTCCGCCAGCGCCTGCGGCAGCGCGAACTGCTCGAACATCACCGCCGGGAAGCCGTACAGGAGCAGCATCACCGTGTAGTCGGGCCCGGCTATGTGCGCGTAGGGGAACGCCATCGAGCCCACGTCGTCCGATGTCAGGCGGAGCGCGTGGGCGAGGCAGGAGCCGCCGGCGATCAGGGAGCGGTCGGTGTGCAGGACGCCCTTGGGTTCGGAGGTCGTCCCCGAGGTCCAGTAGATCCAGCGGACCGAGGTGCCCTCGGCGGGCGGCGCGGGCAGCACGGCCGGATCGCCCTCGGGCAGGTCGTCGTACGCCTCGAAGACGCCCTTCGCGCCGAGGCGGCGGGCCATCTCCGTGTGGTCGTGACCGCGCCAGGGGCCCGGTACGGCGAAGAACTCGGCCCGTGACTCGCGCAGCGCGAAGCCGACCTCCCGGTCCCGGTAGAAGGGGATGACCGGGGACTGTACGGCGCCCAGGCGGGCCAGCGCGAAGGACAGCAGGGCCGTCTCGATGCGGGTGGGCAGCTGCCAGGCCACCACCGTGCCGGGCCGGACCCCCATGCCGTACAGGCCGGCCGCCACCCGCTCGGCGCGCTCGCGCAGGGCGCCGAAGGTGAGGACCCGGTCCTCCTGGAGCAGGACCGGCCGGTCGGGGGTGAGGCGGGCCCGGCGGTCCACCAGCTCCCACAGGGTGCGTGCGGAACTCAGGGAGTGCGGGGTCTCGTTCACGGGTGCCCCCTCCTTGGCTGACGACTCGTCAGCTGCCATGCTATCTGACGAGTCATCAGATAAGTACTGTCCGGCGGAGGGGAACCATGACCGAACTGCCCCGCATCATCAGCGTCGACGACCACGTGATCGAACCCGCCCACCTCTTCGAGACCTGGCTCCCGGCCAGGTACCGGGACCAGGGGCCCAAGCCGCTGACCGCCGGGATCGGCGAGCTGGCCTACGTCGGCGGGAAGTACCAGATCACCATGGACCCGGCCGGCCAGCCCACGGACTGGTGGATCTACGAGGACCTGAAGTTCCCGTACAAGCGCAACATCGCCGCCGTCGGCTTCGACCGCGACGAGATGACCCTGGAGGGCATCACCCGGGAGCAGATGCGCCCCGGGTGCTGGGACCCCGTCGAGCGCCTGAAGGACATGGACCTCAACCACGTCGAGGCCAGCCTCTGCTTCCCGACCTTCCCGCGCTTCTGCGGCCAGACCTTCGCCGAGGCGCACGACAAGGAGGTCGCCCTCGCCTGCGTGCGCGCCTACAACGACTGGATGGTGGAGGAGTGGTGCGGCGGTAGCGGGGGCCGGCTGATCCCGCTGTGCCTGATCCCGCTGTGGGACGTCGAACTGGCGGTCGCGGAGGTCCGGCGCAACGCCGCGCGCGGGGTGCGGGCCGTGACCTTCTCCGAGATCCCCACCCACCTCGGACTGCCGTCCATCCACTCCGGGTACTGGGACCCGTTCTTCGGCGCGTGCCAGGAGACCGGCACGGTCGTCAACATGCACATCGGCAGCAGTTCCCAGATGCCCGCCGCCTCCCCGGACGCCCCGCCCGCCGTCCAGGCCTCGCTCAGCTTCAACAACGCGATGGCCTCGATGATGGACTACCTCTTCAGCGGGGTCCTGGTGCGCTTCCCGACCCTCAGACTCGCCTACTCCGAGGGGCAGATGGGCTGGATCCCGTACGCCCTGGAACGCGCCGACGACGTGTGGGAGGAGCACCGCGCCTGGGGCGGGGTGCGCGACCTGATCCCCGAGCCGCCGTCGACGTACTACTACCGGCAGATCTTCTGCTGCTTCTTCCGCGACAAGCACGGGATCGCGTCCCTGGACGTCGTCGGCCGCGACAACGCCACCTTCGAGACCGACTACCCGCACGTCGACTCGACCTTCCCGCACACCAAGGAGGTCGCCCTCGACCATGTGAAGGGACTCGACGACGAGACCGTGTACAAGCTGATGCGGGGCAACGCCATCCGCATGCTCGGCCTGGACCTGGACCTGGACCTGGACCTGGACCTGGACCTGGACCTGGACCTGGACCTGGACCTCGACCGGCAGACCGGGAAGACCCCCTGATGGACCTTTCCTGCACCCCGGAGGAGGAGGAGTTCCGGGCCCGGCTGCGGGAGTGGCTCGGCAAGGTGCTGCCCACCCTGCCGGCCGAACCGTCGCACCTTGACTGGCCCGGTCGCCGCGCCTACGACCTCGGCTGGCAGCGGATGCTCCACGACGCCGGGTACGCCGACGTCCACTGGGACGCCTCGCCGACCCTGCGGCTGATCTTCCTGGAGGAGACGGAGAAGGCGGGCGCACCCTACGTCGGCGCGAACTTCGTCGGGCTGCTGCACGCCGGGCCGACCATCGCCGCCGAGGGCACCCCCGAGCAGCGCGAGCGCTGGCTGCCGCCGATCCTGCGCGGCGACGAGGTGTGGTGCCAGGGCTTCAGCGAACCCGGCGCCGGCTCCGACCTCGCCGCGCTGCGCACCCGCGCGCACAGGGACGGCGACGACTACGTGGTCACCGGGTCCAAGATCTGGACCTCGCACGCCGAGGTCGCCGACTGGTGCGAGCTGCTGGTCCGTACCGACCCCGAGGCGCCCCGGCACAAGGGCATCACCTGGCTGGCCGTGCCCATGGACACCGAGGGCATCACCGTACGGCCGCTGCGCACGCTCGCCGGGTCGGCGGAGTTCGCCGAGGTGTTCCTGGACGAGGTGCGGGTACCGGTGGCCAACCGGGTCGGCGCCGAGAACGACGGATGGCGCGTGACCATGGTGACGCTCTCCTTCGAGCGCGGCACCGCCTTCGTCGGCGAGGTCGTCGCCTGCCGCCGCACGCTCGGCGAACTCGCCCGTACGGCCCAGGAGAACGGCCGCTGGGACGACCCGGTGCTGCGGCGCCGGCTCGGCAGGCTCAACGCCGAGTTCCGGGCGCTGTGGCGGCTGACCCAGTGGAACGTCAGCGAGGCGGAGGCGAGCGGCCCGGTGCCCGGCGTCGGCGGCTCCGTCTTCAAACTGCGCTACTCCCACGCCCGCCAGGAGCTGTTCGACACCGCCGCCGACGTTCTCGGCCCCGGCTCCCTCGACCTCGACAGGTCCTGGGTCCTGGACCGGCTCTCCTCCCTCTCGTACACCATCGCCGCCGGCACCTCCCAGATCCAGCGCGACATCGTCGCCGAGCGCATCCTCGGCCTGCCGAAGGGACGGTGACCGTGCGATTCCGACTGACACGGGACCAGCGGGCGTTGAGGTCCGCCGTACGCGAGCTGCTCGCCCGGCACTGGACCGGCGAGGCCCTGCGCACGGCGGCCGACGCGCAGGTGAGCGCGGACGCCGGGGTCTCGCCGGGCCTGGACCGGACGCTGTGGAAGGCGCTCGGGGACGCCGGGTTCTTCGCCCTGCGGCTGCCCGAGGCCGACGGGGGTGTCGGGCTCGGGACGGCGGAGGCGGTGCTGGTGTTCGAGGAGGCGGGGCGGGCGCTGGTGCCGGGCCCGCTGGTGGCGACGCACCTCGCGGCCGGGGCCGTGCCCGGCGCCGCCTCCGGGGAGACGGTCGTGGCCGCCGTCGACGGCACCCTGGTGGAGTGGCTGGACGCGGCGGACACCGTACGCGGGGACGCCTCCGGGGCGGTGCCGCTCCGGTCGGTCGACCCGCTGACGCCCCTGCACGAGGTGCCCGGCGCCGCAGCGCCCGAGCCCGACCCGGTGGCCGAGCTGCTCACCGCCGCCGAGCAGCTCGGCACGGCCACCCGGGTGGGCGAGCTGGCCGTGCAACACGCCCGGACCCGTGAGCAGTTCGGGCAGCCCATCGGGGCCTTCCAGGCCATCAAACACCTGTGCGCCGACATGCTGGTGCGTACCGAGACCGCCCGCGCGGCGCTCTACGCGGCCGCTGTCACCGCCGACCCGGCCGACGTCGCCGCCGCCCGTCTGCTCGCCGACGAGGCCGCCGTCCGCGGCGCCCGCGACTGCCTTCAGGTCCACGGCGGCATGGGCTTCACCTGGGAAGCGGACGTCCATCTGCATCTGAAGCGGGCCTGGGTACGGGCCCGGCGCGGCGGCGGAGGCACGCAGAGTGAGGAAGCGCTCGCCGCCGACCTGGTGGCCTGACCGCCGCCCGGCGCCCTGCGCTGCGGCGCCGCCGAAGCCATGGCCCAGGATGTCGCGGATCGTGGCATCCGGGAATCACGGAGCGTCGATATCGGGTTGTGTCCGTCGCGGGACTCGTCACGGCCCGGAGTCGGCGGCCCGCTCCGGTACCTTGTGTGGGATGCGAGTGGCTGTGAGCACGAGCCGTTCCGGTGGTGCCCCTGGGGCGACCCCGGACCACGCGCTGCGCGCCGCTGCTCGCGGGGCGGGAGGAGCGTTCGGCCCCGCCTGTTCGACTCCCTGGCACGCGCGTCGCACAGTATGCCGCACGCGTACTCCTTCGCGCTGGAATATGCCCGAAGCGCTTGTTGGGGTGACTGTACGTCAACCATGCTGTCTCGTAAGGGAATCACAGTCCGTGACCCTTGCTCTGGCCGTTGTCCTGGCCATGCAGAAAATGGCTACGATCGTGGCCCTCGTCGTGCTGCTCGCCGTGGATCGCGTCGCGGCGTTCAGATGGCGTGGGGTCATGTGTCCGCCGGTTCGGATGGTGTGAGCGGTGCAGGTGCTTCAAGTGCAACTGGAGATCCGGCCCGATCCCGCGGAGGTCGGGCGAGCCAGGAGGTGGGCGCGCTCCCGGCTCGCCGGTCTGGGCATAGCGGCCGACGAGCCGCTCGCCGAGACCCTGATCCTGCTCGTCTCCGAGCTGGTGACCAACGCGGTGGTGCACACCGGACGCCCGGCCGTGCTGCGGCTCTCCCTGCCCGGCGGGGCGGCCGATCCGGCTCCCTCGGGCGGCGGAACACCCCTGGCGGCTCCGGGCGGAACACCCCTGGCCGCTCCGGGGTCTTCGGCCTCTTCGGGTGCCGAGGCGTCCCCGGCCCCCGCGGCCGCCGGTGTCTCGGTCACCGTGCGGCTGGAGGTCGCCGACAGCAGCTCCCGGGCACCCGTGCCCCGCTGCGTCGGCGGTGAGGCCACGGGCGGCCGGGGTCTGGCCCTCGTCGACTGTCTCGCCGACCGCTGGGGCTGGAGTCCCGAGGGCGCCGGCAAGAGCATCTGGTGCGAACTGGACCGCTGTTCGCAGCCCCGGGAGGGCGCGGCGGTGGCGTACGGGGGCGGTCCGGTCGCGTACGAGGGTCTCGCGTTCGAGGCGGTGTAGGCCCCGGGGCAGCGGTGCGCCGGGTGTGCGTCCGGCGGTGCGCCGGGGGTGCATCCGTGCGCGGCTCCGGCGAAGAGGGCATTCGTGAGGAATCGCCGTACCGGCGTTGACGCCGCGTGACCGTTTCCACACGCTGGTGGACGACGATTCGCCGCGAGGGGACGGCGAGGGCGCGGGTGACGGCGGTCCTCGTCGAGTGTGGGTCGCACCGGTTGGCGGCGCCATGCGGACGCACGGGGAGGTGCGCCGCCAACCGGAGTTGGTCAACCGCTCTGTACGACGCGGCGATCGGGCTTCACAGGACGGCGATCGGTGCCACCGGTGTGCCCGTCGCGCCGACGAACGGCTCCGGCATCGCCGACAGCAGGAACGCGTACCGCCCTTCTTCTCCACAGGCTGTGGACAACTCTTCGAGATTCCAGTTCTGTCCCTGGAGCATCCCCATCTCCACCAGGTCCAGGGCGTGCACCGGCAACCAGAGATTGTCGATCTCGGGCGGAAAGATCTCAAAAGTGAGCGTGTCGTTCGCGACCGCGGCCACGTCGCGCGCGTGGAACCACTCCGGGCAGCGCACCGACAGCCCCGGCGACGGATAGCCGTACCCGTGCTTGTCCCCGGCCAGATAGACCTGCACCTGCCCGGTCCGCACCAGGACCACGTCCCCTGCCCGCACCCGTACCCCGCCGAACTCCTCGGCCGCCTCCAGGTCCTCCGGCGTGACCGCCTGCCCGCCCGCCAGCCGGTCCACGCCCCGCGCGCGGGCCACGTCCAGCAGCACCCCGCGCGAGACGACGTGCCGCGCCTTGTCGATCCCGCCGAACTCGGCACCGCCGTGCGCGGTGACCGTGTGCGCCGGGCGGCCGTTGTAGAGCTTCCCGGAGTGCGAGACATGGGTCAGCGCGTCCCAGTGGGTGCCGGCCTGGAGTCCCATGGTCACCGCGTCGTCGCTGCACGCCACCGTGCCCGGACCGAACAGCTCCTGGTTGATCTGCACCATCGTGTGCAGCGGGTTGACCCGGCCCGGGATCATCCCGGTCTGCACGCCGTCCTGCTGGAGAGGGAGGGCGAGCGGGACCCGCCGGCCCGTGCGGACGCAGGCCGCGGCCTCGCGGACGACCTCGTCCGTGATCAGGTTCAGGGTGCCGATCTCGTCGTCGGCCCCCCATCGCCCCCAGTTGTTCACGCGCTCGGCGATCTCGTGGAACGAGGGGTGAAGGGTCGGTAGTGACATCCGGTGCCTCCCCGGGGGTTGTGTCCGCGCGTCCGACGCGCCATAAAATCTAACGGTCCGTCAGAAACCGCGGGAAGGGGCCGGACGTGGGGAACTTCTTGGCAGGCAAGGTCGTCGCCGTGACCGGCGCCGGCCGGGGCATCGGGCGCGCGGTCGCCCTCGGGGCGGCCGCCGCGGGCGCGAAGGTCGTCGTCAACGACTACGGGGTGTCCACCGACGGCACCTCGCCCACCAGCGAGATCGCCGACGCCGTCGTCAAGGAGATCGAGGCGGCGGGCGGCGAGGCGGTCGCGGTGGCCGACGACATCTCCACGATGAGCGGCGGACAGCGGGTCGTCGACGTCGCCCTGTCGTCGTACGGGCGCCTCGACGGAGTGGTGTGCGTCGCAGGGATCCTGCGCGAACGCATGCTGTTCAACATGGCCGAGGAGGAGTGGGACCCGGTCGTCGCCACCCACCTCAAGGGCACGTTCACCGTCTTCCGGGCCGCGTCGGCGGTGATGCGCAAGCAGCGCACGGGCACGCTGATCGGCTTCACCAGCGGCAACCACCAGGGATCCGTGTCGCAGGCCAACTACAGCGCGGCCAAGGGCGGGATCATCTCGCTCGTCCGCAGCGCGGCGCTCGGGCTGCACAAGTACGGGGTGAGCGCGAACGCGGTGGCCCCCGTGGCCCGTACGCGGATGTCGGCGAACGTGCCGATGGAGCTGACGGAGATCGGGGAGCCCGAGGACGTGGCGGCCCTGGTGGTCTACCTGCTCTCCGAACGGGCCCGCGAGGAGCACATCACCGGGCAGGTCTACACGATCGCCGGCCCGAAGATCGCGGTGTGGGCCCAGCCGCGGGAGCTGCGGGCCGCGTATGCCTCCGGCGGGTGGACGCCGGAGACGATCGCGGAGTTCCTGCCGGGGTCGGTCGGTGTGGATCCGATGCCGATGCTGGCCCACCTGTCGGCGATGGAGGGTGCGGCGCGGGAGGGGGCACGGCCCAACGCGTAGGAGCTCGGTGGGCGTTGTGGGCTTTCGGGCGCGGGTTGGTTGTGGTTTCTCGCGCCCACGCGGCGGAAGCCGCACATCGGCACAGCCCCGTGCCCCTGGGCTGGTTGGACACGTCGGCGTTCGAGGGAGAGCCGTGGATTTCGAGTTCACCGCTGAGGACGATGCCTTTCGGGACGAGGTTCGTACCTGGTTGGAGACCAACGTCAACCGGGCTACGGACAAGCGCACATGGGAGCGGATCCTCGGCAAGGCCGGCTGGATCGGGCTCGGCTGGCCCGAGGCCGGGTACGGCAACCGCACCGCCACGCTCACTCAGCAGGTCGCCTGGGCCGAGGAGTACGCGCGGTCGGGGGCGCCGGCGCGGTCCGGGCACATCGGGGAGAAGCTTCTTGCCCCCACCCTCATCGCCCACGGCACGGACGAGCAGAAGCGGCGCTTCCTGCCGCCCGTCGCGGCCGGTGAGGAACTGTGGTGCCAGGGGTACAGCGAACCGGGCGCCGGGTCGGATCTGGCCGGGGTGCGTACGGCGGCGGTGCGGGAGGGTGAGTTCTACCGGATCACCGGGCAGAAGATCTGGACCTCTCTGGCCCACGAGGCCGACTGGTGCTTCGTGCTCGCCCGTACCGAGGAGGGGTCGCGGCGGCACCACGGGCTGAGCTTCCTGCTCGTGCCCATGGACCAGCCCGGACACATCGACGTACGCCCCATCCGGCAGTTGACCGGCACGAGCGACTTCAACGAGGTCTTCTTCGACGGGGCACGCGCACGCGTGGAGCACGTCGTCGGGGGAGAGGGGCAGGGGTGGCGGGTGGCGATGAGCCTGCTCGGCTTCGAGAGGGGCGTGTCGACGCTCGCGCAACAGATCGGGTTCGCCGAGGAGTTGGCGGGGGTCGTACGGACGGCCGTACGGACGGGCGCGGTCCACGACCCTGTCGTACGGGACCGGCTGGTGCGGCAGTGGGCCGAACTGAGGGTCATGCGGTGGAACGCGCTGCGCACCCTCGGCGGCTCCGGCGACCCGGGTGCGCCCAGCGCGGCCAAGCTGCTGTGGGCGAACTGGCACCAGAGGCTGGGGGAGCTGGCCGTTCAGGTGCGGGGCGCGGAGGCCTCCGTCGGGCCCGGTGACTGGTCGCCGTCGGCGCCGTACGAACTCGACGCGGACCAGCGGATGTTCCTCTTCTCCCGGGCCGACACCATCTACGGCGGCTCGGACCAGGTGCAGCGCACGATCATCGCCGAGCGGGTGCTCGGTCTGCCGAGAGAGCCGAAGGGGGCCGTGTGATGCGCGGTGTGGTGTTCGACGGCAAGCGGGTCGAGGTCGTGGACGACCTGGCGATACGGGATCCCGGGCCCGGCGAGGTGCTGGTGGCGGTCTCGGCGGCCGGGCTGTGCCACAGCGACCTGTCCGTGGTGGACGGGACGATCCCCTTCCCGGTGCCCGTGGTGCTGGGGCACGAGGGGGCCGGGGTGGTGGAGGCGGTCGGTGCCGGGGTCACGCATGTCGCGGCCGGTGACCATGTGGCACTGTCCACGCTCGCCAACTGCGGGACGTGCGCGGACTGCGACCGGGGCCGGCCGACGATGTGCCGGCGGGCCATCGGCCGCCCCGGCAGGCCCTTCACCCGGGGAGACCGGGCGATCCACCAGTTCGCGAGCAACTCCGCCTTCGCGGAGCGCACGGTCGTCAAGGCCGTGCAGGCGGTGCGGATCCCGAAGGACGTCCCGCTGTCGTCGGCCGCGCTGATCGGCTGCGGGGTGCTGACCGGCGTCGGCGCCGTCCTCAACCGGGCCCGGGTGGACCGGGGTGACAGCGTGGTCGTCATCGGCACCGGCGGGATCGGCCTGAACGTCCTCCAGGGCGCGCGGCTCGCGGGCGCCCTGCGGATCGTGGCCGTGGACGCCAACCCGGCGAAGGAGGAGGCGGCCCGGCGGTTCGGCGCGACCGACTTCCTGACCTCGACGCAGGGGGTGCGGGACCTGCTGCCCACGGGCGCCGACCACGTCTTCGAGTGCGTCGGCCGGGTGGAGCTGGTCCGTGAGGCGATCGACCTGCTCGACCGGCACGGCCAGGCCGTCCTGCTCGGAATGCCGAGGGCGGACGCCGAGGCCTCCTTCGTCGTCTCCTCGATGTTCCTCGACAAGGCGATCCTCGGCTGCCGCTACGGTTCCTCCCGCCCCCAGCACGACATCCCCCGCTACGCCGGCCTGTACCGCCAGGGGCGCCTGCTCCTCGACGAACTGGTCTCGGCGACCTACCCGGTCGAGGACTTCGCGAAGGCGAGGTCCGACGCGGAGGCGGGGCGGGTGGCGAGGGCGGTGCTCACGTTCTGAGAGCCGGGGGCCGTTGGACGACGGTTGGCTCCGACGACGGTGGTCGGCCTCGCTGTGACGGCTCTAGAGTGCGGCCATGGGGAGGCGCAGGGTCCGTCGCATGGTGGTGGGCGGCATCGCGTACGGCTGGTGTTTCGGGCACCGGCACGATCGTGTGCGGGGGTATCCCGGGTGCACGAGTTCGGTGACGCTGTGGCGTCCCGGAAGCCGGGCCTGCCTGAGTCTGGTTTTCCGGCCGGCGTCCGACCGGGTCATCGCCGACGGCTACTTCGACGAGGGCGCGGTGGTGCGCATGCCGGACCGGGAGTGCCTGAATCTCCATGAGCCCGGCAACGTAAGGGCGTTGCTGGACGAGGCCCTGGTCCGTGGACTGTTCCCCGCGGCGGGAACGGTGGAAGTGGACGGCTGGCCCCTGTTCGACGCGGTACGACCGCAGGATCCGCCGGACCCGCTCTAGCAGTTGACGTCGACGTCGTCGAAGAGGGTGAGCATCCGGCCGAGGACGCGGACGCAGGCGTCGACGTCGGCCGGGGTGAGATCGGCCGCCGCCTCGCGGAGCAGTGCGTGCTCGCGGGCGACGGTGGTCTCGATCGCCGTGCGGCCGGTGTCGGTGAGCCGGATCAGGGACGAGCGGGCGTGTGCGGGGTTCGGTACGGCCTCGACCAGGCCGCCGGACGCGGCGTCGTTGACCATGCGCTGGACGAACTGGCGGCTGATCGACTGGGCCCGGCCCATCTGGGGGACGGTCATCGGGCCGTGTTCGCGCAGCAGATCGAGCACCGCGCGGACGCCCACGGACAGGCCCTGTCGTGCGGCGTCCTGTTCGATCTTCCGCTGGACCCGCCGGTAGAGCGGTCCGACCAGGGCGAAGACCTCCATCAGTCGTGGGCCTGCTTCGTCGGGGGGCAGCGGGTTGTCTCCATCGCTCACACGTCGATGATAAATGACAACTGAGTTGTCATGACCGTCCATGCATGACAACCTGGTTGTCATGAGTGAAGCTTTCAGCCTCCGCTTCTTCGCGTCCTCCGACGGCGACCTCGCCTACCGTGACACCGGTGGCACGGGCGCCCCCGTCGTACTGCTGCACGCCGGCTTCGTCGACCACACCATGTGGGACGAGCAGATCCCGGTCCTCGCGCGGGAGTTCCGCGTCATCGCGCCGGACGCCCGCGGCCACGGGCGGTCCGCCAACGCGAGTCGCCCCTTCCGTCAGGCCGACGACCTCGCCGAGCTGCTCCACCACCTGGGCACGGGCCCAGCCGTCCTCGTGGGCATCTCCATGGGCGCGATGATCGCCGTCGGGACCGCGCTGGAACACCCCGATCTGGTCCGGGCGCTGGTCGTCTCGGGCGGCGGCACGGACGAGTCCGAGTTCACCGAGCCCTGGTCCCGGCAGGCCCAGGCGACGCAGTTCCAGGCGCTGGCCGCCGGGGACATCGAGGCCTGGCAGGACGCGAGCGACGTCTGGGTGCACGGCCCGGAGCGCCCGCGGGACGCCGTCCGCCCGGAGGTCTACGCCCGCCTGCGCGCGATGCGCCTGCGCACCATCGGCAAGCACACGCTCGACGAGCCCAGTCACCTCGTCCCGGTCGAGAACCTCGCCGCCCGCGCCGGCCGGATCGCCGTCCCCGTGCTCGCCCTCGACGGCGCACTGGACGCACCCGAACTCCGGGCCATGGCCGTGTCCGTCGCGCGCGCGGCACCGCGAGGCCGGACGACCGTGATCGACGGCGCCGCGCACTTCCCCAACCTCGACCGCCCCGAGGAGTACACCCGCGTCGTCACCGACTTCGTCCGCAGCGTGGACCGGGAGCCGTCAGCCCGCCCGTGAGGGGCCTCGGCCGGTGCCGCTCCCGGTTGTGCCGCGAGGCCGTCCCTAGACCGCCCCGCCCACCCCCGTCCTGAACGTCCGCCGGTACGCCGTCGGGGTCACCCCGAGGGCCTGCTGCAGGTGCTGGCGCATCGACTGGGGGGTGCCGAAGCCCGCGTCGCGGGCGATCCGGTCGACCGAGAGGTCGGTGGACTCCAGGAGGTGGCGGGCGCGTTCGACGCGCTGCTGGGCGAGCCACTGGCCGGGGCTGATGCCGACCTCCTCACGGAAGCGGCGGGTGAAGGTGCGTACCGACATGGCCTCCTGCTCGGCCATGTCCCGCAGCTGGATCGGCTCGTGCAGCCGGCCGAGCGCCCAGGCGCGGGCCGCGGTGGTCGTGGCCAACTGCGGGTCGGGGACCGGACGGTGGATGTACTGGGCCTGGCCGCCGTCGCGGTGGGGCGGTACGACCGTGCGGCGGGCCACCTCGTTGGCGACGGCCGCGCCGTGGTCGCGGCGCACCATATGGAGGCACAGGTCGATCCCGGCGGCGACCCCGGCCGAGGTCAGAACGTCGCCGTCGTCGATGAACAGCACGTCCGCGTCCACCTCGACCTTCGGGAACATCCGCTGGAGATGCCCGGCGTGCCACCAGTGCGTGGTCGCCGGGCGTCCGTCGACGAGGCCGGCGGCGGCGAGGACGTACACGCCGATGCAGATGGAGGCGAGGCGGGTGCCGGGGCGGACGAGGGCCAGGGCGGCGGCCAGCTCGTCGGTGAGCCTGCCCTCCTCGTAGACCGGGCCGAGTTCGTACGACGACGGGACGATCACCGTGTCGGCCGTGGCCAGGGCCTCCGGGCCGTTCGGGACGTGCAGGCAGAAGTCGGCGTCCGTCGCGACCGGGCCGGGCGGGCGAACCGAGCACGTCACCACCTCGTACAGCGGTCGGCCCTCGGCATCCCTGGCACCGCCGAAGATCCGGTGCGGTATGCCCAGCTCGAAGGGGATCAGGCCGTCCAGTGCCAGGACGACGACGCGGTGCGGGCGGAACTCCTCGCCGACAGTCATGGCCCGATCCTAGCCAACACTGTCCTTCGGGCCACTCGATGCGGAGGAACGCACCACGCACTCTTGTCGACGTGACTCAGACAACCGAAGCCGCAGCCCCGGCCCACGCCCCGCCCGCCCCGCGTCGCCGCGTGCACCGTGCCTGGTTCGTCGCCGCCGTCACCTTCGTCACGATCATCGGCGCGGCGGCCTTCCGCTCGCTGCCCGGCCTGTTCATCGACCCGCTGCACCAGGAGTTCGGCTGGTCGCGGGGCACGATCGGCGCGGCCGTCTCCGTCAACCTCGCGCTCTACGGGCTCACCGCACCCTTCGCGGCCGCCCTGATGGACCGTTTCGGCATCCGCCGCGTGGTAGCCGTCGCGCTGACCGTGATCGCGCTCGGCTCGGGCCTGACGGTGTGGATGACGACGGCCTGGCAGCTGATGCTGTGCTGGGGCCTGCTGGTGGGCCTGGGCTCGGGCTCCATGGCGCTGGCCTTCGCCGCGACGGTCACCAACCGCTGGTTCACCGAGCGACGCGGCCTGGTCAGCGGCATCCTGACCGCGGGCTCCGCCTCCGGCCAGCTGATCTTCCTGCCGCTGCTGTCCTGGATGGTCGAGACGTACGACTGGCGTCCGGCCGCCGTCACGGTCTCCCTCGCGGCCCTCGCCGTCGTGCCGTTCGTCTGGCTGCTGCTGCGCGACCACCCCGCCGACGTGGGTCTCGCGCCGTACGGGGCGACGGAGTTCGTGCCGAAGCCGGCACCGGTCACCGGCGCCGCCCGCCGCGCCCTCACGGTCCTCGGCTCCGCCGTCCGGACGGGCCCCTTCTGGCTGCTCGCCGGCACCTTCGCGATCTGCGGCGCCTCCACCAACGGCCTGGTCCAGACCCACTTCGTGCCCGCCGAGCACGACCACGGCATGCCCGTCACGACGGCGGCCTCGCTGCTCGCGGTCATCGGCGTGTTCGACGTCGTCGGCACGATCGCCTCCGGCTGGTTCACCGACCGCTTCGAACCGCGCCGCCTGCTCGCCGTCTACTACGCCCTGCGCGGCATCTCGCTCCTGTTCCTGCCGATGCTGCTGGGCCCGTCGATCCACCCGCCGATGATCTTCTTCATCGTCTTCTACGGCCTCGACTGGGTCGCCACCGTCCCGCCCACCCTCGCCCTGTGCCGCGAGCAGTACGGCGAGGACAGCGCCATCGTCTTCGGCTGGGTGCTCGCCTCCCACCAGGTCGGCGCGGCCGTCGTCGCCTACCTCGGCGGTGTCGCCCGCGACGTCTTCGGCTCGTACGACATGGTCTGGTACGCCTCCGGCACCCTGTGCGCGGCGGCCGCCCTGATGGCCCTGGTGATCCGGCGCCGCCCGGCGGCCCCGGCACCGGCCCTGTCCCTGTCCTGACCGCGCGGCCGTCCTGCCGTCATCCGGTCCTGACCGCGCGGCCGGACCCGCCGGGTCCGGTCAGGCGCCGTCGAGCCGGGTGAACCGGCCCCGGTGGAAGACCAGCGGATCCGCCGCCTCCGAGGCACCGAGGGCGGCCACCCGGCCCACGACGATGAGGTGGTCGCCGCCGGTGTGCACGGCGTGGACCGCGCAGTCGACCCAGGCGGCGGCACCGGCCAGTCGCGGGGCCCCGGAGAAGGGCGCCGCGTCGTGGTCGACGCCCGTGAACTTGTCCGCGCCGCTCACCGCGAAGGCCCGGCACAGCGGGCCCTGCCCGGCGCTGAGCACGTTGACGCAGAAGACGCCCGCGCGGGCGATGCGCGGCCAGGTCGTCGAGGTGCGGCCCACCAGGAAGCAGACCAGGGGCGGGTCGAGGGAGAGGGAGGAGAAGGACTGGCAGGCGAAGCCGGCCGGGGAGTCCTCGCCCTCGGCGGCCGGCGCGGTGATCACCGTCACGCCGGACGCGAAGGTCCCGAGCACGCTGCGGAACAGCGCCTGATCCACCGGCGCCCGCTCGTCGTCCCGGACACAGCGCAACTCCGGGCGCGGCAGCGCCTCCACGGGCCCCCGTACCGGAGCCGATCCGAGGTAACGGACGGCGGCCGCTGCCGCCCCTGCGTGTCCCATCACCCCTCCATTGAAGCTGACGGACCGTCAGATGGGAAGAGGACGGACAACGGCCGAAAACGTGCGCGTACCCTGCGGCAGCGCGGACGACCCCGAACTGTTCGTCCTCCTCGGCGACCCGGACGCGGGGTCCCTGCGGATCCTCAAACGGGCCGGCTGACCGGCCTCACCGCCCCCGGAACTCCGGGCTCCTGCGTTCCACGAAGGCTCGCAATCCTTCCCGCGCGTCCTCGCTCGTCATGTTGATCTCCTGGGCGGCGGCCTCCGCGGCGAAGGCGGTGGTGCGGTCGCTGTCGAGGGAGGTGTTCACCAGGTGCTTGGTCAGGGCGAGGGAGCGGGTCGGGCCGGTCGCCAGGCGGGTGGCCCACTCCCGGGCGGTCTTCTCCAGCTCGCCGTCCGGGACGACCCGGTTGACCAGCCCCAGCCGCTGCGCCTCCGCCGCCGGGACCGCGTCACCGAAGAACATCAGCTCCTTGGCCCGCTGCGGCCCGACCAGCCGGGGCAGCAGGTAGGCGCCGCCGCCGTCCGGGACGAGCCCGCGCCGCACGAACACCTCGATGAAGCGGGCCGACTCGGCCGCCAGCACCAGATCGCAGGCGAGCGCGAGATGCGCGCCGAGCCCCGCCGCCGTCCCGTTCACCGCCGCGAGCACCGGCTTCTCGCAGTCCAGTACGGCGCCGGTGAGCCGCTGGGCGCCCACGCGCAGCACGCGGGCCACGTCACCGGCGACCCGCTCCCCGCCGCCTCCGCCCCCGCCGCCCCGCAGGTCCGCGCCCGCGCAGAAGCCGCGCCCGGTTCCGGTGAGGACGACGGCCCGCACGTCCGGGTCCGCCGATGCCTCCTCCAGCAGCCCGATCAGCCGGTCCCGCATCGCGGGGGTGAGGGCGTTGAGGGACTCGGGCCGGTCCAGGGTGACGTACGAGACCTGCTCGCGGACCTCGTGCCCGATGCCGATCACCTTGCCGCTCACCGGCACATCACCAGCGCGTCCAGCGCGACCGCGCCCTGCCCCCGAGGCAGCACCATCACCGGGTTGATGTCCAACTCGGCGATCCGCGAGCCCAGTTCGAGTGCCATGCGCTCCACCCGCAGCACGACCTCCACCAGCGCGTCCACATCGGCGGGCGGCCGCCCCCGGACCCCGTCCAGCAGGGCCCGGCCGCGCAGCTCCGCGAGCATGTCGCGGGCCTGGTCCTCGCCGAACGGTGGCACGCGCACGGCGGCGTCGCGCAGCACCTCCACCAGCACCCCGCCGAGCCCCACGGTCACCGTGGGCCCGAACAGCTCGTCGTGCGTGACCCCGACGACCATCTCCACGCCCGCCTCGACCATCTGGCACACGAGGACGCCGTCCAGCGCGACGCCCTCGTAGCGGGCGATGTCGGTCAGCTCGCGGTAGGCGTCCCGGACCTGGCTGGCCGAGGTCAGGCCGATCTTGACCAGGCCGAGTTCGGTCTTGTGGGCGATGTGGGCGCCGGACGCCTTCATCACCACCGGATAGCCCACCTGCGCGGCCGCGCGCACGGCCGCCGCCGCGCTGGTCACCAGCTGCTCACGCGGCACCCGGATGCCGTAGGCGCGCAGCAGTTGCTTGGCCGCGTGCTCGCTGAGCTGCTGTCCGGGCCGCATCAGGGCCTCGGCCTTGCGGAGCGAGGGGGAGGGGGTGCGCGGGGCGTCGTCGAAGGGGGAGCGGTAGTCGCTGGCGAAGCGGTGGTGGTCGAGCCAGGCGCGCACGGCGGTCAGGCAGTTGCCGACGGTCCGGAAGGTCGCCACCCGTGCGGAACCGAGCAGCACCTCGCGGTACGCCGGCTCGGTGCCGACCGGCGACCCCCACACCACGCACACCAGCTTGTCCGTCTCCTCGGCCGCCTCGACCAGGTCCTTCACGAGCTGGTCGCTGAGCGGCGGGAAGGGCCCGGTGACCGGGCAGATCAGCACCCCGACCTCCGGGTCGGCGAGGATCGCGTC
This sequence comes from Streptomyces sp. NPDC002520, assembly GCF_053595235.1. Lineage (NCBI taxonomy): Bacteria > Bacillati > Actinomycetota > Actinomycetes > Kitasatosporales > Streptomycetaceae > Streptomyces > Streptomyces sp. NPDC002520. Next base: position 1,256 of record NZ_JBSFXG010000031.1, on the reverse strand, counting down.
GATGATCTTCCGGCCGCGCCAGTCGCCCACCGGATGCCCGCCGTTGTCCACCGGGTTGGCCACGCTCAGGTACTCGGGTATCCACTGGTGCAGCTCGGCCTGCTTCGCCCCGGACAGCGTCGGCAGCCGCAGCCCCGCCGCGCAGGCGAGGTCGGCGACGTGCGCGCCGGTCCCGCCGGAGATGGAGCAGACGACGACCCCGTCGGCCAGGGGAGCCCGCGCCCGCGCCAACAGGGCGGCGGTGTCCTGGAGTTCGTCGAGACCGTCGACGCGCACCACCCCGTACTGCCGCATGGCGGCGTCCACCACGTCGTCGGCGCCGGTCAGCTTGCCGGTGTGCGAGGCGGCCGTACGGGCCCCGGCCTCGGTGCGGCCCACCTTCACCGCGACCACCGGTACTCCGCGGCGGGCCGCGCGGTCGGCGGCCAGCAGAAAGGCCCGGCCGTCCTTCAGGCCCTCCACGTACGCGGCGACGGCGCCGACCTCGGGCTGCTCGGCGAACCAGGACAGGAAGTCGGAGGTCTCCAGGTCGGCCTCGTTGCCGGTCGGCGCCCAGTGGGAGAGCCGGATGCCCAGCTCCTGGAGGGCGAAGACGGGCCGGCCCTGATGCCCGGACTGGGTGATCAGCGCGATGGCCGGCCCGTCCAGGTCGTCCCGGAACCGCTCGAAGGCGTTCAGGTTGGTGTTCGGCCCGAGCAGCCGCAGCCCCGACCGCCGTACCGCCTCGGCCAGCCGCTCCTGCGCCGCCGCGCCCTCCTCGCCGGTCTCGGCGAACCCGGAGGCGAAGGCGACGGCGAACTTCACCTTCGCCTCGGCCAGTTCCTCGATCACCGGCAGCGGATCGGCCACCAGCAGCACGGCCAGGTCGACCTGTTCGGGCAGGTCGGCGACCGAGGGGCGGCAGGGTAGGCCGAACACCTCCGCGCGTGACGGGTGCACCGGATGCACCCGGGCCCCCACCCGCTCGGCCCAGGCCAGCAGTTGCCGGGTGATCCCGGTGTTGGGCCGCCCTTCGGTGTCCGAGGCGCCGATGACGGCGACCGACTCGGGCCGGAAGAACCGCGCCAGATCGGGTACGTCCCTGTGCAGCGGTCGCCCGCTGACGTCGAGGTCGGTCCCGCCGGCCCCGCCTTCCATGGAGTCGGCCCGGCCGTGCACGGCCGGGGCGCGGCCCAGCGCGCCCGCCGCGATGTACCCCGCCCCCCCCGGGTCGGTGGGGTTGGTGGCGTGGGGTTTTGAAAACAAAGTTGACCCCC
>NZ_JBSFXG010000030.1:0-105083 GCF_053595235.1 Streptomyces sp. NPDC002520 | reverse complement strand
GCGCCGCTCCCCCCCCCCCCACGGCGGGTGTCCGGTTGGCCGCTGGGGTCACCCGAGCCTGTCGGGAACCGGAAGGGAGTCGAGCCAGCGCAGCAGGCGGGCCCCTTCCCGGCGCATGATGTCCGGGTCGCGCAGGGCGTTGGCCATGAGCGACATGCCCTGGTAGCCGGAGACCAGGGTGAGGGCCAGGTCGTCCGGGTCGGGCAGGCCCAGCTCGCGGAACTGGCCACCGGCCCAGTCCAGCAGCCGCCGTATCACCGCGCCGGCCTCCGCGTCGAGGTTTCCGTCGGCGCGCTTGTCGAGTTCGACGGCGAGGGTGCCGGTGGGGCAGCCGTGCCGCGCGGCGACGTCGCGCTGGTCGACCCACCCCTCGATCAGCGCCCTGAGACGGTCGCGCGGGTCGGTCAATTCGGCCAGTCGGCCGGTGAGTTCGTCCAGGTTCGCGCTGTGCTCGGACAGTGCGGCCCGGACCAGCTCGTCCTTGGTCTTGAAGTAGTAGTAGACGTTCCCGACGGGGACGTCCGCCTCGCGCGCGATGTCTGCGAGGGTGGTGCGCTCGACTCCCTGCTCGTGCAGGACCCGGGCCGCCGCCGCGGTGAGCTTCTGACGCTTCAGCGATGCCCGCGCCCGCCGATTCACTGAGTTGGTCACCCAACTGACTATAGACAGCCCTCGGTGTCCTCATGCTAGATTCTGAGTTAGTCAACTAACTTACTTCAGGGGGATCACGTGATCGTGGTGACGGGTGCGACCGGCAACATCGGGCGGACGTTGGTGGAACTGCTCGCCGAGGCGGGGGAGGAGGTCGTGGCCGTCTCGCGGCGACCCCGGCCCGCACACCCCGCGGCCGGGGTCCGGTGGGCCCAGGCCGATGTGGGTGACGCCAGGAGCCTGCGCCCGGCTCTCGAAGGCGCCCGCGCCTTGTTCCTGCTGCTGGGCGGCGAACTGGGCAGCCGGGGCGAGAGCCCGGAGGTTCTGCTGGACGAGGCGGCAGGGGCCGGGATCGACCGGGTCGTACTGCTCTCCTCCCAAGTCGGCGCCACCCGGCCGGAGGCGCCCTCGCATGCCCGGCTGCGGGAGTTCGAGGCGGCGGTGCGTGCGTCCGGGCCGGACTTCACCATCCTGAGGCCCGGTGGATTCGCCTCCAACGCCTTCGCCTGGGCCGAGACGGTCCGCACCGAGCGCGCGGTCTTCGCGCCGTTCGGTGACGTGGCGCTGCCCGTCGTCGACCCCGCGGACATCGCCGCGGTCGCCGCGAGCGTGCTGCGCGAGGACGGACATGCGGGCCGCGCGTACGAGCTGACCGGCCCCGAACCGATCAGTCCACGGCGCCAGGCCGCGGCCATCTCCGAGGCACTGGGTGAGGAGGTGGCCTTCGTGGAGCTGTCGCGTGAGGATGCGCACGCCCACATGGCGCAGTTCATGCCGGAGGACGTCATCGACGGCACTCTGGACGTCCTCGGCGTCCCGCTGCCGGCCGAGCAGAGAGTCAGCCCCGACGTGGAGACCGTCCTGCACCGCCCGGCAGCCCCCTTCGGCGCATGGGTCGCGCGCAACCTGCCGGCATTCCGGTAGCGCGGTCCTTAATGCCCTCGCGGCGCGCGTCATCGCGGCGCCGTCCGTTCGGGGCCGCGCTCGGCCGGCCGTTGCGCCGACCGAGGGAGCGGCTATGCGGCCCCGCAGAAGCGGAACCGACAGGGGTATAAGGGGCATATCGGTGAGCCTGTCGACTCACCGGCAGGCTCGGCCCCGAGTGTCATGGAATGCGGACCGGAGGCCGAATCCCGCGTACGGCGGGCTCCCGTCCGTGTTCCGTTGGAGGGTTTCCTGGTGGCCGTAGTGACGATCGTCGGTGCCGGAGTGATCGGAGTCTCCTGGGCGCGCCTGTTCGGCGCGGCCGGCTGGGAGGTGCGCGTCAGCGATCCGCGTCCGGACCTGCGGGACATCGTGGACCAGCAGCTCGCCGGCCTCTCCGTGACCTCGACGAGCGACCTGGCCGCTGCCGCCTCCGGCACGGACTTCGTGCAGGAGGCCGGTCCGGAACGCGTGTCCGTCAAGGAGGAGATGTTCGCCGTGCTCGCCGCGCACACACGCGACGACGTGGTGCTCGCGTCCTCCTCGTCCTCCTTGCTGCCGTCCGTCATCGCCAAGGGCAACCCGGCGGCCGACCGGATCGTCATCGGCCACCCGTTCAACCCGCCGGAGTTGATGCCGCTGGTGGAGGTGGTACCCGGGCCGGAGACGTCCGCCCGGACGGTCGACCGGGCGACCGAGGTCTACCGCGAGCTGGGCAAGATGCCGATCCGGCTCAAGAAGGAGATCCCGGGCTTCGTCGGCAACCGGCTCCAGAAGGTCTTCGACGACCAGGCCACCTACCTCGTGCAGCAGGGCGTCATCGACGTGAAGGATCTCGACGACCTGGTGCGGGCGTCGCTCGGCCTGCGATGGGCCACGATCGGGCCGTTCGAGAGCGGCGTCCTCGGCGGCGGCCCAGAGGGCATGCGCCACCTCGTCGAGCATGTCGCCTCACAGATGACCTTCGAGATCGGCACGCCGGATCCGGCCGGCAGGAACGAGGTCCTCGACAAGGTCGAGCAGGCGTACGGCACCGGCGAGGACGCCTACGAGCGTCTGGCCGGCCTCCGGGACGGGCGGACCCGGGCCGTGCTCAAGCCGCTGGGCTGGCCCGAGCCGCCGCAGGTGGGCGGCCGCCGCGACTGAGCGGCGGCATACCGTCCCGTCAACTTCCGCAGGTCACCGACCGGGAAGCCGCTCGGTGACCTCCTGGACCACCCAGCCGTTGCCGTCCGGGTCGCTGAACGAGACGTACGACGCGTAACTGCCCCGCTCGGGATCCGGACCGGACACGCGGGCGTCGGTGCCCGCGTGGTGGAACACTCCGCCCGCGTCGTGGAAGACCTCGCTCACCTCGGCCCCGTTGCGGGCCAGTTCCGCCCGCGCCGCCTCGATGTCCGTCACCACGAGGTGCAGGCCCTCGGCGGAGCCCGGCGCGGCCGCGGAGACACTGTCGCCGAAGATGACCGAGCAGGCGGAACCCGGCGGCGTCAGCTGCACCACGCGAAGGCCGTCGGTACCGCTGAAGTCGGCGTCCAGCCGCCATCCCAGCGCCTTGTAGAAGTCCTTCGACCGGTCCACGTCCGCGACCGGGATCACTACGACTTCGAGTCTCATGTCCACGGTGGAGCCCTCCTGGTGAGGAGTGTGCGCGTACCGCAACGGCGTTGTCGCGCGAACCCCGCCAGGGGGTGGACACAAGGCCACGCGTGTTCGACCAGGTCCCGGACGGCCGTCGCCCGGCAACCGCACGTCGCACAGGAGACGGCTTTCGCGCCGGTGCGGCGGAGACGGCGCGCCGAACGGACCACTCCACGATACGGCGTCGCCGCGTCGGCGCCACTCCGGCCGCCGACGTTCACGAGGACGGGGGGGCGAGGCCCGGCGGGGCGGGCGTACCCCCGTGGTGCTGCTAGGCGCCGATTTCGCGCTCGAGGACGCGGCGGGCCGCTTCCGCCTCCGCTGCCGGCGGGGACAGCTCGTCGAGGGTGTCGAGTTCGTCGTCCGATTCGAGTTCGCGTTCCCAGGCCGCCGCGAGCATCGCCTGCTCCTCACGCGGCTTGGCACCGACGGTCTTCCGGTGCTCCGGGTCCAGGGCTGCCAGGAATCGTGCGACCGCGTCCGTGGACATGCTGTGCTCCTTGTCGCCGGGAGGGATTGCCGCTCATGCCGGGAAGGAGATCATTCTGCACCACAATGGCCAACCAGTCTCGTCCCGGCCGCCGGACACGGCCCGGGGCCACCCTGACGGCCAGGCCACGCCGGTCATGACCCCGTGCCGGCTGCCCTGAGCGCGCCGCGGACGGCCGCGTTGACGTCCTCCGCCATCATCAGCCGTCCACGCTCGTAGTCCCGGCCGGAGGGCTGGACATCGGTGGCGTCGACGAGTCCGGTGATGCCTTCCATGTCCACGCTGACGTAGATCCGCACTTCGCAAAATCCTCGGGGAAACGCCGTGGGCCTGATCGTTCGGCAGACGCCCGCCACGTCTGCCTCGGTTCCGTCTCCGGCCCGGCATCGCCGAGTTCCGGACTCGACCGGCCGCCGGTGAGACCCCGGAATCGGCCATCTGACGTCCACCGATGTCACGGCTCGGTGTGCTGTCTCGTCATCGGTGTGGAATCACCGGCGAGAACAGAGGAGTTGACCACGTGTCGACCATGCGGGAGTCAAGCAACACGGCGACGCTGAGCCGCCTTCACGACGCCGTGAACAGCGGCGACGCGGCGGTCATCGCCAAGACCATCGACGAGATCATGGCACCCGACGTGCTCTTCCACGCGCCGGTTCCGATGGACGCCACGGGGACACAGGCGCTCAAGCAGGTGTGGGATTTGCTCCTGCGCGCGTTCCCCGACGTGCACGTGGCGGTCGAGGACACGATCGCCGAGGGAGACAAGGTCGTCTCCAGGAACACGGTCACGGGTACTCATCTGGGCGAGTACCGGGGCATGGCGCCCACCGGCAGGTCGGTCACCTACAGCGAGATGTTCGTCATGCGCTTCGCGGACGGCCGGGTCGTCGAGATCTGGGGGGTCGTGGACGTCTTCTCGCAGATGCGGCAGCTCGGCATGCTTCCCTGACACCTTTTCGGGCCGGGCGTCGTTCACCTGCGCGGGCCGGGAACGGCGTCGTGGTCGGGGCCGTGGGCCTGCTCGCCGTGCGGCTGCCGGTCGCCGGTGCGCCCGAGGGCGGCGGCGAGGAGCAGTGCGGTGGCGGCGGTGAGGGCGGTGCCCGGCCAGCCGAGGGCGCTCAGCACAGGTGCGGCCAGGGCGGTTCCGGCGGCACCGACCGTGAAGTAGAGCACGAGGTAGACGCTGGTCAGGCTGCCGGAGCGGTGCGGGTCGAGGGCGATGACGCGGCTCGTGTTGGCGGCTTGGGCGGCGAAGCAGCCGGCGTCGAAGAGAGCGAGACCGAGAGCGGTCGTCGGCGGGGTGTTCAGGCCGGTGGCCAGCAGCCCGGTGCCGGCCGCGGCGGCCAGCATGCTGATGGTGATCACGGTTGACGGGGAGTGCCGGTCGGCCAGGCGCCCGGTGAGCGGGAGGACGGCCATACCGAGGAGCCCGGCCAGGCTGTACAGGCCGATGGCGGTCGGACCGAGGGAGAGGGGAGGTTCGGCCAGGGCGAGCGCGAGGGCGACCCACGTGACGTTGAAGGCGAAGTACCACAGCCCACCGGCGGCCACCGCGCGCCGCAGTTGCGGGAACTCGCGCAGTAGCGGGGGGAGGGCGGTGAGGGCGGCACGGTAGCCGCGGTCGGAGTGCGGGCGCTGCCGGGGCAGGAGCGTGACCGCGGCGAGAGCGCCGAGCAGAGCGAGAGCGGCGAAGACGAGGAGCATGCGGCGCCAGCCGAGGAGGTCGGCGAGGGCTCCGCCCGCCAGGCGACTGAGCAGGATGCCTGCCGACATCCCCGCGGCCACGGTGGCGACGCCGGTTCCCCGCCGGCCGGGCGCGGCGTATCGGCCCGCGATGCTGCCGGCCTGGGCGGCGACACTGGCGCCCGCGCCGACGCACAGGTAGGCGGCCAGGAGCACGCCCGCGCCGGGTGCGAGGGCGGCAAGGGTGAGGGCCGCGGTCAGGGCGGCGAGCTGTGCGGCCACCAGACGGTTGGGGGCGAGACGGTCGGCGAGGGGGAGCAGCAGGGCGAAGCCGGTCATGCAGCCGATGAGCGCGGCGCTCGGCACGAGCCCGATCACGGAGAGGGGGACGCCCAGTTCGGCGGCGACCTCGGTGAGCGCGGGTTGGATGGCGTAGTTGTTCGCGATCGCCGTTCCGGCCGTGCAGGCCAGGAGGAACGTGCCACCGCGAGGGAGGTCACGGGTCATGGCTGTGTGCCGCGGCTGAGGACGACGGCGTAACGGCACTCGGTGTCCGTGGTGTTGGCGAAGACGCGCTCGGCGGGCTCGCCGAGCTCGATGGTGTCGCCCGCGTCGAGTTCGTGGACCGTGTCGCCGTCGTGGAAGGTCAGGTGGCCGTCGAGGACCCAGACGATCTGTCGTACGAAGGCGAACGCGGCGGCCGGATAGGGCACGCGGGCGCCTGCGGGCAGGTGGATCTCGGCGACCTCCGCGGGGAAGCGCGGGCCGGTGATCTGGCGGCGCCGGTAGCCGGTGCCGGGGTCCCGCCACTCGGCCGTGTCGGTCCGGCGGCGCACGCCCGCCCGTCCCTCCGGCTCGTCCCGCGTGCCTTCGGCCAGGGCGAGCAAGGAGGCGACGCTGAGCTGGAACGCGGCGGACAGCTTGCCGAGGACGACGGCCGTCGGGCTGCTCTCACCACGCTCGATCCTGCTGATCATGGCCTGCGACACCCCGGAGGCGTCCGCGAGCTGGGCCAGGGTCCACCGGCGGCGTTCCCGTTCGGTGCGGACTCGGGCGGCGATCTGCCCCACCAGAGGATCTACTATGTTGGACATGAATCCAATATACGAGAGAAGGTCCGTGGTCGTGACCGTACGTCGCGCACGGCCGGGCGACACGGAGGCCGTCCGCGCGATCCGCAACCACGCCATCGAGCACTCGACGGCCCTGTGGACGCACACCCCGCAGTCCGCCGCCGAGGGTGCCGCCTGGCTGGCCGCACACCTGGAGCGCGGCTCGGCGTTCGTGGCCGAGGTGGAGGGCGAGGTGGCCGGGTTCGCGGTCTACGGACCGTGGCGGCAGCTGGACGGCTACCGTCACACGGTGGAGAACTCGGTCTACGTCCGCAGCGACCGGCACGGCCTCGGCATCGGCTCCGTACTCCTCGAGGCCCTCATCGCCTCCGCGCGCGAAGCCGGCCACCACGTCATGATCGCCGGCATCGAGGCCGAGAACACCGCGTCGATCCGGCTGCACGAACGGTTCGGGTTCCACGTCGTCGGAACGATCCCCGAGGTCGGCACCAAGTTCGGCCGCTGGCTCGACCTCGCGCTCATGCGACTGCAGCTCGGCTGAGCTGCCGCCGCGGCTGGCGGTCAGGGCTCGGCGGACGGGCGGTCCGCGGATTCGGACGGAGCGAGCACCCCGCCTCGGGCGCGGGGATCACGCGCGGCCTCGGGCAAGGCGATCACGCGACCCCGGCGCCGGACGGCTGAGGGCGCTCACGCATCCGGAGTGATGACCGCGCGGCCCTTGCTCCTGCCCTCGTGCAGGAGCCGGTAGGAAACCCGGGCGTACAGCCCCACGCCCCCGGTGAGTCGCGCAGCCGCGTTCGCCTCCACGTTCACCAGGATCGTGCGCGGGCCCACACGCCGCGCGGGCATGGGCAGGGTCCCCTCACGGAACCACCGCCGCGCCGTCTGCGGATGCACACCCTGGGCCCTGGCCCACTCGGTCAGATTCACGCCCACGACCGTACGAAGGGCTCACTCATGAATGCTGACGATCGCTCATGTATCACTAGAAAGAGTGCAGTCCGCACCCCGTCGGTGCCGTCAACCTCTGTCCGTCGACCCTGTCCTGGCTCGTGATCCGCAGGAACGGAAGAGTGCGGACGCTCCGGGTGGTCTATCCTCAGCCGGCGCGGTGAGCGAGGGCTGCGGGAGGACTGTGACAGTGCATGGGGGAGCGGGCGCGGACACCGAGGACGTCGCGCTCATCGCAGGGGCGCAGGCCGGTGACGTGACCGCTCTGGCGCTCCTGCTCGAGCGGCATCGGGCGGGCATGCGGGCCGTGGCCCTGAGCATGCTGGGCCCCGGCCCGGACGTGGACGACGTCCTGCAGGACGCCTCGCTCGTCGCCCTGACCCGTGTCGGGGACGTGCGGGATCCGGGAGCGGTCGGGCCGTGGCTGCGGATGATCGTGCGCAACAAGTGCCGGACGCTGCTGCGTGACTCCCGGCCCGCCGAGCCCCTGGGCACGCTGTCCCTGCCGGACCCGGACGCCGGCCCGGACGAGGTGCTGGAGCGGCACGCCATGCGGGACTGGGTGTGGGAGGCGGTCGAGTCGCTGTCGCCCACCTTGCGGATGCCGCTCGTGCTCCGCCACTTCACCGAGGGCGTCACCTCGTACGAGCGGATCGCCGAGGTGTGCGGTGTGCCGGTGGGGACGGTCCGCAGCCGGCTGAGCCAGGCGCGGGCCAAGCTCGCCGGCGCCCTGGCCGCCACGGCGGAGCACGCGCACAGCGACGCCCGGGTTCGCACCGCGGCCGGCTGGGACGACGTGCGTGACACGCTCGCCGCCGCCGAGGCGGGGCACTTCGCCAAGGTTCTCGCCGAGCGCTGGTCGCCCGAGGTCGCCCTGATGAGCGGGGCCACGCGGATGGGAGGCAGGGATCTGCTGGCCCGTGCCATGGACGGCGACCTGGCCGCCGGGGTGCGTCAGCGGCCGGTCGAGGTGACCGCCGGGCGGTCGCTGGCCGTGTGGGAGACGGACATCATCAACCCCCCGGACGACCCCAGGCACTGCCCTCCCGCCGTGGCGTGGATCATGAACCTCAGCGGTGGCCGGGTGACGCAGCTGCGTCTCTTCCATCCGGTTCCGCTGAGGGACTCCGTCCTGACGGAGCGTGGGGTCTCCTGACAGGGAGGCCATCTGTGAACATGACGTGACGAGCATGACGTGACGAACATGGTGTGACCCACGTCACGCTGTCGGGGTCGAACTTTCGCTGGGCTCACGCATCTTGCCGGTGTTCGACCACCTTCAAGATCGGGAGCTCCGATGACCCCATCTGTCACCAGCCCGTCGGCCGAGGGCGTCCACACCCTCGAAGTGGACGGCCTCACCATGCGCTACCACGTGCACGGCACCGGACCGGTGTGCGTGGCACATCCCGGCGGGCCCGGGATCGCCTGGGAGTACCTGCGCGCACCGCTGCTCGAGCAGCACCTCACCATGGTCTACCTCGAGCCGGCCGGCACCGGTGGCTCCGACCGGCTGCCCAGCCATCCCCACGGCTACACCAGAGCCCTCTACAGCCGCCACCTGGCCGCGCTGATCGACCACCTCGCCGTACCCCGGGTGCACCTGCTGGGCCACTCGCACGGCGGCTTCGTCGCCCAGTACCACGCACTGCACCGGCCCGGCCGGCTCGCGGGGATCGTGCTCTACGACAGCGCGCCGGTCACCGGGGCCGAACACGGGGCTGAAGCGATGCGCTCGGTGCAGGAGTTCGTAGCACGGCACGCAGACCACCCGGAACTGCCGGCCGTGCTGGCGGCGTTCGCCTCGATCCCGGCCATCGCCGACGACGACGCCATGCTGGCGGCGGCAAGGGGGGTGCTGCCGGCCTACATCGCCGGCTACTGGAGTGAACCGCAGCGGTGGGCACCCCTGCGGGAATCCCTGCGAGCCGCCCACATCTCGGGGTTGGACGAGCACGGCGAACCCGACCTGATCGACGACCGCGAGGCGCTCGGCACGCTGACCGTGCCCGCGCTCGTCGTGGCCGGGCGATACGACGTCGTATGCGGGGTGCGCTGGGCCGAAGAGCTGCACAAGCTGATCCCCGCCTCACGGCTCGTGGTGCTGGAGCACAGCGGACACTTCGGCCACCTCGAAGAGCCCGAACGGTTCGCCGACGAGGTCACCGCGTTCGTGGCCGCGGGGCAGGAGTGAACGCCGGGAGACGGCGGTAATCGCAAAGGCGAGGAATCCGGCGCCTGGGCGTCTTCCCGGGGAACGTGGCCCGGTCCGGCGGTCCACCGTTGCCGCCGGAGGCGCCCGGCGCCGGCAAGACGGCGCTGCCGGCCGCCACCGTGCCCCGGGGCGGCGGACCGCGGCATGCGCGTCGTCGTGACCGCCGGCGTGGAGTTACAGGGCACGGCCGAGTCACAGCGGTCTCGGGCAGTCGCTGGACGCGGCCGTGCGGACCGGCCGCCGGGGTGTCCGGCCCGGGACACGGCTTTCGGCCGCAACTACGTCACATGACGGAAGAAGCCGAATCGACCGCATTCCTAGTCTTCTCGATCGGGGCCGCACACGCGGGCCCGAGGAACAGGGGAGGAATCATGAACGACAGCGCACCGCGGGGGAACGTCGTGCTCGTCCACGGCGGTTTCGTGGACGGCTCCGGCTGGCAGGGCGTCTACGACGCCCTCAGGGCTGACGGCTATGACGTGGCCATTGTGCAGAACTCCACGGTCTCCCTGGAGGACGACGTCGCCACCACCCGGCAGGTGATCGACGGGATGACGGGTCCGGTGACCCTGGTCGGCCACTCCTACGGCGGAGCCGTGATCAGCGAGGCGGGCAACCACGAGAAGGTGACGTCGCTGGTCTACGTCACCGCGTTCGCCCCCGACAAGGGTGAGTCGGTGAACACCCTGATCGCCGACCCGCCGCCGGGAGCCCCGGTACCGCCGATCCTGCCGCCGAACCAGGGCTTCCTGTTTCTGGACCGCGACAAGTTCGCCGACTCCTTCGCCGGCGATCTGCCCCGCGCCCAGGCCGAGTTCATGGCCGACTCCCAGGTGCCCTGGGGCGTGGCCGCCCTCGGCGGGGCGGTCTCGCAGCCTGCCTGGCGCACCAAGCCGGCCTGGTACCTGGTGGCGAGCGACGACCGCATGATCCCGCCGCCCGCCCAGCGCGCCATGGCCGAGCGGATCGGAGCCCAAACCGTCGAAGTGCCCGGCAGCCACGCCATCTACGTGTCGCAGCCCGACACCGTCGCCGACCTCGTCAAGCAGGCTGCCCGCGGAACAGCAGCATCGTCATGACGTCCTCTCGCAGACGCCGGAACCACACCGTCGGTGCCGTCGCGGCGGTGGCCCTGGCCGGCGCCGCCGCCCTCGCCACGCTGACTCCCGCGGCATCGGCGACCGAACGCGGCAGCCGTCGGCGGGGCACACGTCCCGCAGCCGGTCGGGCTTGATGTACAGGTCCGTTCCGGTGGTGCCGTCGGGGTTGGTGAACGGCACCTGGTCCAGGGCGGCCTGGATCTCGCTGCCGGGGTAGCGCTGGACGAGGTCGCCCAGCTTCTCGCCGGTGTCGGGGACGGACGCGGCGACGTGGACGAGGGCCTTGACGTTCGGGTTGCCCGCCGCCGCGTGGGTGATGACCGCTCCTTCACCGATGTGACCCACGGCGCCGCATGGCACACCATCCCCTGGGCCCACGCGCGCGTCGTCGAGGTGCCGGGCGCGTCCCACGTGGTCATGATCAGCCACCCGGACGTCGTCACCGACATGATCGAGGAGGCCGCGGGCGCGACGGACCGACCCGGGACCGGGGTTGCGCGTACGCCCCGCACCGCGCACCCCACCCGGCCGGCCGGGAACGGGCACCCCGTTCCCGGCCGGACCGGATCAACGCCCCGAAGCACCCGCACGGATCGCCGGGGACGCCCCCGCCACGGGCTCCGACTGCCGTGCCTCGTACGGGAGTCCGGGGCCGGGACGTCACGCGGAGGCGGCCCGCGACGTCTCCCGTTCGCGCCGGTAGGCGGAGAGCAGGAACAGCCAGATCTCGCTGACGGTGGGGAAGCAGGCGACCGCGTGCCGCAGCCGCTTGAGCGGGACCTCGCCCGCGACCGCGACGGTGGCCGAGTGCAGCAACTCGCTGACGCCGGGGCCGACGAAGGTCACGCCGAGCAGGACCTCACGGTCGAGGTCGACGACGAGGCGGGCGTGGCCCCGGTAGCCGTCGGCGTACAGGTTGGCGCCCTGGGCGGCGTTGAAGTCCAGGTCGACGGTCGTGACGCGGTGGCCGGCGCCGACCGCCTGCCCGGCGGTCAGGCCCACGGCCGCCGCCTCCGGGTCGGTGAAGAAGACCTGCGGGACGGCGTGCTGGTCGGCGGTGGTGGCATGGTCGCCCCACGGGGCGTCGTCCACCGGCAGGCCGGCGGCGCGTGCGCCGATGGCGTCGCCCGCTGTCCGCGCCTGGTACTTGCCCTGGTGGGTGAGCAGCGCACGGTGGTTCACGTCACCGAGGGCGTACAGCCAGTCGCCGTCCGCGCCCTCGACCAGGCAGGTGGTGTCCACGTCCAGCCAGGAGCCGGGGGTGAGACCGACCGTGTCCAGGCCGATGTCACCGGTGGCGGGCGTACGGCCGGTCGCGAACAGTACCTCGTCGGCCTCCAGTTCACCGCCGTCGTCGAGGGTGAGGGTGACCGGACCCTCGGGATCCGGACGGCGCAGGGCGGTCACCCGCACGCCGATCCGGACGTCCACGCCCGCCTCGGCAAGTCCCTGCGCGACCAGCTCTCCCGCGAAGTCCTCCATACGGGGAAGCAGCCGGCGCCGGGCGAGCAGGGTGACCTGGGCGCCGAGTCCCTGCCAGAGGGTGGCCATCTCGACGCCGACCCCGCCGCCACCGATCACCGCGAGCCGGGCGGGCACGGCGCTGGAGTCGGTGCCGTGCCGGTTCGTCCAGGGACGCGCCTCCTCGACGCCCGGGATGTCGGGCAGCACCGGCAGACTGCCCGTGGCCACGGCCACCGCATGGCGGGCCGTGAGCGTGCGGCGGGAACCGTCCTCGCCGGTGACCGTCACGCGCCGCGGGCCGTCCAGACGGCCGTGACCGCGGAAGAGGTCCGCGCCGATGGACTTCACCCACCGGGCCTGCCCGCTGTCGTCCCAGTCGGCGACGTAGCGGTTGCGCCGGGCGAAGACATCGTCGGTGTCGAGCCGGCCGGTGACGGCCTGCCGGGCACCGTCCACGCGCCGCGCGTCGGCGACCGCGATGACCGGCCGCAGCAACGCCTTGCTGGGCACACAGGCCCAGTAGGAGCATTCGCCGCCGACGAGTTCCCGTTCCACGACGGCGACGGACAGCCCGGCCGCCCGGGCGCGCTCGGCGACGTTCTGGCCCACCGGACCGGCACCCAGCACGATCACGTCGTAGCCGGTGGTTTCCTGGGTTTCGCGCGGTTCGCTCTCGCTCATGTGATTCCTCGCATCACGATCGGTGCTGATCCCGAGCCGTTCTGGGCTGTGCGACGACGGCCGGCGGTCAGCCGTGGTCGCGCGGGGACGATCGGCCATTCGGTGTCGGAGTCGGTGTCGGTGTCGGCGAGGATGCTGAAGTAATCGGTGAGGACGTTCGGCGCCGGATTGCCGACGACCTGGGCGGTCTCGGCGTCGGTGACGCCCGCGGCCCGAGCCGCCTTCAGCCGCGTGTCGTCGATGCTGCCGCGCCCGCTCGCGACGGCGCCGGACAGGGCCGGCGGTGCGGCGGTGTGCGGGTCGGCGGACTCCCCGTCGCGGGCACGCTCCAGTTCCTCGGCGTCGGCCTTGCCGACGTGTGCCCCTATGAAGGTGTGAGCGGACAGGCAGTACTCGCAATTGTTGTACTCGGCGGTGGCGCTCGCCAGTCGTTCCCGGACGGGACGTGACACGACGAGCCTGGCTCGGCAGGCGGGCCGTCCGTGTACGACCGGGCAGCGGGTCAGCCGTCTCACCAGGTCAGCCGTCTCGCCAGGTCAGACGGCGGTACGGCCGCCGTCCACGGGCAGGACGGCACCCTGCACGAAGCTCGCCTCGTCGTCGGCCAGGTACACGATCGCCGCCGCGATCTCCGCGGCGGACGCCGGCCGCCCCGCGGGCGCCCGAGCGGCCAGATTCCGCAGGTCCTCCTCGCTCTGAGCCGTGGTCTCGGTGCGCGTGGGACCGACCTGTACGGCATTGACCCGTACCCCCTGAGGGCCGTACTCGGCCGCCCACGCCTTCGTCAGGAGGTTCAGCGCCGCCTTGCTCGAGCCGTACAGCGCCATGCCCGAGATCCCGAGCGCGGCCGCGATGGTCGTCACGTTGACGATCGCTCCCGCGCCCCGGTCGGCCATGCCCGGAGCCAGCGCGGCCACCAGGTAGAACGGTGCTTTGACGTTGAGCGCGTACACGGTGTCGAAAAGGCCCTCCTCCGTTTCCCGTGTCGGCCCGAAGGGATAGACGCCCGCGTTGTTGACCAGGACGTCGACCCGGCCGCCGCCCAGTTCCAGCGCGTCGTGCGCAAGACGTCGTACCGCTTGGGCGTCGCGCAGGTCGGCGCTCACGAAGTCCGCCTGTCCGCCGCGCTCCCGGATCGCCCCCACGACGGATTCGCCTCGAGCGGCGTCACGGCCGGCCACCAGCACGTGCGCCCCGCGCTCGGCCAGCGCCTGCGCCGTGGCAGCGCCGATGCCACTGGTCGCCCCGGTCACGAGCGCGACCTTTCCCCGCATGGACGCAGACGTCATGGCCGGATCCTTCCGGGAAAAGGGCAAGAGGTACGGCCCGAAGAACCCGACAGGTACGGCCGCCGCCACCTCCACAGCATCATCGGAAGTGGGGCGCCGCAACCGCTCCGGAGGGGGAGGGAGCCGCTTCAGCGGCTGCTCGCGGTCGCGGCGATGGCGGGGAGGATGGCGAGCGCGACGATGCCGCCGGACAGCGCGAGGACGGGGAAACCGGCGGCGGCGACGACGATGCCCGAGGACAGACCGCCCGCGGCGCCGGCGATCGCGATGGCGACGTCGACCATGCCCTGGGTCTTGGCTCGGGTGGCGAGCGGCACGGTGTCGGTGATGATCGCCGTACCGGAGACGAGGCCGAGGTTCCAGCCGAGCCCCAGCAGGGCCAGGGCGAGCGCGAGCAGGGCGACGGAGTCGCCGGGCGCGGTGGCCGCGACGATGCCGGCCACCAGCAGGGTGAGTCCGGACGCGGTGGCGATCTTCATGCGGCCGTAGCGGTCGACGAGCCAACCCGTCAGAGGCGAGGGCAGATACATCGCGCCGATGTGGATGGCGATGACGAGGCCCGAGGCCGCCGTGCCGTGACCGTGGTCGTGCATGTGGACCGGGGTCATCGTCATGACCGCGACCATGACGAGCTGGGTGAGGATCATGACGAGCGCCCCGAGGACCACGCTGCCCCGGCGCCCCTGAGCGGAGCTGCTCGGGGCCGTGTCGGCGACGGTGCCGCTGCCGCCATGCTCGGCGGCGGCGACGCTGCGGGCGACGACCAGCGGGTCGGGCCGCAGCCAGACGGCGAGAACGAGGGCGGCCAGTGCGTAGGCGGCACCTGAGAGCAGGAAGGGCCCGGCCAGTTCGGGGATGCCGAAGGTCTTGGCGATGTCGCCGGTCGGTGCGGCCAGGTTGGGGCCCGCGACGCCGCCCAGGGTGGTGGCGACCAGCACGGTGGACACCGCGCGGGCACGGTGCGCCGGGTGCGCGAGATCGGCTCCGGCGTAGCGGGCCTGCAGGTTGGTGGCGGTACCGGCGCCGTAGACGAACAGCGAGAGGAACAGCAGCGCGGGGCTGTCCAGTACCGCGGCGATGATGACACCGGCGCTGCCGACGACCCCGGCGAGGTAGCCGCCCGCCAGGCCGGGGCGGCGGCCGCGGGCCTGGGAGACCCGGCCGACGACGACGGCGGTGAGTGCCGATCCGCCGGTGAGCAGGGCGCTGGGCAGCCCGGCGAGGCTGGTGGTGCCGAGCATGTCCTGCGCGAGCAGGGCACCCACGGTGACGCCCGCGGCGAGTCCGGCCCCGCTGAGGACCTGGGAGGCGACCAGGACCCGCAGAATGCGGCGTTGTGCGTGGACGGCGTCGGGCACGCCGGGTATCGAGCCCGTCGAGCCCGTCGTGCCGGTTGGTGCGCTGCTGGTCATGTTTCCTCCGGGTAGGGCCTCCCGCCGGTTCCGGGCGTGATGGAAGTGTCCGCGGGCACGGGTTTGATGTCGCGGGCACGGGAGGGGTGGGCGGAACGAAGCGGGATGTCTGGCGGGGTCGGGACGCGGGACGTCAGGGGGCGTGGGGACGCGCGATGCCGGGCGGTGCGGGACGTGGGATGTCAGGCGGCGTTGAGGACCTGGCTGAGCTCAGCCAGGAGCCCAGCCGGCTCGGCGACGGATCGTCGGCGTCTTCCGAGCTGCCCGGGCCGTCCGAGCTGCCCGGTCCGTCCGGGCCGGAGCACCGCGGTCCGGGGCGCCGTCGGTCGGAGCACCGAGGTCCCGGGCGCCGACGGCAGGACCGTCGCCCGGCCGCATTCCTCGGCAGCCTCGGACGCGCGGACGCGACGCTGCCGGTCACGCCGGCTCCCCGGCGTCGACGGGCAGTTCGGCCAGGCGCCATTCGAGCATGCCGTCGTTGAGGCGGACGGCCCGTCGTCCGCGGTCGGTGAGCAGCCGTACCGCGTCGTAGGCGAGCACGCAGTACTCACCCCGGCAGTAGACGACGATCTCCGTCTCCTCGGGCAACTCCTCGATCCGGTGCGCCAGTTCCTCGACCGGGATGGACACCGCACCCGGGATGTGCCCGGCCCGGTACTCCTCCACCGGCCGTACGTCCAGTACGACGACCTCCCCGGCCGCCGCACGAGCGCACAGCTCCTCGTGGGTGACCTCCGCCGCGTCGTCCACGCCGAGGTAGGCGTCCCGCGCGGCCGGTACGGCGACCTGGTGGGCCTCGGCGACCTTGCGCAGCAGGGCGAACAGCCGGGCCACGTCGTCGCCGGCGAGCCGGTAGTGGATGCGTACGCCCTCGCGCCGGGTGGCGACGAACCCGGCCTGCTTGAGGGTCTGCAGATGCGCGGAGGCCGTCGTCAGGTTCAGTCCCGCGGCCTTGGCCAGGGCGTCCACGGTGCGCTCGCCCTGCGCGAGCAGATCGAGCAGCTCCAGGCGCTTTCCGCTGGCCAGCGCCTTGCCGCTGGTCGCGAACGCGTCGTACAGCTGCGCCTTCGCGCCGACCTGGGTGCTTCCTGCCATGACATCCTCCACAAATCCATGGAATAGTGTAGGTGACGGCGGGCGCGGTGACCACACCACCGGCCACACCGACCTCACGCCGCCTCCCGTCCGGATCTTGGAGGACCCGATGGGCTTTGCCGACGACCACGTGACACCCCTGGTCGACGCCGGCCTCGGCAACAGCGCCTACCTCGTCGACCTCGGTGACGGCCGCGCCCTGGCCGTGGACGCCAGCCGTGATCTGCGCGCCCTACGGACGGCTGCCGCCCGGCGCGGACTGACCGTGGCGTACGCCGCGGACACGCACCTGCACGCGGACTTCCTCTCCGGCGCCGTCCAGCTCGGCCACGACGACGGGGCCACCGTGCTCGCCTCCACCGCGGGCCGCCGTACGTTCGAGCACCAGGGTCTGGCCGACGGCGACGAAGTGGACCTGGGCGGCCTGACCCTGCGCGCCCTCGCCACCCCCGGACACACCGACGAGCACCTGTCCTTCCTGCTCCTGGACGGCTCCCGCGCGCTCGGCGTCTTCACCGGCGGCTCGCTGATCGTGAACTCCGCCGCCCGCACCGACCTCCTCGGCGCCGACCGCACCGAGGAACTCACCCGCGCCCAGTACCACTCGCTCCGCCGCCTCGCCGAGCTGGCGGACGAGACCCAGGTCTGGCCCACCCATGGCGCCGGATCCTTCTGCTCGGCCCCGCCCGGCAGCGAACGCACCTCGACGATCGGCGCGCAGAAGCGGACGAACCCGCTGCTGACCGCCCCGGACGAGGACACCTTCGTACGACTGCTGCTGTCCGGGCTCGGCACTTACCCGGACTACTTCACCCGGCTCGCCGAGGCCAACCGGCGCGGGCCCGCCGTCCTCGCCTCCACCCCGCCCCTGCCCGCCCTGGACGC
This sequence comes from Streptomyces sp. NPDC002520, assembly GCF_053595235.1. NCBI lineage: Bacteria > Bacillati > Actinomycetota > Actinomycetes > Kitasatosporales > Streptomycetaceae > Streptomyces > Streptomyces sp. NPDC002520. The sequence goes on along the minus strand of NZ_JBSFXG010000030.1, from coordinate 87,526 downwards.
CGGGGAACTCGGGGCGCTGCTCGTGAACGGCGGCCAGGTGGTCGACGTGCGCCCGGCGGCCGAGTACGCGGCCGGCCACATCCCCGGCTCTCTCTCCATCCCGCTGCGCGGCCAGTTCGCGACCTGGCTCGGCTGGCTGCTGCCCGACACGGTCCCGCTCGCCTTCGTCACCGGCGACGACCAGGACCTGAGCGAGCTCGTCCGGCAGGCGTACAAGATCGGCTACGAACGTCTCGCCGGACGACTGACCGGCGGGATGGCCGCCTGGCGGGCCGCCGGCAACCCACAGGCCACCACAGCCTTCGTCACCGCCGACCGCACCGGGAACCGCCCCTACCTCGACGTACGGCAGGAAGCGGAGTTCGCCGCCGGACACGTGCCCGGAGCCGTGCACATCGAACTCGGCTCCCTCGCCGCCCACATCGTCGACGCCCCCGAGGGGCCGGTCGTGGCCTGCGGCCACGGCGAGCGGGCCATGACCGCGGCCAGCCTCCTCGAACGCGCGGGCCACACCGACATCGCCGTCCTCGACGGCGGACCGGACGACTACGCGGCGGCCCACGGCCGAACGCTCACCCAGGACACCACCTCGTGAAGACCACCCGCGCGACCTCCACCGCGACCGACTCCGACGGACGGCCCATACGCCTGGGCCTGCGCGAGAACTGGGTCCAGTTCACCCTGCTGGTCGTCGTCAACGTCTGCGTCGGCGGCCTGGTCGGCCTCGAACGCACCACCGTCCCGCTGATCGGCGCGCACCTCTTCGGTCTGACCAGCGACCTCGCGGTCTTCTCCTTCATCATCGCCTTCGGTACCACAAAGGCCCTGACCAACCTCGCCGCCGGCGCCCTGACCGCCCGCTTCCGCCGCAAGCAACTCCTGGTCACCGGCTGGCTGATCGGCATCCCCGTCCCCTTCGCCCTCGCCTGGGCGCCGTCCTGGGGCTGGATCGTCGCCGCGAACGTCCTGCTCGGCCTCAACCAGGGACTGACCTGGTCGATGACCGTCAACATGAAGATCGACCTCGTCGGCCCCGCCCGCCGGGGCCTCGCCACCGGGCTCAACGAGGCCGCCGGTTACACCGCCGTCGGCGCCACCGCCCTCCTCACCGGCTATCTCGCCACCACCCACGGCCTGCGCCCCGCCCCCGAACTCATCGGCGTCGTCTTCGTTGTCGCCGGACTCGCCCTGTCTCTCGCCGTCCGCGACACCGCCGGCCACGTCGCCCTCGAACTCGCCCACCACACCAAGCCCCTTCCCGACGGCGAGGACAGCGGCCTGGCCGCCACCTTCGCCCGCACCTCCTGGCACGACCGCTCCCTGCGCGGGGCCAGCCAGGCCGGCCTGGTCAACAACCTCAACGACGGCCTCACCTGGGGCGTTTTTCCCCTGCTCTTCACCGACCACGGCCTGGGCCTCGCCGCCGTCGGCCTGATCAAGGGGCTCTACCCCATCCTGTGGGGCCTCGGGCAGATTCCCACCGGCCACCTCGCCGACCGCATCGGCCGCAAACCGCTGATCGTCTGCGGCATGCTCGTCCAGGCCGCCGGCTTCGTCCTCGCCCTGGCCCTCCTCGACACTCCGCTGCTCGCGGGCATCACGTCCGCCGTGGCCCTCGGCATCGGCACAGCCATGGTCTACCCCGCGCTGATCGCCTCCGTCTCCGACCACGCCCACCCCACCTGGCGGGCCAACGCACTGGGCACCTACCGCTTCTGGCGCGACATCGGCTACGCCGTGGGCGCCCTGGTCGCGGGCATCCTCGCCGACGCCCTCGGCCTGAACGCCACCGTCGTCGCGGCGGCCGTCCTCACCGCCGCCTCGGGTCTGCTCGCCGCGCGCTGGATCACGGAACACCGCCCGGCTCACCGAGCGTGAAGAAGCGGGCCGAACCGACCGCTCAGCGCTGGCTGTTGCGGAAGCCGATGACCATGGCCCCCCACCAGCAGATCTGGGAGAGCAGAGCCGTCGAAGCTCCCCAGAGCATCAGGCGTCTCGCGGGCGGGGCCGTGTCCTGCTGCGTCAGGCGTCTGTTCAGGAGACCGGCTTGCAGGCCGTTCACGGTAAGGACGAGAACCTCGTACAGCCCCGGCCGCCGGACGGGCACCGAGTGGGTGGAGGCGGGCGACTCCGAAGGCAAGGTGGACACAGACGACTCCCAGAACATTCACAGCAAGATTTAGGTAAGGCTCACCTAAGTTACGTTGATGGTCAAGTTCAGGGGGGTGGATGCGTCCGCGCTGCGGACGGGAACGCGTAATGACTTCCCCAAGCTTCTCCGAGGCCGGGCTCCACGGCTTGTAAGGCAAGCCTTGCCTGCCTTACGTTCTGTGCGCTTCTTGTGCACATCAGACCGGAGTTCCCATGTCCAGCAGCAGCATCGCCCTGCTCGGAGCCATCGCAGGCTTCACCATCTACCTCGGCCTCCCCTTCGGCCGCCTCCGCACTGCCACACCCAGGCTCAAGGCCGGCCTGAACGCTGTTGCCATCGGTATTCTGATCTTCCTCGTCTGGGACGTGCTGACCCACGCCTGGGAGCCCATCGACGAGGCGCTCGGCAAGCACACCTGGGGAACGGTGGCGTCCGGGGGCTTCACCCTGGTCGCCGGCCTGACCATCGGGCTCGCCGGACTTGTCCACTACGACGGCTGGATCTCCCGCCGTCGTGAAGCCGCCGCTCGGACCACGGGCCCCGGCGCCGCCGCCACCGCCGAACTGGCGCCGAAGACCCGCAGCCAGGCGGGCTCGCTCGCGCTGATGATCGCCACCGGCATCGGCCTGCACAATTTCGCCGAGGGCCTGGCCATCGGCAATTCCGCCGCCCAGGGCGAACTCTCCCTGGCCCTCCTGCTGATCATCGGCTTCGGCCTGCACAACGCCACCGAGGGCTTCGGCATCGTCGCCCCGCTGGCCGCCGAGGGCGAACGCCCGTCCTGGCTCACCCTGCTCCGGCTCGGCCTGATCGGCGGCGGCCCCACCTTTCTCGGCACCCTCATCGGCCAGCACGTGGTCGACGACACCCTGTCGACAGCCTTCCTCGGTCTTGCCGCCGGCTCGATCCTCTACGTCGTCATCGAGCTGCTGGCCGTCGCCCGCAGGACCGGCCGCAAGACCCTCACGACCTGGTGCGTCCTGCTCGGTCTCCTGCTCGGCTTCGCCACCGACGCCATCGTCACGGCCGCGGGCGCCTGAGCCCGCGTCGTACAACGCGAGATCCTGACGGGATCGTACGCGCCGTGGTCCGGGACACGCGGGGCCCCAGTCGGCCGGCCGCAGTCAGGTGATGTGTCGTAGCAACGCCGTGGCCGCCGGGGACAGTTGGCCCGGGGGATGGACCACCATCACCTTCCAGTTCGGTGCGTGCCGGGCGAACCGGTATGTCGCCAGGCCGGGGAAGCGGTCGGCGATGGACGGGGGCATGACGCAGACGCCCAGGTCGTTACGGACCAGCTCGGACGCGGCCATGATGTCGTTCACCTCGAAGGTGGTGCTGCGGTCGACGCCGGCGCTGCGGAAGGCTCGGTCGACGGCGTGGCGGATCGCCCAGCCGGGGGTGAAGTCGATCAGGGGGAGACGGGCGACCGCGTCCGGCTCGACGGTGCCCTCAGGGCTGGTCGCGGAGAGGTCCCGGTGGGGGGAGGCGACCAGGACCATCTCCTCGCGGGCGAGCAGTCGGCTCACGAGTCCCCGTTGCTGCTGGCGGTCCAGTGCCACCACCGCCAGGTCCACCGTGCCCTCGCGCAGGGCCTGCCGGATGTCGGTCACGGCCGCTTGCCGCAGCTGGACCACCACGGCCGGGTGCTCCGACCGCAGGGCGGCCAGCGCGTGGTGCAGGCCCGCCCAGACTCCCTGCATGATGCCGACGGTGACCCGCCCGCGCAGCTCCCCCTTGGCCGCGTCGACCGCCTCGCGCGCCAGTTCGGCGGCGCGCAGGGCCGCTCGTGCCGCGGGGACGAACGCCTCACCGGCGGGCGTGAGCGCCACCCGGTGCGTGGTCCGGGTGAACAGCGGCGTGCCCAGCTCGCGTTCGAGGGCGCGGACCGTGCCGGAGACGGCGGACTGAACCACGTGCAGCCGCCTCGCCGCCGCTGTGAACCCGCCCGCGTCCGCCACCGCGACGACGACTTCCATCTGCCGCAGATCCATCAGCCGCTCCCCGTGACGCAGCGCCCCTGCGCGGGGCAACGAACTTCGCTGCATGGTATGCGGACGGGCGGGGGACGCCCGGGGACGACGGCGGCTGTCGCTCCGGTGGCCCCGCCCGTCCCGCCGCCTCGGCGTTCCCGCCTTGTCTCAGGAGCGGACCAGCGGAGTGTCGACGAGGTGCTCCGCCAGGAACCACGCCTGGAGTTCGCCGGTGCGGATGATCTGGGAGACGAACAGGTCGTTGGTGCCGTCGTCGCCCAGTTCGGCGGTGCGCTTGGCCGCGTCGTGGGCCTCGGTCAGGATGGTCTCGTGGGCTTCGAGCAGCCGCGACAGCATGGCCGGGACCTCCTCGACGCCGTCCGGCGGGCGCGGGATCGAGGTGATCTCGGCGACGTGGCGGGGGTCGCCGACCGCGACGCCGCCCAGGGTCTGCACGCGCTCGGCGAGGGTGTCCACGAGCTCCAGCTGTTCGCCGGCGTGCTTGTCCAGCAGCAGGTGCAGCTGGTAGAAGGTGGCGCCGCGCAGGAGCCAGTGGTGCTTCTTGTAGAGGCCGTAGAGGATCTGGGTGTCCGCCAGGACCTGGTTCAGGCGCTGGCAGGAGTACATGCGCGCCTCGAAGGACAGGCCGAGCGGGAACTGCTTGACGGTCCCGAACTCCTGGATGACCTCGCCCTTCTGATGCAGCCACGGCTGGCTGTGGCTCAAGGGCTTGGAGCTGCTGGTCATGACGGTCCTCCTGGGATGCCGTGCGTTGCGTACGCGGGTGACGCTAGGCGGGCAGGCCCGGGACGCGTTGTCCAGGAGCGCATGCGCTGGTGTCCGTGAGCGCACCGGTGATGTCGTCGCATTTGCGGGACATCGGGTCCGCGATCCGCCGTCCGCGATCCGCCCGGTGAGTCACTCGCTGCCGGCCGTCAGCCGTTCCACGATGTCGTCCAGGTCGATGTGGTGGTGTTCGGTGCCCGGCGGCACCAGCGCGTCGGTGCGGTGCAGAAAGACGGCGACGACGGCCGCGTCGACCTCGAGGACGGCCGCCCCGTGACGTGTCCTGAGGAGGATGCGGAGCGAGTCCGGATGACACCCGTGCCGCGGGAAGACCACCACGTTCCCCGTTCCCGTGGGCCGGCGGCATCCGTCGGAGAGGAGCGATCGGGCGAAGACCCAGTCGACGGAGGGGGCCGAGGGAGCGCCCAGGGACAGACACACGGCGTAGGGATCGGTCGCCGCGTAGCGGAGTTCGGCGGGGAGCCGTACCGGCACTTCGCCGTCCACGGTCACGCGCATCTCCGTCCGGAAGACGATCGAGCCGCGATGCGCCGCACCTGGTGGAGGAAGAGGGTGTCGCATGCTGTCCTCTGTCTGCGACCGTCGCGTGCGGTTTCGGTGCCTGTCGCGTACGGTCTCGTTCGTCCGTCCGGGCTCTGACGGCCCGTGTCGCCGACGACCGTACGGCGGTCCCGGGGCCGCGGGTTGTCGACGCGTGCAGTACTTGTTGTCCGCGAGGGCACGCGGCCACCGCCGTACGGCCACGCCGTGCGACAGTGGCCGGGGCGGTTGCGCTCGTACGCGGCCTCACGGGTCGTGCTTTTACGCGGCGTCACGGGTCGAGCCCTGGTTCGCCTTCCGGTGCTCGGTGAGCCAGTACAGGAGGGCGAGGAGGGGCAGGGCCGCACCCAGGATCGTCACCGCGCTCCAGCCGCCGGAGTGGTAGGTGAATGAGCCGAGTTGGGAGCCGAGGGCGCCGCCGAGGAAGAAGGTGGCGATGAAGGCGCTGTTGAGGCGGGCGCGGGCGTGGGGGTCGAGCTGGTAGATGGTGTGCTGGCCGAGGATGAGGGTGGCCTGGACGGCCACGTCGATCAGGATGGCGGCGAGGGCGATCAGGACGATGTGGTGCCGGCCGAGACCGGCGAGGGCGAAGGCCGCCACGGCGAGGGCGAACGAGGCGCCGGTCATGGGCCGGGTCAGCCTGCGGTCGGCCCAGCGTCCGGCCAGCGGGGCCACGGCCGCGCCGGCGGCTCCGACGAGGGCGAAGATGCCGACGCCGATGGGGGAGTAGTGGAAGCCGGGGCCGGTGAGAACGTAGGAGATGGTGGTCCAGAAGGCACTGAAGGCGCCGAACATCGCCGCCTGGTAGATGCCGCGGCGCCGCAGCGCGGGGTGGGTGCGGACCAGCTGGAGGGTGGAGTGCAGGACCCGTGCGTACGGGATCGTCGTGGTCGGCGCGTGCTGGGGGAGAGCCGCGCGCAGGGCCACGGCGAGGACGGCCATCAGGACGGCGGAGCCGAGGTAGACCACGCGCCAGCCGGCGACGTCGGAGACCAGGCTGCTGACGGTGCGGGAGAGCAGGATCCCGGTGAGCAGTCCGCTCATCACCCGGCCCACGATCCGGCCGCGGGCGTGGTCGGGGGCGAGGCCCGCGGCGAACGGGACCAGGATCTGGGCGACGACCGAGGTGGCGCCGCTGACCAGAGAAGCGATCAGCAGCATGGGGAAGTTGGTGGCCAGCCCGGCCGCCAGCAGGGCGACGGTGGTGACCGTGAGCAGGGCGGTGACCAGGCCGCGCTTCTCCAGCCGGTCGCCGAGCGGGACCAGGAAGAGCATGCCGATCACGTAGCCGACCTGGGTGAGCGTGATCAGCCAGCCGGCGGCCGCCGTGCTCGTGTGGAAGACCTCGCGCAGCGAGGACAGCAGCGGCTGGGCGTAGTACAGGTTGGCGACCGTCATGCCGGAGGCGACGGCCAGCAGCGCGATCAGCCGGCCCGGCACACCGTGCGCGGGCTCGGTGCCGGTCACGCGCTGTGTGCCGGTCGCGCGCTGGGGCGAGGTCCGGAGTACGGATGTCCGGGACACGGGGACCTTCTTCGGGGCGGGAGCCGGTCGGACCGGCTCGGCAGAGTGCCTGGCGGTGAGCGAGCGGTTTTCTCGCCGCGCTCACCGGTGACAAGCACTCGCCGCCGCGCTCTGCTTCCCCATCCGCCGCGATGGTCGGGGATGTCAGTCATCTCTGTGGGAGATGGGTCGGTCATCTCTGTGGGAGATGGCGGCGAACAGCGTCTACTGCGGCCGTACCGGGTGCTTGCTCATGATCGAGATCCGGTTGAACGCGTTGATGGTGATCGCCACCCAGATCACGGCGGATATCTGGTCGTCGGTGAGCACCTCGGCGGCCGTGTCGTAGGCGGTCTCCTGCAGTGCCGCGTCGGCGGGGTTCGTGGTCGCCTCCGCGAGCGCGAGGGCGGCGCGCTCGTCGGGGGTGAACACCTCGGTGTCCCGCCAGGCCGCCAGCACGCCGAGCCGCTGCGTGGTCTCGCCCGCGCGCACGGCGGCCCTGGTGTGGACGTGGAGGCAGTAGGCGCAGCCGTTGATCTGCGACACGCGCAGGTTGACCAGTTCCACGAGCCTGCGGTCGAGTCCCGCCTCGGTGGTCACCGTGCGGACCGCTTCCGAGGTCTGTACCAGTGCCTGGTACGCGGCGGGGCTCTGCTTGTCGATGAAGATCCGCCGCGCCGCGGACCCGGTCGTGTGGGTGCTCAACCTGGGACTCCTTCGGGGGCCTGTGCGGCTCCCTTGTCGTGTTGTGTGAACCTGACGATGTCGCGGACCTATTATCGCGACGCGATGGTTGAATATGGAACAATGTTTTTCGGAGGTGGTCCACGATGAGCAACGTCGAGACGAAGCCCACGGAGATGCGCTGCGGCACACCGGCGGACGGGGAGCGCTCGACCGGGGCCGCCCGGGTCGACGTACTGACCGCGCGTGACGTCCCTCTCGGCGGTCCCCGGGCCATGACCGTGCGGCGCACGCTGCCGCAGCGTTCCCGCACCCTGATCGGTGCCTGGTGCTTCGCCGACCACTACGGCCCCGACGACGTGTCGGTCTCCGGAGGCATGGACGTCGCCCCGCACCCGCACACCGGGCTGCAGACGGTGAGCTGGCTGTTCAGCGGGGAGATCGAGCACCGGGACAGCCTGGGCAGCCACGCCTATGTACGGCCCGGCGAGCTGAACCTCATGACGGGCGGGTACGGCATCTGTCATTCGGAGGTCTCCACCGCGCGGACCACCATTCTGCACGGCGTCCAGCTGTGGGTGGCGCTGCCGGACGAGCACCGCGATGCCGAGCGGGACTTCCAGCACTACGCACCCGAGGCCGCGCGGATCGACGGTGCCGACGTCAGGGTCTTCCTGGGCTCCCTCGTGGGCCAGGCCTCCCCGGTGCAGACCTTCACCCCTCTGCTCGGCGCCGAGATCATCCTCCAGCCGCGCGCGACTCTCACACTCGCCGTGGACCCCGCCTTCGAGCACGGCCTCCTGGTCGACCAGGGCGAGGTGCGCCTGGCCGACACCCTGGTGGGCCACGCGGAGCTGGGCTACGCCCACCCGGGCGTCGACACCCTGACCCTGACGAACGAGTCCGACGACATCGCGCGCACGGTCCTGCTCGGCGGAACCCCGTTCGAGGAAGAGATCGTCATGTGGTGGAACTTCATCGGGCGCAGCCACGAGGACATCGCCACGGCCCGCGAAGAGTGGCAGAACGCCTCTGATCGCTTCGGGGCCGTCGAGGGATATCCGGGCGACCGCCTTCCCGCCCCCGCCCTGCCCAACGCCGTCATCACGCCGCGCAGGAATCCCCCGCGCTCCTGACCCTTGTGACACGTAACCCACCTCCTTTTGAAAGGCACCCCCATGAGCCAGCCCTCCGTCGCTCCCACGGTCGAGCGAGTCGACGCCAAGAACCACTACGAGATCCTGGTCGACGGCGAGCGCGCCGGGCTGACCGCCTACCGCGACCGCGGTGACCAGCGCGTTTTCTACCACACCGAGGTCGACGAAGCCTTCGCCGGTCAGGGCCTCGCCGCCATCCTGGTCCAGGAGGCGCTCACCGACGTACGCGCCGCCGGCAAGCGGATCGTGCCCGTCTGCCCCTACGTGGCCAAGTTCCTGAAGAAGCACGACGAGTTCGCCGACATCACCGACTCGGTGACCCCCGACGTCCTGCGGTGGCTGCAGGCCGAACTGGGCTGATCGGCCGTTCCCTTCGCACCGGCCGTTCCCTTCGCACCGGCCGCTCCTTCCGAACCGGCGGCACCATTCGAGCCGGCCGCCCTACTCGGCGGTCGGCCGTTCGGGCCCTGGCGCAGGGTCACTGCTCCGGATCCTGCGAGAGAGCGTCGCGGAGTTGGGCCCTGGTGCGGATGCCGAGCTTCGGGAAGACCTTGTGCAGGTGGTAGCCGACGGTCCGGGGTGAGAGGTAGAGGCGGGCCCCGATGTCGCGGTTGGTCAGGCCCGTCGCGGCCAGTTCGGCGATCTGCCGTTCCTGCGGGGTGAGTTCGCTCGCCGGGCTCGCGGCCGTCGTCGCCGCCGGGGCTCCCGCCGCCCGGCGCTCCGCGGCGGTGCGTTCGGTCCACGGGCGGGCGTCCAGCCGCTCGAAGCATTCCAGTGCCGCGCTGAGGTGGGGGCGGGCCTCGGCGCTGCGGCGCCGGCGGCGCAGCCATTCGCCGAAGTCGAGCTGCGTGAGCGCGCGCTCGAAGGGCCAGCAGTCGGTGGTGGAGTCGGCGAGGGCGTCGCGGAAGCGGTCCTCGGCCTCGTCGGTGTCGGTCAGCAGGGCGGTGGCCCGGTGGAGCACGGCGGCCAGCCGGGGGGACCTGTCGGGCTCCAGGCTGTTCTCGACCGCGTCCACCACCGTGCGCGCGTCGTCCGCCCGCCCGGCACGGACCGCCGCGGCGGCAAGGTCGCCCACGTAGTAGAGCGAGGCATGGTAGTGGACGGGAGCGGGGCGGAAGTCGCGGGTGAAGGTCGCGCGCAACTGCTCGTAGGCGTCGGCGTGGTCTCCGGCGACGAACGCGGCCATGCCCAGGGCATGGCGGTGGCGGACCTGAAGGCTCAGGGAATGGCGCAGGTCCACCCCGCGTACGGCGTCGATCGCCTGGGTCCGCGCGGCCGCGTGGTCGCCCTGCAGTGCGCGCAGCGTGGCCCGCAGGACGCGGGCGCCCACGGTCACGTTGTCGGCTCCGGCTTCGGTGGCCATCCAGAACGCCTCGTCCGCCGCGGCCTGGGCCGCCGTCCACGAGCCGGTCTCGAACTGGGCGAGGGCGAGCGCCTGCGCCACGGTCGCGTTCGTGCCCGCGCCCCCGGCACGCCGCAGGACGTCCAGGGTCCGCCCGAGGATGCGAACGGCCTGCTCGGACTCGTCCAGGATCCAGGTCGTGCCGCCGAGCGCCGTGAGGTCTCCGAGCGACTCCTGGGACATGGCGGCCAGTCCGTTCTTCAAGAGCGGTATGAGCCGTTCCCGTTGGCGATGGGGATCGATCACCGACTCGGCCCAGGCGCGGGCGGCGGGGTTGTCGTCCTCGTCGATCAGATCACTGATCCGCCGCAGTTCCGCCCTGTGGTACGGCGCCCCGGAGTTGTAGACGGACGTCGCGGCGGTGCTCAGGGCGCTCAGGGCCAGGGCCGGGGCCGAGGCGGCTGTGAGCTCGGCGACTCCCAGCAGCAGGGTCAGCGCGTCGTCGTGGCGGAGTGTGACCCCGAGGGCCCACCCGCCCAGGAGCGAGGCTTCGGCACGCAGCCGGGGATCGTCGGTGAGTTCGCCGACGCGCCCGCTCATCTCACCGACCCACTGCGGGTGGCCGGCGAACATGGCCGACTGCGCGGCCGTCAGCAGGCGGCGGGCACGCAGCTCGGGTTCCGGAGTCAGTTCCGCGGCGCGTTCCAGCGCCGTCGCCGCCGCCGCGTATCCGCCCCGGCCGCGGGCGCGCTCCGCGCTCTCCGCCAGGGCGTCGGCGACCTCGGCGTCCTCACCGGTCGCCGCGGCGGCCAGATGCCAGGCGCGGCGGTCCGGTTCGCCGGTGAGCGCGGAGGCCAGGGCGAGGTGGGCCTGCTGGCGCTCGTGGAAGGAGGCCGCTTGGTAGATGGCGGAACGGACCAGTGGGTGACGCAACAGCACGTGGCCGTTCTCGACCCGCACCAGGCCGGCGCGTTCCGCGGGGTCCAGCGCCTGGACGATGTCCGACGAGGGGGCGGCGCGCAGGAGATCGGCCAGTTGTGCCGTTCCCGCGGCGGCGGCCAGGAGCAGGGCCTCGCGTGTGGGCGCGGGCAGGCCGGGAAGGTCGGCGGCGAACAGATTCTCCAGGCGCGCGGTGAGCGGGAGGGTCGTACCACCGGACTGACCCGCGCCCGACCGGCCCCGGGCGAGGGCCCGGGGCAGTTCGATCAGGGCCAGCGGGTTGCCGGCGGCCTGCTGGAGGATCTCGGCGCGGGCCCGGCCTCGGGGCGGGTCCGGCTGGGCGTCCAGGAGATGTCCCGCCGCCGTCCGGCTCAGCGGGCCGACGGTCACCTGCGGGAAGTCCCGGTCGAAGCGGGCCGGCACCGACTCCTCGCGGGCGGCGAGCAGCATCACCACCGGTGTGCCCTCCAGGCGCCGGGCGAGGAAGGCCAGCACGTCCACCGAGCCGAGGTCCAGCCACTGGGCGTCGTCCACCAGCAGGAGCAGCGGCCGACGCGCGGCGGCCTCGCCGAGGAGTGCGAGCACGCTGACGCACAGGGACATCTGGTCGAGTCGCACGTCGTCCGGCGTCGCCGCCGGATCGAAGGCGCGGTCGAGGACCTCCCGTTGCCGGACGGGCAGGCGCTCCCCCGGAAGCAGCGGATGCAGGAGCTGGTGGATGCCCGAGAGACCCAGTCCGGCCTCGCCCTCGCTGCCGCGCACACGCAGCACCCGCATCCCGCGGGCCCGGCCCTGCTCGGCCGCCCGTTCCACGAGGGTGCTCTTGCCCGAGCCCGGCTCCCCGGCCAGCACCAGCACCTGCGGGCCGGTGCCGTCCACCGCCCCGAGCAGGCGGTCCAGACGGGCCAGCTCGGCGGCTCTGCCGAGGATGCCCGGAGCGGAGGGTGGCTGGGCGCCAGAGTGCATGAACGGCTCTTCTCCTCAGGTTTTCGATCGTGACGGTGGGAATCCTGCCAGTCGCCGTATCTCGGACGCGCGGAGCCTGCGGTAGATTCGGCCGCTCAAGGTCCGATGCCGGATGACAGCAGAATCGGCGCGCGACTGGTCATGTGACAGAAGCGTGCCGACCTCATGTCCTCGATTATTGCCCTGGCCAGGGAGAATGCCCACAGTGACGGGCACCGAGCAAGTTCCGGAGTGCGCGGATGACGGACCACTCACCTCAGCCGGCGGTCGGCAGGGAAGCCACCCACCGGCCCGATCAGCCGGCCGAGCCGCGGCCCCTGGGCCGGGACAGCGAGATCGAGCGGATCCGGCTGTGTGTGACGCGTGAGCCCGACACCCCCCAGTCACTGCTGCTCCTCGGGGAGAAGGGGATCGGGCGTACGACGCTGCTCCGCCACGTCCGGGAAGTGGCCACCGGTGACGGCGTGCTGGTGCTCTCGGCGCAGGGCTGGGCCGCGGACCGCCGGCACGCCCACGCCTGCCTTCAGCAGCTTCTCTCTCCGCCCGCACTGGACGAGTTGCCCGACCTGCCCGCCGTACACAGCCAGGTACTGAATTCCGTCCTGCGCTCGGCCCCGGGACAGGTGGCACTGGACGAGGCACAGGTGCAGGTGGCCCTGGCGGCAGCGCTGTACCGGCTCGCCGCCTCCCGCCCGGTGCTGGTGTGCGTGGACGACGCCGACCTGTGCGACCACGCCTTCCTGGAGGCGCTCAGCGCGGCGACCCGGCTGCTGGCCGGCCGCGCGGTGACGGTTCTGCTCGCCGCGCGCTGCGACGCGTCTCTGCCCAGCCTGCCCCCTGGCACGGAAAGGCTGGAGCTGGGCCCGCTGAGCGTCGCGTCGGCCGCGGCGCTGCTGGATCGCCGGCCGACCGTGTCCACAGGCAGGCACAGGCTGGAGATCCTGGAGGAGGCCGAGGGCAATCCCCTGGCCCTGGTGGAACTGAGCCGCCGTGCGCCCAGGTCCGCGGGACCGAGGCTCCCCGGCATCGAACCCGCGCGGCGCTCGTCCATGGAGCATGGTTTCGAGGGACGAATCGACGCCCTGCCCGCCGCCACGCGACGCGCCCTGCTGTACGCGGCGGTGGCGGGGCCCGGCGAGAGCGTCGCCGTCCTCATGGCCGCCCTGGACACCGACGACCTGGCGGTGTGGGCCGAGGCGGAGGCGAGCGGCCTGGTCGCGTTGGCCGAGGACCGGCTCGTGTTCCGGCATCCGCTGGCGCGGTCGGCCGCGCTCGAGCGACATCCGGCGGGCGAGCGGTACCAGGCGCATCTGGACCTCGCGGCGGCCGCAACACAGCCGGAGGTCAGGGCCCGTCACCTGGCCGCCGCCACCTGGGGGACCAGCGAGTCCGTGGCCGTCGAGCTCGAGGCGTCCGCCTGGCGGCGCGGGGACGCGGTGGAGGCCGCGCGCGCACTGGAGCAGGCGGCCCGGCTCAGCCCGCATCGGGAGGAGCGCGCCCGCCGCCTGACCGGGGCCCTGGTGGCCGCGCAGATCGTGGGAGAGCCCGGCTGGGTGCGGGACCTGTACGGCCGGTTCGTCCGGGACTCCACGGAGCCGGGCCTCGCCTGTGTCGCAGCCGGTGCCCTGGCATCGGCCCTGTCCCAGGAGTCCTCCCAGCAGGAGGCTTTCGAGATCGTCGCGAACGTCTCGGAGCGCTTTCCCGCGGTCGGCCGATCGGTCGCGCTCGCGCTGGCGGGCCTGGCCGCGGGCATCGCCTTCCGGTCCGGTCTGCCGGAGCACAGGACAGCCCTGCCGGCGCTGCTCGACCGGGCCCGGGACGCCGACGGGGCCGACGGGCGCCAGGCCCCGATGAACGGTCCGCTCGGCCACCTGGACACGCGGGACGCAGAGCAGGCGCTGGAGGCGTACGTCACCGCGGTGGCCCGGCCGCAGTCCGCCGCCCACCTGCTGCCGGGCCTCGCCCGCCCGCACAGTGCGCTGCTGGACGCCCCGGACGTCCTGGCCCGCCGGATGTCGGTCGCCGCGGTGGCCTACCACGCCGACGAGCCGGACGTGTGCCTGAGTCAGTTCCGCACGGCTGACGCGTACCTGCGCGCGGCACGCTCTTTCGGCACCCGTGCCTGGTCGGTCATCTCCCTCGTGGACACCCTCGTGAACACCGGGCGGTTCGCCGAGGCCGAACCCCTGATCCAGGAGGCCTCGGCCGAGGCCGCGGCGCTGCGCCTGCCGGCCCTCCGGGCGGATCTGGAAGCGCAGGCCCTCACCGTGCGGGTGTTGCGCGGAACCGTACCGGCGGAGCCCTGGTTCACCCCCTCGGTCTGGAGCGCCGTCAGCCTGGACGAGAACCGGGCCACGCACGCACGCCTGCTGCGGGCCCGAGGCCTCGCCTCCCTGGTGCTGGGGGACCCGGACGGTGGCTGGCGGCACATGCGCGAGCTGTTCACCGCCGACGGATCGCCGCTGCACCCCTTCCTGTCGCCCCGGTGCATCGCGGAACTCGCCCTCATGGCCCACCGGACCGGCCGGTCCGACGAGGCCGTGCCGATCGTGGCGCGTGTCCGTCAGGAACAGGGGGAGCGCCCGAGCACGAGGATGACGCTGCTGCTGCACCATGCCACCGCCCTGGTCGACCCGGACGACGACGCCGAGGAGCAGTTCCACCTCGCACTGGTCAATCACGAGGCGGACCGGTGGCCGTGGGAGCGTGCCCACGCCCGGCTCAACTACGGCATCTGGCTGCGCCGCAACCGCCGGACACTCGAGGCGCGCCAGCAGCTGACCACGGTGCTGGAAACCGCCGAACGCCTCGGCGCGGGCTCTCTCGCCGCAGCCGCCGCCCGCGAACTGCGCGCCAGCGGAGCGGCACCCACCCCCGACACCTCGGGCCTGCTGGAGCAGCTGACGGCACAGCAGCAACAGATCGTCCAGATGGCGGCACGCGGCCTGTCGAATCGTGAGATCGGTGAACAGCTTTTCCTCTCGCCCCGTACCGTGGGTTCGCACCTGTACAACGTCTACCCCAAACTGGGGATCAGCCGCCGCCAGCAACTGCGTGACCTCGTCCCGGACAGCTGAGGCAGGGGGCGGTCGGCTCAGTACGGACCTCCCGTCGAGCGGCGTGGCCCAGCCAGAGGAGAGTGTGTGATGCCGGGAGCCTCCGGTGCCCGAGCGGGCGGTGACTCCCACGCGGCGGTCGTTCTCGACCCCATGGTGCGGCGGCTCGTCGCCGCTGCCGCAGCTCCACCGTCCCTGGACGACCTCGCCCCCGACGCGGGCCGGCAGGCGTTGCGGGAAACGCAGGTGGACCGCTTCGAGGACTTCGACGTGGACGCGGTCTACCGCGTGGCATCCGTCGGCCCTTCCGGGCTGCTCGGGTTCTGGACAATCCGTCCGGCCGGTACGACGGGCCCGCTTCCCACGCTCCTGTACCTCCACGGCGGCCGGTGGACACTCGGGGACGCGCAGACCCACGCCGGCCTCATCAGCGCACTCGTCACCAACACGGGCGTGTGCGCGATCGTCCCCGAGTACAGCCGCACCCCAGAGGCCCGCTACCCGGTGGCGCTGGAGGAGTGCTACGCCCTGCTGACCTGGGCGGTCTCCCGGGCCGATGAACTCGGTCTGGACGCAAGTCGGCTGGCGGTGGCGGGCGACTGCGCGGGGGCCACCCTGGCCGCCGCCGTGACCATGCTGGCGAAGTCCCGGGGCGGGCCGCGGATCAGCGCACAACTGCTCTACTACCCGCTCACCGACTCCCGCTGCGACAGCCCCTCGCAACGCCAGTTCGCCACGGGGTACCTGCTCACCCGTCGGGCGCTGCGCGCGCACTGGGCGCGGTACGTCCCCGACCCGGCCCTGCGAGCCGACCCCACCGTGTCACCGCTGCGTGCGCGGACGGAGGACCTGGCAGGGCTGCCGCCGGCGCTGATCGTCACCGCCGAGGCCGATGTCGCCAGGGACGAGGCGGAGCAGTATGCGCGCAACCTGTGTGCGGCCGGTGTGGAGGCCTTCGCGGCGCGGTTCCTCGGCACCGTCCACGACTTCGTGGCGTTGCACGCGCTGTTCGACAGCGCGCCCACTCGGGCAGCTCTCATGACCGGATGCCACTTCCTGCGTGCCCGTTTGGCGTGAGAGGCGTGTCCCGGTCCGGTGACCAGTCGACCGACTGATGCGCGAGCCTGCGCCTTCACAGGACGCTCACTCCATGACAACCGTCATTGGATCCGCCGGCATCGGATCCTCCGAACTGACACGCTGGTGTCCGACGGCCTCCGCGGGGCCGCGAACCAAAGTACTGACCACCCGCTCGGTACCGGCGCGCGAGAGCCTCGACTACTGGCACGACGCCGTGCTCGCGACCCTCGTGGGAATGGACATCGCGACCGAGAGCGGCACCTACGACGCGACCATGCGCACCGACCACCTCGGAGACCTCCAGATCACCACGGTGGAGTGCGACCCGGGCCGGGTCCACCGGGCGCCGCGCTTCATCGCCCGCGGTGACGGCCGGCACGTCTTCGTGGCCCTGCAGAGCACCGGCCGGGCCCTGGTCGAACAGGACGGCCGCACCACCGAGTTGCGCGCAGGGGACATCGGGTTCTTCGAGACGGTACGACCCTTCCGCACCACCTTCCCGGAACGCTTCCGCCTGAGGATCTTCGCGGTCCCACGGCATCTGCTCCATCGTCCGGAGTCCGACCTGGAGCAACTCACCGCGCGGGCACTGCGCCCGGACGACGGTCTGTGCGCCCTGCTCGCGCCGATGATGGAGCGGCTCGCGGACACCTCCGAGATGTACACGACACCGGTCGCCGAACGACTGGCCGAGGGCGTCATCGACCTGATGGCGGCCGCCGCGGCGAGCCGGCTGGGCGAGGATTGCGCCCAACTGCCCGGTCGCGACCGTGTTCTGCTGCAGCAGATCAGGACCTTCGTCCGCTGGCACCTGTCGGACCCCGGCCTCACCCCCCAGGTCATCGCCGATCACCACGGCATCTCCGTCCGCTATCTGCACCGGCTGTTCGAGACCGAGGACACCACCTTGTCCCAGTGGATCCGCGAGCTGCGCCTGCACGAGTGCCGCAAGGAACTCGCCGTACAGGCGCCGGGATCCGTCAGCCTCGGCCAGGTCGCGCGACGCTGGGGTTTCACCAGCCCGTCCCAGTTCAGCAAGGCCTTCCGCGGCTCCGTCGGTCTGTCGCCCACGGACTGGCTCCAGGAAGAGCGTGCGAGCCGCGTGGCGGGAGAGGCACCGTGTTCACAGGCGCGCTGACCACGCCGGGTCAGGGCTTCACCTTCTCCACCCGGAACATCGCTCCCGGCGAGCGCCTCACCGCCTGGCAGCGCGCGCTCTCGCAGGTCTTCGTGGACCTTGAGGCCACCGCGGAGCGCGGCCGCCCGTGGGCGGGCGAACTCACCGCGGAACGTCTGGGCGTTCTGCAGATCGCCACCGAGGAATCCGGCCCGGGAACCATCCTGCGCAGTGCCCGCTCGGTGGTGGCGGACTCCCGCACCCACATTCTGGTGCGGCAGCAACTGGACGGGACCGCACTGCTGTTGCAGGACGGCCGCACGGCCGAACTCGCCCCAGGGCGCCTCGCGTTCCACGACGCGGGGCGCCCTTTCAGGATCGTGCTGCCACAGCCGCAGCGGGCCCGGATCCTCATGCTGCCCCGGGCACGGCTGCGCCTGACGGAGGGACAACTGGCCGCCCTCACGGCCACGGTGATGGACGAGGTCGAAGGGGGCGCGGCGGCCCTGCTCCTGCCGCTGCTGCGCGGGATCGTCGAAGAGGTCACCAGGTCCACCGTGGCCCGACGCGAACAACTCGCCCGCGTCGCCGTGGAGATCCTGGCCACCGTCGCCCTGGAACAGGTCGGCAGGCGGCCGACGCCCGCGCTGTGGGAGCGGATCACGGCATCCGTCCAGGCCCGGCTCTCGGAACCCGGACTCGCCCCGCAGGACATCGCCGACCAGCACGGCATCTCCCTGCGCTACCTGCACCGCCTCTTCCAGCTGCACGGCACCACCGTCAACGCCTGGGTGCGCGCCCGACGCCTCGAGGCGGCACGCCATGAACTCGCCCGCCCCGGCGCGGCCCATCGGTCGGTCGCCGCCGTGGCCGTCCACTGGGGCTTCACCAGCCCCTCCCACTTCAGCCGGACCTTCCGCGAGACGTACGGCATGTCGCCGGTGCAGTGGCGCAGCGCCGCCACACAGGCCGACACGACCGGAGCAACCCCCTTCGTGGACGAGCCGCAGCCGGCGTACGGGCGGACCGGACGCGCCGCATCCGCAGAGGGCGGGGAGGCATTGCCGAGCCTGAGGCGGACAATCGGCGCCCCGGGCCGCTGAGCCCCGCCTCCCCACAGCCGGAGCCGTTCCCCTGCAGCCCGTGCCCGGAGCAATGCCGGCGTGCGGGCATGCGGCGTGCGGCGCCCCGGGTGCGTGCACGGCCGGCCGGATGCCCGCTCACGCCCGTTCTCTTGTCCAGGAGCGCACAGTCCCACCTCGGAAGGTGGTCGACGGGGGTGCCGGCGCGGATACTGGTGAAGCATCACCGTGTGCCGAGAGGGCACCGGTGTGGTGCGAGGAACTGGTGAGGGGTGGCAGCCCGCTCCCGCCGGTCAGGGACGACGAGGGAGCGCAGTTGACCGACGACGCGATGGGTGACGACGTCTACCAGCCGGACGGGTCGGAGGTGCAGGACGACGCCGGCCTGCTCGACGCGTCGGACACGCTGGACTACCGGGGCGGCGACGAGGCCCTGGACGAGGGGTACTCGCCCCCGGAGAGGCCCTGGGCAGTGGAGCACACCGGCGTCACTGCGTCGGAGCGGTGGCGGGGGGAGAGCCTGGACGAGCGCCTTTCCGAGGAGGTCCCGGACATCGGTGACCTGCGGGGCGACGGTATCGGCGATACTTGGGACACCGACGGTGAGCTCATCGACGACGAGGTCGGCGGCGAGCGCGCCGGACGGCTCGTCGGGCTCGACGAGGGCAGCCATGAGATCACCGAGTCCGACCTGTTCGCCTCCGACAGGGGGCTGGACGGGGCCGGGGCATCGGCGGAGGAGGCGGCGATGCATGTGATCCCGGACTCCGAGACCTACTGACGTTCTGGACCGGAACCGCTCTGCCCGCACCGCGGGGCGGACCGGTACGCCCAAGGGCAAGGGCGCGTGCGCTGCCGGCACACGCGCGGCGGTGACGCCCGCATACGCTGATGCGGCACCAGGCCGCTGGTCACGCCTGCTGCCCGATACGGAGGATCGCCGCGTGAACGCTGTTGAACCGGGTTCGGACGACAGTCATTCCCATACGTCCGACAAGAATCACCCTCATATCCGGCACATCGTGGAACGGATGGCCGAGCATCACCGGCGTGTCCGGGCCGAACACGAGGAGGCCGCCCTGGAGGAGGCGATAGAAGGGGCGGCATTCGACATGGGGGCCGATATCGGACACCCCACGCCCGGCCAGGGGGAAACCGGGTACGACGTCGATACCGATCTCGGCATCGAACCGAAATAGATCCTCGGCGGCGACTGAAAAGCACGTCCCGATCACTTTTTTTACGAGAGTCGTGAGGCCCGCCCGATATTCGGGCGGGCCTCACGACTCAGCCGTTCCAGTCGGTGAGGAAGTCGAGGAGCTCCGCGTTCACGACGTCCGGGCGTTCCTCCTGGCAGAGGTGCCCGCACTGGGGGACGGGCACGCCACGGACGTTGCGCGCCAGCCCCTTCCACACGTCCAGGACGTCGTAGGCCTGTCCCACCGCGCTGAAGTCCTCTCCCCAGATGGTCAGCACCGGACAGTCGATGAGCTGGTCGGCGTCCTCGGTGTCCTGGGCGACGTCCTGGGACGCCGCGCGGTAGTCCATGCAGGAACCCCGCACCGCCCCCGGCTGCTGATAGGCCCGCACGTAGACCGCGATCTCCTCGGAGGTCAGCATGTCCGGGTTGTACGACCAGCTCCGGTAGAAGTGGGTCAGCCAGATCTCCTCACGGCCGGCGATCAGCGCCTCGGGCAGGTCGGGAACGCCGAGGAAGGTGAAGAACCAGTACCCCTGCCGGGCGAGGCCCACGTCGTAGGTCTCGGCGATGATCCGGGTGGGAATGTTGTCCATGGCCACGAAGCGGTCGATCCGGTCACGGTGGTCCTTGGCGAACCGGGTGCCGACGCGTGCGCCGCGGTCGTGGCCGATCAGGGCGATGCGCTGATGGCCCAGGTGGTCCATCAGCGCGATGACGTCGTTCGCCATGGTCCGCTTGTCGTAGCCGGAGGCCGGCTTCTCCGTGTCGCCGTAGCCGCGAAGATCCGGGGCGATCACGGTGAACCGCTCGGCGAGCGCCGGGATCTGCTTCCGCCAGCCGTACCAGGTCTCCGGGAAGCCGTGCAGGAGATAGACCGGCGGACCCTCTCCCGCGCTGACCCAGTGCTGTCTGATCCCGTTGAGTTCGGCGGTGTGGTGGGTGATGCCGGTCGGTTCTGCGCTCATGGGCTCTCAACCTGTGGATTTGGAATTCCCTTTACATGGCCGTTCAGTGCGCCGCGCAGAACGTTATGGATTCCCTTCCGGGACACTTTACCGAGGGCGCACCACGTGTACGCCTCCAGTGCACAACGATCCGCCGGGTACTTCCCGTCTGCATAAACTCCGTTGCCGAGTCGGAGCGCGGCCGGCCGCCATCCCGAATTGCTACGGAGATTCCTATGGCACTGCTCGATCCGGAACCTGGAAAGCTGCGACCGCCGACCACCGGCGGTCCGGCCGCCGACCGGGTGGCGGAGGACCGGGCGTCAGGAACGCCGGAGGCCCTGCGGACGGATCTGGTCCGTCTGCTGGGCGAGCACAAGGTGCTGCACTCGCTCTCCGACCTGGTGAAGTACGCCTCGGATGCCAGCCCGTACCGCTTCGTGCCCATGGTGGTGGTGATCGCCGAGACCGTCGAGGATGTGGCGGCCGTGTTGCGGTACGCCCATGAGCACCGGCGGGAGATCGTCTTCCGGGCGGCGGGGACCTCGTTGAACGGGCAGGCCCAGGGCAAGGACATCCTGGTCGACGTGCGCCGCCACTGGACCGGCGTCGAGGTGCTCGGCGACGGCACCGAGGCGAGGATCGGGCCCGGCACGACCGTGGGACGTGTCAACGTCGCGCTCGCCCGGCACGGCCGGCTGATGGGGCCCGACCCGGCGAGTTCCAGTGCGTGCACCGTCGGAGGCGTCGTCGCCAACAACGCCTCGGGAATGACCGCCGGAGTCACCCGCAACTCCTACCGGCTGCTGTCCTCTCTCACGCTCGTCCTCCCCTCGGGGACGGTGGTGGACACCGCGGCACCGGACGCCGACGAGGCACTCCGGAAGGCGGAGCCGGACCTTTATGCGGGGCTGCTGGCTCTGAAGACCGAGATCGAGGGCGACGGCGAACTCACGGCCCGTATCCGCGCGAAGTACGAGTTGAAGAACACCAACGGCTACCGTCTCGACGCCTTTCTGGACGGCTCGACCCCCGTGGAGATCCTGCGCGGGCTGATGGTCGGTTCCCAGGGCACCCTGGGATTCATCGCCGAAACGGTCTTCCGGACGGTTTCCCTGGACCGTCGCACCCACACCGCGCTGCTGTGCTTCCCCCGTCTCACGGACGCCGCGGCAGCGGTACCGCTCTTCAACGCCGCCGGGGCGCGGGCGGTCGAGCTGATGGACGGAAACACCCTCCGCGCCTGCGCGAGCGTCGACGGGGTTCCCGCCGACTGGGCCGAGATCCCCCCGGAGACCGCCGCCCTGCTGGTGGAGTTCCGGGCCCCGGACGAGTCGGCGCACCAGGCCAACCGGCAAGCCGCCGCCGAAGTCCTGGCGAAACTGACGCTGGTGGACCCGGTGGCGTCCATCACCAACCGTTTCGTCGAGGACCCGGCCACGGTCAGAACGTACTGGCACGCCCGCGAGGCCTTCATGACAGCGGTCGGCAAGGCCCGGCCGACCGGATCGTCGCTGATCACCGAGGACTTCGCGGTCCCGCCTTCGCGCCTCGCGGAGGCCTGCGAAGCGCTGTCCGAACTGCAGCGCGGCCACGGCTACGAGGTCGCTGTCGCAGGGCACGCGGCCCACGGCAACCTGCACTTCCTGCTGGCTCTCGACGCCTCCCGCCCGGAGGACGTCCGGCGCTACGCGGCCTTCATGGACGAGTTCTGCGCCATGGTGGTGGACCGCTTCGACGGATCGCTCAAGGCGGAGCATGCCACCGGCCGGAACATGACACCGTTCCTCGAGGCCGAGTGGGGGCCCCGCGCCACCGAGTTGATGTGGCGGGTCAAGGAGATGTTCGACCCGGCCGGCGTACTCGCACCGGGGGTCGTGCTCAACCGCGATCCAAAAGCGCATCTGCAGGGCCTGAAGGCCATACCGACGATCGAGGCCGTCGCGGACCCCTGCATCGAGTGCGGTTTCTGCGAGCCCGTGTGCCCGAGCCGGGACCTCACCACCACACCACGCCAGCGGATCGTGCTGCGGCGCGAGATGATGCGTCAGCCCGTCGGATCACCTGTCATGGACAGCTTGCTGGAGTCCTACGGCTATGACGCGGTCGACACCTGTGCCGGTGACTCGAGCTGCAAAACAGCCTGCCCGGTGGGCATCGACACCGGTGCCATGATGAAGAGGTTCCGCCACCAGCGGCACTCGGACCGGGAGGAGCGGAACGCGGCCCGTGTCGCGCAGCGGTTCTCCCTGGTGGAATCGTCGGTGCGCACCGCGCTCGGCGTCGCGGACCACGTCAGCGACAAGGTCCTGGGGAGCGTCACCTCGGCGGTGCGCAAGGCCGTCTCGCCGGACCTGGTGCCCGAATGGCTGCCCGGCATGCCGTCCCCCGCGAGTACGCGGCTGCCCGACACGGACCGGCAGAGCGCCGTCGCCGTCTACTACGTGGCCTGCGTCAACCGGATCTTCGCGGGACCGCACGGCAGCGACGGGCCGTCCCTGCCCGAGGCGATCGTCGAGGTCTCCTGCCGTGCCGGACGGCCGGTCTGGATCCCGTCGGACATGGCGGGTTCCTGCTGCGCGACCATCTGGCACTCCAAGGGGTACGACGTCGGCAACACCCTCATGGCGAACCGAATCGTCGAGCGGGCCTGGGAGTGGACCGACGGCGGACGGCTGCCGCTCATCGTGGACGCGTCGTCCTGCACCCTCGGTATCGGGCACGAGGTCGAACCGTATCTGACGCCCGAAAACCTCCGAAAGCATCAGGCACTCACCGTCGTGGACTCGGTGGTCTGGGCCGCCACCGAGTTGCTGCCTCACCTGAAGGTCACCGACCGGATCGACAGCGCGGTGATCCACCCCACCTGTTCGATGCGACATCTCGGCGACGTCGAAGAACTGCGCGCGGTCGCGCAGTTCGTCGCGCAGGATGTCAGCGTGCCCGTCTACGCGGAGTGCTGCGGCTTCGCCGGCGACCGTGGACTGCTGCACAAGGAGCTGACCGAAGCGGCCACCGTACACGAGGCGGCGGAGGTCACCGCGCGTGACTTCGACGCGCATCTGTCGGCCAACCGCACCTGTGAGATCGGCATGGAGCACGTCACCGGCCGCCCGTACCACTCGGCGTTGCTGGCACTGGAACGCGCCACCCGCCCGCCCCGTACGCGCTGAACCGACAACGTCGGCCCCTCTACACCGACCATCGCACCAGGAGTGTGCCGTGCGCATCGCCAATCTCGCCAGCCGACTGGTCCTGATCACCGCCGACGGGGCGGTCGACGTCCAGAAGGCCAGCGGCGATCTGTTCTCCTTCGACCCGCAGGAGGTGTACTCCCGCTGGACGGAGTTCCGTGACTGGGCCGCCCAGGCCGACCTCGGCGGCGCCGTGCCCTTCGACCCGGCGGCCCTCGGCGCACCGACGCCCACTCCCCGCCAGGTGTTCGCCGCCGGCCTGAACTACCGCGAGCACGTCACGGAGGCGGGTTTCACCGCCCCCGAGGGCATGCCGCCGGTCTTCACCAAGTTCCCGACGAGCATCACCGGACCGGTGACCGAGGTGAAGCTGCCTGAGGGCGGCCACACCGACTGGGAGGTGGAACTCGTCGTCGTCGTCGGCCGCAGGGCGTACCAGGTGTCCGAAGCCGATGCCTGGAGTCATGTCGCCGGTCTGACGGTGGGACAGGACATCTCGGAACGCGTTCTCCAAATGGCCGGCCCGGCCGCCCAGTTCTCCCTCGGCAAGTCCTTTCCCGGCTTCACTCCCATGGGCCCCTGGCTCGTGACGCCGGACGAGTTCGACAACCCCGACGACCTGGAACTGACCTGCGCCATCAACGGCGAGGAGGTCCAGCGCGGCCGTACCAGGCAGCTGATCTTCTCCGTGCCCGCGCTCATCGCGAAGTTGTCCGGGGTGCTCACGCTGCTGCCGGGCGACGTCATCTTCACCGGTACCCCGGCCGGCGTCGGCCTCGGCCGATCGCCCCAGCGCTGGCTCGCGCCCGGCGACGAACTGGTCAGCTCCATCGAGGGCATCGGTGAACTGCGCCAGCGGTTCGTCGGCTGAGCGTTCGCCGCACGGCTGAACGTTCACCGCACCGCTCTCCGGGGCAGCGCCGAGTCCTGTTCCGGGAACACACCCATATCCGTATACCAAGAGAGGGGACATCACCATGTCCAGGAACAAGGAAAGAATACGTACCGGCCTGCTGGCCACCGCCATGGCGGCCACGATCACCGTCACCGTCACGAGTGTGGCGACAGCCGCTTCCGGCCCGGTGTCGGACGTGCGTTTCGTGGCACATCTCAACAAGGACGACGGGCAGCGACCGGAGAACATCACCCTGGAGCCCGACGGCGGAGCGGACGTCACCTTCGCCTTCTCCCGCCAGGTCGCCCGCATCACCCCCGACGGCCGGGCACACGTCCTCGCGACCCTGCCGGCGCCCCCGGCCGGGTCCAGCACCCCGGCCCTGGGTTCACCGTTCCTCGGGGGTGTCGTCCGCGCCTCGGACGGGAGCCTGTACTTCCTGTACGCCACCGGGACCAGCGACCTCACCGGTCTGTGGCGTCTGCGTCCGGGCGGCACCGCGCAGCGCATCGCCGCGCTCCCGGCCGACAGTCTGCCCAACGGCCTGGCCCTCGACCGGCGGAGCGGCCGGCTGTACATAGCCGACTCCGTCCTGGGCACGGTCTGGCGCGTGCCGGTCACCGGAGGCACACCCATCAAGTGGGCCACCGGTCCCGAGCTGGAGCCCGCCGGCTTCCTGGGAGCCAACGGCATCAAGATCCACAACGGCGCGGCCTGGGTGTCCAACCTGGACAAGGGCACCGTGCTGCGCATCCCCCTCACCTGCCACGGCAACGCCGGGCGTATCGAGACCCGGGCCACCGGGCTGGTCAACATCGACGACATCGCCTTCACCGGTGCCGGTGACACCCTCCTCGCGGCGATCAACAAGAGCAACGAGATCGCCCTGGTCAGGCCCGACGGCAGCCACACCACGGTGCTGACCGCCGCCGACGGGCTGCAGAACCCGACCTCGCTCGCCGTACGGGGCGGCACGGCCTACATCGCCAACGGTGCCTACTTCACCGACATCGACCCGAACCTCCTCGCCGCCCACCTCGACCAGGGCAAGCAGCGACCCAGCGGAAGGACCACCTGATGGACCAGCAGGACACAGCACAGTCGACCGACTTCGACCCCGACGCGCACCTCGTCGTCCCTGCCAGGACCTTCGAGGACCTGCGCATCGGCGAAGTCTTCCGGGCGCCCAGCCGGACCCTGACGGATGCCCATGCGGCAGCGTTCCAGACGGTCTCCGCCGACAACCATCCCGTGCACTACGACGCCGAGTGGGCGCGCAAGCACGGACACTCCGCGCCGGTGGTCCACGGCCTTCAGGTACTGGCCTTCACGGCGCCCGGGGCCACCCTGTTCCCGCACGTCATCGGCGAGGTCTTCATCAGTTTCGTCGAACTGTCCTGCACCTTCCTCGGGGAGGTGCACTCCGGGGACACCCTGTACCCCGCCCTCACCGTCACCGGACTGGAGCCCGAGGGTGACACCGGCATCGTTGTCACGCGCGCCACCATCCACAACCAGCGCGGCGAACTCGTGCTGTCGGGCCAGCACAAGTACAAGCTCCGGCGCAACTAGGCCGTGCGCTAGAAGCCGAGACCGCGTGCATCCGCAGACAACCGGCCGATCCCGGCCTGAGTAGCTTCAGCCACAGAGGCGCCTGAACCGCCGGCGACCTCCTCGCCCCATTCCTGAAATCCCCGAAATCCCCGAAATCCCCGAAATCCCTGAAATCCCCGATCCGCGTTTCCTTCCGAAGGAACTCCCATGACCGATTCCGCACCCACCGTCGTCCTCGTCCACGGTGCCTTCGCCGACGCGTCCAGCTTCGCGCGCGTCATCCCCGAGCTGCTGGCCGACGGACTGAAGGTGCTCGCCCCGGCCGTACCCAACCGCAGCCTGACCGGCGACGCCGCCTACATCGCCTCGATCGTCCGGCAGATCGACGGTCCCGTCATCCTGGTGGGGCACTCCTACGGCGGTGCCGTCATCACCGTCGCGGGCGCCGAGGACAACGTCAAGGGCCTCGTCTACCTCGCCGGGTACGCCCTGGAAGAGGGCGAGAGCCTGGGCGAGCTGCAGGGCCGGTTCCCCGACTCCGATCTGGCCGCGGCGCTGGTCTTCTCGCCGTACCCGGTCGAGGGTTCGACCGAGCCCGGCACCGACGTGACCGTCGAGCCCGACAAGTTCCCCGCGATCTTCGCCGCCGACGTGGACCCGGACCTCGCCAAGGTGCTCGCCGTCTCGCAGCGCCCCCTGGCCGGTGCGGCCTTCGCCGAGGCGGCCCCGGTCGCCGCGTGGAAGAACAAGCCGTCCTGGGGTCTGGTGTCGTCCGCGGACCACACCATCAACCCGGACGTCGAGCGCTTCGGCTACGAGCGCGCCGGCATGACCACCGTCGAGGTCGACTCCTCCCACCTGGTCATGCTCGCGCGCCCCAAGGAAGTCGCGGACCTGATCCGCGAAGCCGTCCGGAGCACCAGCGCCTGACCCCGCCGGCACGCGTCACGACCACTCCTTCACGCCAAAGGAAGCGCACATGAGAGCCATTCCCCGGCCGCGCACGCGAAGAGGGCGCGCGCTCGCCGCGTCCTGCGTGCTGGCGGCCGCCGTCGCCGTGTTCGCCTCGACCTCGCAGGTGACCGCGGCACCGTCGAACGCGGCGGCCGCCGAGACGGCCAGCGGCGCCAAGCCGACGATCGTGCTGGTGCACGGTGCGTGGGCCGACGCCTCCAGCTGGAACGCCGTCATGGTCCGCCTCCAGCAGGCCGGTTACACCGTCTACGCCCCGCCGAACCCGCTGCGCGGTGTCTCCCACGACGCCGAGACGCTGGCCTCGTTCGTGTCGACCATCCCCGGCCCGGTCGTCCTGGTCGGCCACTCCTACGGCGGCATGGTCATCACCAACGCGGCGGCGAAGAGCCCCAACGTGAAGGCGCTCGTGTACGACGACGCGTACATCCCCGCCGAGGGGGAGACCGTGTTCCAGATCAACGGGGCCGAGCCCGGCTCGTGCGTCACCGCCGAACCGACGACCTTCCTGAACCTGGTGCCCTACCCGGGAGGACCGGCCGGCGACGTCGACGCCTACCTCAAGTGGGCGCCGAACGGCGCGTACCAGGGCTTCCAGGACTGCTTCGCCAACGGTGTGCCCACCGGACAGGCGCGGCTCCTCGCCGCGGGACAGCGGCCCTTCGCCGTCAGCGCGGGCTCGGAGCCCTCCGGCGCTCCCGCCTGGAAGTCCCTCCCGTCCTGGGCCGTCGTCGGCACCGACGACCACGTCATCGTCCCGGCGGAGCAGCGGGCCATGGCCAAGCGTGCGAACGCCCACGTCACCGAGGTGGCGGCGGGCCACCTGTCGCTGGTCACGCGCCCCGACGTGGTCACCCGCGTCATCACCGCCGCGGCCCGGTCCGTCGGCTGACGCCGACCGGAGAGGGCGGCCGCCCTCAGCGCAGGGGCGCCCAGGTGTCGCGAGCCCAGTCGGCGAAGCGGGTCCAGGGCACCTGCGGGTGGGCGGCGCGCAGGGCCGGGATGTCGACGCGGTATCCGGGGCCGTTGAGGAACGACCACATCGCGTGCATGTCCGGATTGCGGATCACCGAAAGCGGCACGTACTCGTAGCGGACGGTCCGGCCCAGACCCGCGCCGAGTGCGGCCGCCATCTCCGTGGGGGTGGGTGCGTCACCCGCCAGCTCGATCCGCTGCCCGACGTAGGGACGCGGATCGAGCAGCACTTCCGCCGCGAACGCGCCGAGGTCGGGGCGGGCAAGCTGCTGCAGCGGCCGATCGGCCGGCAGCGGCATATCGAGAATGCCGTCGACAATGCGCTCCGCACCGCCGAGCGCATTGTCGAAGAAGTACGTCGGCCCCAGGATCGTGTACGGCACATCGCCGGAGACGAGTTCCGCCTCGATGCGCGCCTTGCTCTCGAAGTGCGGCACCCCGGTCTGCTGGTCGGCCCCGGCCACGGAGCTGAACACGAGATGCGGAACGCGCGTCTCCGCCGCGGCGGAGAGAATCGCCCGCCCCTGAGCGACCTCCGCTTCGATGCCGGCCTCGAAGGGCGTGGTGTACGCGAAGACAGCCGTCACGCCGCTCATCGCGGCGGCGAGCGACCCACGGTCGCTCAGGGAGCCCGCCACCACGTCGACGCCCAGGTCGGCCAGTTCGCGTGCGGCCGACCGGGCGGGATCACGTACCAGTGCGCGGACCCGGGCTCCGTGGCCCAGCAGCGCATCGGTCACCGCCCCGCCCTGTCCGCCGGTCGCCGCAAGCACCAAGATCGTCTCATCGGCCATCGATGAACTTCCTTCCTCACAGACGGGCGGCGATGGATCATCACCAGCCGCCCACGGTAGCCGTCCGCCCCGGACGACACGCTCAGCATCGCAGCGAGCCGTCCGGCCGGCGGAGAAGTGGGCGCTGGAGAGCCTGTCCCGGTGCACGCACAGTCATGAGCACCGTGTGACCGGCGCCTAGCGTTCGACACCTCATACGAATTGCCGAAAGAACGAGGAAACCATGCAGTTCGGCATCTTCTCGGTCGGGGATGTGACGTCCGATCCGACGAACGCCCGCACTCCGTCGGAGCACGAACGCATCAAGGCGATGGTCGCCATCGCCCTCAAGGCGGAGGAGGTGGGCCTGGACGTCTTCGCGACCGGTGAGCACCACAACCCGCCGTTCGTGCCGTCGTCCCCGACCACGATGCTCGGCTACATAGCCGCCCGCACCGAGAAGCTGATCCTGTCCACCGCCACGACGCTGATCACCACCAACGACCCGGTGAAGATCGCGGAGGACTACGCGATGCTCCAGCACCTGGCCGACGGCCGGGTGGACCTGATGATGGGCCGCGGCAACACCGGTCCCGTCTACCCGTGGTTCGGCCAGGACATCCGGGAGGGCATCAACCTCGCCCGGGAGAACTACGCCCTGCTGCGACGGCTGTGGCGCGAGGACGTCGTCGACTGGGAAGGGAAGTTCCGCACACCCCTGCAGGCCTTCACCGCCACGCCCCGCCCGCTGGACGGCGTACCGCCGTTCGTCTGGCACGGCTCCATCCGCTCCCCGGAGATCGCCGAGCAGGCCGCCTACTACGGCGACGGCTTCTTCCACAACAACATCTTCTGGCCCACCGAACACACCAAGCGGATGGTCCAGCTGTACCGGCGGCGATACGCGTTCCACGGGCACGGCCGCCCCGAGGAGGCCATCGTCGGTCTCGGCGGGCAGGTGTTCATGCGGAAGAACTCGC
This sequence comes from Streptomyces sp. NPDC002520, assembly GCF_053595235.1. Lineage (NCBI taxonomy): Bacteria > Bacillati > Actinomycetota > Actinomycetes > Kitasatosporales > Streptomycetaceae > Streptomyces > Streptomyces sp. NPDC002520. Next base: position 57,640 of record NZ_JBSFXG010000030.1, on the reverse strand, counting down.
AGGACGCCGTGAAGGAGTTCCGGCCGTACTTCGACAACGCGCCGGTCTACGGGCACGGTCCCTCGCTGGAGGACTTCACCAAGGAGACCCCGCTGACCGTGGGCTCGCCGCAGGAGGTCATCGAGCGCACGCTGTCGTTCCGGGAGTCCGTCGGTGACTACCAGCGCCAGCTGTTCCTGATGGACCACGCGGGACTGCCGCTGAAGACCGTCCTGGAGCAGCTCGACATCCTCGGCGAAGAGGTGGTGCCGGTCCTGCGCAAGGAGTTCGCGATCGGGCGCCCCGCCGACGTACCGGACGCGCCGACGCACGCGGCGCAGGTGGCCGCCGCGGCGAACTCGAAGGGAGAGAGCGCCGCATGAAACTCGTCGCCGTGTCCGCGGGGTTGAGCACCCCGTCCTCCACCCGACTGCTCGCGGACCGTCTCGCCGAGTCGGTCGGAAGCGAACTCGCCGGTCAGGGCCACGACGTGGAGACCGAGGTCATCGAACTTCGCGAACTGGCCGTCGGCATCGCCAACAACTTCGTGACCGGATTCCCGCCGGCTCCCGTGGCCACCGCGATCGACACCGTGACGCGGGCCGGCGGTCTGATCGTGGTCTCACCCGTGTTCACCGCCTCCTACAGCGGACTGTTCAAGTCCTTCTTCGACCTGATCGACCCGAACGCCCTCACCGGCAAACCGGTTCTGATCGCCGCGACGGGAGGCACGGCCCGCCACTCCCTGGTCCTGGAGCACGCGCTGCGCCCGCTGTTCTCCTACCTCCGCGCGACCGTCGTCCCCACCGGGGTCTACGCCGCCTCCGAGGACTGGGGATCCGGCGGCGACGCGTACGCGGAGGGACTGCCCGAGCGCATCCGGCGCGCGGGCGGCGAACTGGCCGCCCTCATGGCTGAACTCCCGGCCGGGACCGCACCCGAGGACGAGGTCGACGAGCTCGAACGCCAGCTGTCCGACCTGCGCTTCGACTGAGACCCACCCACGCAGGAGCCCCCGTAGCAGTGCGTGCCCTCATGATGCCCGCACCGCGCTGCGGGGGCCCTTCGTATGAGCGACGGTCACGTGACCGAGGCGGACGACCATGGTGGGCGTCCGCCTCAGCAGTTCGAGGTCCTGCTCCTGCATGGCGATCACCACAGAGGTCTCGGGCAGCGCCCGGGGGAGCGCGGCCAGGAGCGCCTCGGCCGTGGGGCGGTCCAGACCCGCGGTGGGTTCGTCGAGCAGCAGGACCGGAGGGCGTCTCAGCACGGCCCGCGCGATGGCGAGGCGCCTGCGCTGCCCCTGGGACAGCCGACGCCCCCCGGGACCCACCGACGCGTCGAGCGGCAGGGCCGACAGGCCGACCACCTCCAGCGCGGCCAGCAGATCGGCGGTGTCGGCCGATGGCGCGGCCTGACGAAGATTGGCCTCCACCGTGTCGTCGGCCAGCCAGTCGTCGGCCTCGACCAGGGTGACCGTCTCGGCGACGGCCCCGGCCGGCAACTCGTGCACGGGTGTGCCGTCGAGGAGGACCGTGCCGGCGGGGGCCGGCAGACGGCCGGCGAGTTGACCGAGCAGGGTCGACTTCCCGCTGCCGTTGGGGCCCGTGATCAGCACGAGGGCAGGGCCGGACAGGGTGGCCGTGAGGGTCCCGGACGAGCCGAGGAGCGGGAGACCGGTCGTCGTGACGCGGCGGGCCGCCGGGAGCGGCCGGGCCGCCAGGGGTTCCTCGCCGGCCAGGGGCGCGAGGCGTTCGGCCGCCTCCCCGGCCTGGGCCAGGTGCTGCAGCAGCCGGGGAAGCCGCTCCAGCAGCTCCCACCCGGCGGCCATCAGCAACACCTCGCCCACCACGACGGCGACCGGCTGGGCCGGGACCACGCTCAGGGCGATCACCAGCACCGACGCCTGGCCCAGCCCGGCGAGGAGGCGCAGTGCCAGCCGGCCGAGCCGCTCGGCGCGAGCGGCCGCCCACTCGGAGGTCTCCACGGCCGCCATGGCGTCCGTCGCCGTGCGCCGCGCCTGCGGTACGGCGTCCAGGCAACGAAGTTCGTTGAAGGCGGCCCGGCTGCCGAGCAGCACGGTACGCAGCGCGGCCCTGGCCTCCGCCGCGGCGGCGAGATGGGTCCGCGCCCGGCGGTGGGCCCGCAGAGCACAGCCGAATCCGGCTGCCAGTACGGCCAGTTCGGCGGCCCCCAGCAGCGGCATCGCCGACATCAGCAGGATCTCGACCAGACACGCGGTGGTGATCGCGGCCGCCAGGGGCGCGAGGACGTTCGCCAGCAGGCCCGCCACGGTCTCCACGTCGGTAGTGAGCCGGGTGAGCAGCGTCCCGTCGCGCTGCCCGCGCAACTCACGGGGGGTGAGCCGGGCAGCGCCCCGGGCCATCCGCGTGCGCAGAGCCACCGAGGCGGTCAGCAGGGTCCGGTGGTTCACGAGGCGTTCGAGGTAGCGCAGCCCGGTGCGGGCCAGGGCCAGCGCTCGTACGGCGCCCGAGGGGTACATCCACGACCAGGTGGTGTTCGCCTGGAGGGTGACCACGGCGCAGGTCGTCAGGAACCACCCGGACACGCCCAGCAGCGCGGCGCCGCTGAGTTCGCCCGCGACGGCCAGGAGCACGCCGGTCAGCAGGGCGCGGCGCGGAGCCGCGGAGCGCAGCAGGCGCCAGACCCCGACCCGGTTCTTCAGGTGCTCCCGCTTCATCGGGCTCTCCCGTGCTCGAGCGTGATCACCTGATCCGCCAGCGGCAGCAGCGCACGACTGTGCGTGGTGAGCAGGACCGTACGGTTGCGGGCCAGGGTCCGCAGCGCCGCAACGACGCGCTGCTCCGCCCGCGGGTCGAGGTGCGCGGTGGGTTCGTCCAGGCACAGCAGGGGCGCGTCGCGCAGCAACGCCCGGACGAGAGCCAGTTGTTGGGACTGGCCGGAGGACAGGCCCGTGCCGCGTTCGCCCAGCGGCGTGTCCAGTCCCTGGGGCAGCGCGGTCAGCAGGTCGTCGAAGCCCAGCGAGGCGACGGCGTCCAGCAGGTCGTGGTCGGTCGCGGTGGGCCGGGCGAGGAGGAGGTTCTCGCGCAGGGTGCCGGGCAGCAGGTGCGCCGGCTGGCCCACCCAGGCGACCCGGCCGGGATCGGCGGGTACGGCCATGCCGTCCAGCAGGTGGAGGGCGCGCCCGCCGTGCGGGGCGGACAGACCGGCCGCCACGGCCAGCAGGCTGGACTTGCCCGCTCCACTCGGTCCGGTGACGACGAGGCACTCGGCCGGTGCGAGCCGCACGTCGACGTGGTCCAGGGCCGGTGCCTCCTGTCCCGGGTGACGCACGGTGACGCTGTCCAGCAGCACCCCGGGGGGCATGGTGGACCGCCGCGCGGTCCGGACCGGTCCGGTGGGGGGCAGGGGGCTCTCGTCGGGTGCGTCCAGGAACGGGGCCAGCAGTTCGGCCGCGGCGGTCGCCTGGGCGCGGGCGTGGTAGCCGGCGGCCAGATCCCGGGCCGGGGCGAAGTAGGCGGGGACCAGGACGAGCACGAACAGCGCGGCGGACAGGCTCATGTGGTCCGGGACGAGGGGGAGGCGCAGGTAGTCCAGCAGGACCAGGCCGCAGTAGGTCGCCACCACGGCGAGGGTCCCGGTGATGAGCAGTTCGACCCACGCGGTCGACAGGAAGGCGATCCGCAGCACCTTCTCCGTCCGCCGGGCGACTTCGCGGTCGTCCCGCTCCAGGACACGGGCCGCCTCGTCGTGAGCGCCGAGTCCGACCAGGGTGGGCAGCCCGCGCAGATGGTCCAGCAGCCGTGACTGATGCTCGCGGATCGCGGAGAGCTGGGTGCGAACGGCGGTCTGCGTGCCCAGGCCGATGACCTTCAGGTTGGCCGGCAGCAGCGGGGTGGCCGCCAGGACGAGCAGGGCGGTGAACCAGCTGCGGCAGGCGATCGCCGCCAGGGCGATGCCGCTGCCGAGCAGCATGGTCGTCCGTGCGGGGACGTAACCGGTGAGCCAGTCGGTCAGTTGGTCGACCTCGCCGTCGACGGCCCGCGCCGACGCCGTGTCGTCCAGGTCGCCGCGGACCGGGCCACGGGCGGGCAGGGCCGCCTCGATGATCCGGCGGCGCAGGGTCTCGCGCACGGTGCGCGCGCCGCGGGCGGCTGCCGCGTCGCCCGCGGCCAGCAGCGCGGCGCGCAGGGCCACTCCGGCCGCCGTCAGGAGAGCGGGCAGCAGTACGGCGGCCGCGGGCAGCTCGCCGCGCAACGCCGACAGGCCTCGTTGCGCACCCCAGGAGAGCCCGCCCGCCCACAGCACCGTGCCCAGTTGGGCGGCGCCGCGCAGGATTCCCGCGCGGCGCAGTTCGGTCCCGCCGGTCTCCGCCCAGGCCTTCAACCGGGCGGAGACCGGGGCCTCGTCGCGCTCCGTGGCCAGCTCGTCCAGAAGGACGGTGGTGGAGCTCACGTGCGTGTCTCCGCCCCCGGGGCCGCGTCGAAGTGGCCCTCGCGGCTGTCTCGGCGGTCCCCCACGATCCAGGCGGCCAGCGCCGTGCAGCACAGCACGGTGATACCGAGCGGGCCGATCAGATCGGAGACACCGCCGAACACGTCCTGGGAGAGCCCGGTGGCCAGGACGCCGAGCAGCACCAGCAGGACCCGGCGTACGACGGTCCGCAACGCACCGGTGGGCGCGGGCGCGGACGCGAGCGGACGGACCCGGGTGGGCAACGGCGGGACGGGGGCTTCCACCGGGTCGGTGAACTTGCCGCGGAAACTGCGCCACGCGTAGATGTTGTAGGCCAGCACGAACGGCATGCACAGACCGACGCCGAGGACCAGGAACACCTGGGAGGAGTGCGGGCTCGCGGCCTGATGGACGGTCAGCCCGGCTGGTACGACGACCGGCGCGGTCAGGGCGACCAGCCCCAGCAGCCCACTGGCCGTCATGGTGGCCACGGCCGCGAACGGCCGCCAGTCGGGGCCGCGGCCGAAGCCGTACCAGGCGACGACGCCGGCGACGGCGGCGACGGCGACGGCGAGCGCGCACAGCACGGCCCGCACCGGCTCGTCCAGGTCGAACGACTGCGGGTCGGCGCTCTGCAGCGTCAGACCGAGGACGAGCGCCATGACCACGGTGGCGAGCAGCAGCGACCGCCCGGTACGGCGGGTCCTGGACCGCGACCACCCCTCGGTCTTGTCCTGCAGCCAGGCCGCCCCCGACAGCAGGTACAGGGCGACGACACCGAGGGCGCACAGCACGCCGTAGAGGCTGAACCAGTCGAAGGCCCCGCCACGGAAGATTCCGTCGCGCTGGTGCGGGCCGGAGAGCACGGCGCCGAGGACGAGGCCCTGACACACCGCGGCGGCGAGCGACGCCCAGCCGAACAGGAGCGCCCAGCCGCGCCGGTAGCCGCCGGCCGCGCTCTGCATCTCCAGGCCCAGTCCGCGCAGGATGATGGACACCAGCATGACGATCAGCGGCAGGTAGACGCCGGGAAGCACGACGGCGTAGGCGCCGGGCAGGCCGGCCCACAGGACGACGCCGACCAGGATGATCCAGCTCTCGTTGGCGTCCCACGCGGTGGCGACGATCTCGCCGTACTCGCGTCGGCGCTCCGGTTTCGCCGCCAGGCTGAGCATGCCCACCCCGAGGTCGTAACCGTCGAGGACGACGTACATGCCGAGCGAGAAGAGGACCAGGGCGTAAGCGGTGTACTCAAGCAACGAGGGCCTCCGATGCGTCGGGCGAGGCGGGCCCGGTGGGCAGTGCCTCGGGTCCGGCCTTGACCGTACGGACGATGTAGCGGACCCAGATGGCCAGCAGGGCGACGTAGAGCAGGACGAAGCAGACGAGACTGGAGGCGACTTCGAGCGTGCTGAGGTGGGAGACCGCGTCCGAGGTGCGCAGCTGCCCGTACACCACCCAGGGCTGGCGGCCCGTCTCGGCGACGATCCACCCGCCGGTGATGGCGATGATCCCGGCCGGGGTCATCCACACCATCCACTTGAGGAATCGCCGCGAGTCGAACAGGCGGCGTCGCAGTCGCAGGGCCACACCCGCGAAGGCCGTGGCGAACATGAGCACCGCCGTGAAGTACATCGCGCGGAAGCCGTAGAACGTGGTCCACATGTTGGGGCGCTCGTCGGGCGGCGTTCCGAGCAGTCCCGGCGTGTTCGTCTTGCCGCTGAGGTCCTGGGCGATGACCGAGCCGAGGTAGGGGATCTCCACGTGGAGCCGGTTCTCGCCCTTGTCGGTGTCGGGGACGACGAGCAGGTTGTAGCCGTTGTTGTCGCTCTTCCAGTTGCCCTCGAACGCCTCGAGCTTGGGCAGCTGGTGCTGTGCCATGAAGACCGCCGTGCCGTCGCCCACGTACAGCTGGATCGGCATCAGCACACCGAGGACGCCGAGGGCGATGGACAGGCAGCGGCGTGCCATGGGCTGGGCGCCGACCCTGTTCTTGACCAGGTACCAGGCCGATATGCCGCCGACGAACCAGGCGGCGCTGATCAGCACGGCCAGCAGCATGTGCGGGAAGCGGTGGGCGAAGGCGGGGTTGAACAGGATCTCGACCCAGTCCTTGGCGTGGAACTGGCCGGCGGCCTTCTCGTAGCCGACCGGGTCCTGCATCCAGCTGTTGGCCGACAGGATCCATGTGGTGGACAGCAGGGTGCCGAAGGCAACCATCCAGCTGGCCAAAGCCATCGTGCGCGGGCGAATGCGTCCGTCCCCGTAGAGCATCAGTCCGATGAAGCCCGCCTCCAGGAAGAAGGCAGTGATCACTTCCATGCCGATGGTGACCCCGATGACCGGCCCGACCGCGTGGGCGTACACGCCCCAGTTGAGGCCGAACTCGAAGGTCATCACCGTGCCCGCGACGACGCCCAGCCCGAAGCCGACGGCGAAGATCTTCTTCCAGAACCGGAAGATCTGCAGGTACAGCGGATTTCCCGTGCGTACGTACACCGTGTAGACGACGGCGAGGAGCACGGAAAGCCCCACGGTGAGCGCGGGGAAGGTCATATGGAAGATCGCGGTGATCGCGAACTGCCAGCGGGACAGTTCGATCACGGTGGGCGAAGCCATGGGGTTACTCCAGGGAAGCAGCGGTAAACATGCCGAGCTGCGAATACGTGCCCGACGCTAAGGGCTGAGCCGGGTGAGCATTGCCCGGGAGCGCACACGTAAGTGCCCGTCAGCGAACCGGGCGGAGGGCTTGACCGCCAGCGCACCACCTCTGCGCCCAACGCGCACAGTGTCGCCTGTCCCGCGTTCCACCGCCTTCGGCGAGGTACGTGTCCGCGTAGTCGAATGTCACCGAAGCGGCGTTGCGTGCCCGGCGCCGTGCGGCGATGACCCGAAGATGCCGCATATCGGTCGGTGATCGGCGTGGCTGTGACCCGGTCGGTTCCGCGAAGGCAGAAATGGGGATAGCTGTGGAGCAATGGACGAGGCGGGAGGACGAACGGCTGCTCACCGGGAAAGGCCGGTTCGTCGCAGACATGCACGTGCCGGGTTGCCTGGACGCCGCGTTCGTGAGAAGCAAGGTCGCCCACGGCGTCCTGCGAGCGGTGAACTGCGCTGCGGCGCGCGACGTGCCCGGCGTCGCGGGAGCCTGGTCGGCGGCGGACCTGCCGGACCTTCCTCCGGTTCCTTACACCCTGCTCGCCCGGCTGTCGACGGAGGATGCCGTCGCGGGCCGGGAGTGGCCGGCGCTCGTGAAGGACCGGGTGCGCTACCCGGGTGAGGCGCTGGCGGTCGTCCTCGGGGAGGACCGGTACCAGGCGGAGGACGGGGTCGCCGAGGTCACCGCCACGATCGACCCCCTCCCCGCCGTGGTGACCCCGTCCGCGGCGCTGGAAGACTCGGTGCGGCTGTTCGACGGGATGAGCAACATCGTCCTGAGGGGCGAGGCGGGACAGCCCATCGACCCCTCGGTCTGGGAAGACGCCGCGGCCGTGGTCGAGGCCACGTACCGGCAGCAGTTACTGATGCCCAGCCCCATGGAATGCCGCACCATCCTCGCCGTACCCGAGGGCGACCGGCTGACCGTCTGGTCGGGGCACCAGATGCCGCACCGGCTGCGCCGGGAACTCGCCGCGCTGCTCGGCTGGTCCCCCGAGCGGATCCGGGTCGTCGTGCCGGACACGGGAGGCGCCTTCGGGTCGAAGAGCGCCGCGTTCCCCGAGTTCGTGGTCGTCGCCTACCTGGCCGTGAAGCTCGGGCGGCCGGTCCGCTGGATCGAGGACCGCATGGAGTCGATGTTCGTCGCCACCCGGGGCCGCGGGCAGGACCAGAGTGTCCGCCTCGCCGCCGACGCCGACGGACGCCTCCTCGCCTACGAGCTGTCGATCAACGCCGACGTCGGCGCCTACCCGCACCTCGGCGCGGGTCTGCCCATGCAGACGGTGTGGATGGCGGCCGGCGCCTACACCACCCCGCGCGTCCACGCGACGCTGCGGTCGGTGCTCACCAACACCATGGTCACCTACCCCTACCGGGGCGCCGGACGTCCCGAGGCGGCCATCGCCATCGAGCGGAGCATGGACCTGCTCGCCCGGAAGCTCGGCATGGACCCGGTCGAGCTGCGGCGGCGCAACTTCATTCCGCCGGACGCCTTCCCGTACGAGACACCCGTGGGCCGTACCTACGACAGCGGCAACTACGCCGCCGCCCTGGACCTGGCCCTCGAAACCCTCGACCACGACAAGTGGCGCGCGGAGCAGGCCCGCCGCCGCCAGGACCCGGACGCCTTCCCGCTGGGGATCGGCATCTCCTGCTACGTGGAGCGCTCCGGCGGCGAGAAGGGCGGTCTGCACGAGTTCGGCAGCCTCGAGGTCACCGAGGACGGCGGTGTCATCGCCCGCAGCGGTATGGCCCCCAGCGGCCAGGGGCACGAGACGGTCTTCCCCGCACTGGTCGCCAAGTTCCTCGGGGTACCCGAGGCATAGGTCCGCCTCATCGAGGGCGACACCGACGAACAGCCCGAAGGACTGGGCTCGTTCGCCAGCCGCTCGGCGCAGGTCGACGGCGCCCTGTTCCAGCACCTGTCGAACCTCCTGATCGAGGAGGCCCGCACCCGGGCCGCGGGGCTGTGGGATCTGCCGGTCGACCAGATCGAGTGGACGGACGGCTCCGTGCACACCACCCACAACGGCGCGGCGCTGATGAACCTGAGCGAGCTCGTGAAGGCCACCGGGCCGTTCCGCATCGAGGACCAGTTCGAGACCGGCCAGGCGTTCCCGTTCGGCGCACACGTGGCGGTGACCGAGATCGACCCCGACCTGGGCTCCGTGAACATCCTGCACGTCGTGACCGTGGACGACTGCGGCGTGATCCTCAACGACACGGTGGTGCACGGGCAGGCGTACGGATCGGCCCTCCAGGGCATCGGCCAGGCCCTCTACGAGGGCATGCAGTTCGGCGACGACGGCGTACCGCTCGTGGCCAACGGGCTTCTGGACTACCTGCTCCCGACGTTCACCGAACTCCCGCCCATCGACGTCAAGGACACCCACACCCCCAGCCCCAACTCGCCGTTGGGCGCAAAGGGTGCGGGGGAGTCGGGCTGCATCGGCACGCCGGCCGCCGTCGCCAACGCCGTGGCCGACGCGCTGCCGCACGTCGATCCCGACCTGCTGCAGATGCCGATCACCCCCGACAGCATCCTGCGCGCGCTGCGCGCTTCGAAGAACGAGGAAGGCGCCCGGTGAAACCCGCAACCTTCGACTACGTCGTCCCCCGCACGGTGGCCGAGGCCGTCGAGGCACTCGGCGACACCGAGCGGGGGGCCCAGGTCATCGCCGGGGGCCAGAGCCTGATGCTGGAGATGCACCTGGAGCGCCTCCGGGCGGACCTCCTCGTCGACATCAACCGGATCCCGGAACTGGAGGGCATGCGCGTCGAGGACGGCGAGCTGCGCGTGGGCGCGCTGGTCCGCCACGCGGCCTTCGAGCCGGCCGACGCGGTGCCGGGCCCGCTGGGCACGCTGCTGGCCCAGGCCGTGGTCAACATCGCCCACCCGCCCATCCGTTCCCGCGGAACCATGGCCGGCAGCATCGCCTACGCCCATCCCGCCTCGGAGTGGTGCGCCATCAGCATGGCCCAGGACGCCACGATCGAGCTGACCGGACCCGACGGCGCCCGGTCCGTCCAGGCCGGCGACTACTTCCTCGGGACGTTCAGGACCGCGCGCCGGCCGCAGGAGCTGATCACCGCCGTACGTCTGCCGATCCTCGGCGACAACACCGGCGCCAGCTTCATCGAGCACCGCCGCACCCACTTCTGCTTCGCCCAGGCCGCCGTCGGCACGACCCTCACCGTCGACGACGGCGTGATCAGCGACGTACGGATCGGGCTGGTCAACTCCGCGGACCGCCCGGTGCGGGCCCACGCCGCGGAGGACGCGTTGCGCGGAACCGAACTCGGCGACCTCCCGGCCGGGCCCCGGGTCCACGACGGCCATCCGTTCGCCCGCGCCGGCCGGATCGCCGCGGAGCAGGACGCGGCGCCCCTGCCCGAGCAGTTCGCCGACGTCGACTACAAGCGGCACATCATCGGCGTCCTGGTCGCCAGAACGCTCCTTGAGGCAGCGAAGGACCAGCGCGCCCGCCTCGCCGCACGACAGGGAGAGTCCCGATGAAGATCACGCTCAACGTGAACGGCACCGACCACTCCCTCGACGTGGAGCCCCGCCGACTGCTCGGCGACGTCCTGCGCGACGACCTCGGCCTCACCGGTACGCACCTGGGATGCGAGCACGGCATCTGCGGAGCCTGCTCGATTCTCATGGACGGCGATCCGATCCGTTCGTGCCTGGTGCTGGCCGTGCAGGCCGACGGCCGCTCCCTGCGCACGGTGGAGGGCCTCGCCGGCCCCGACGGCGAACCCCACCCGTTGCAGCGGGCGTTCTCGGCCGAACACGCGCTCCAGTGCGGTTTCTGCACGCCCGGCTTCCTCATGGTGGCCGCCGGAGCACTCGACGCCGATCCCGACCTCGCCGACAACCCTGAGGCCATGGACCACGTGGTCGGCTCCAACATCTGCCGCTGCACCGGCTACGGACCCATCCGGCGCGCCATCGAGCGCGCGGCCCGGGAACAGCGCGAAGCCACGGCCTGACCCACGCGGGCCCCGGGGAGCGGCGCTCCCCGGGGCCATTGAGGAGAACACCATGAACGGTGCCCTGCGCGCCGGAGTCATCGACGTCCACGCACACTGGCTGCCGCGCGACCTGCTCGCGCTCCCGCCCGGAAACACGCTCGGGGGCATGCACGACCGCGGCGGCGAACTCTTCCTGGGCGACCACCGGTTGGCGTTCCCGACCGCGGCCATGACCGACATCGACGTCATCATCGCGGACACCCAGAAGGCCGGGCTCGGAGCGCGCGTCATCTCCGCACCGCCCTTCGCCTTCCCCGTGCACGCCCCCGCCAAGGCGGACGAGTACGTCACCGCCTACAACGAACAGCTCGCCGCCGCCGTGTCCGGCTCGGACGGAGTGCTCGCCGGGCTCGGACTGGTCCGGCTGGACGATGCGGACGCCGCGCGACGGGAGCTGACCCGGCTCGCCGCCGCGGATGGCGTCGCGGGCGTCGCCGTACCCCCCGTGGTCGACGGCCGGTCCTTCGACCGGGGCGCCCCGCGGGAGATCCTCGGCATCGCCGCCGAACTGGGCCTGTCCGTCCTGGTCCACCCGATGCAGCTGCCGCGCCCCGAATGGGACCACCACTACCTGGTCAACCTGATCGGCAATCCCGTGGAGTCGACGACCGCCGTGGCCTCGCTCCTGCTGAGCGGGGTCCTGGAGGAACTCCCCGACCTGCGCGTCTGCTTCGTCCACGGCGGGGGCTGTGCGCCCTCCCTGATCGGGCGGTGGGGGCACGGCTGGCGCTCCCGCCCCGACGTGCACCGGGGAAGCACCCGTCCTCCCGCGGAGTCCTTCGACCTCCTCTACTTCGACACGGTCACCCACGACCCGGAGGTGCTGAGGCTGCTGCGGTCCCACGCCTCGGCCGAGCGGATCGTCTGCGGCAGCGACTACCCCTTCGAAATGGCGCAGCCCGACCCGGTCGGTTTCCCGGTGGAGAACGGGATCGACGCCGCCACACTCGAGGCGAACGGCCGCAGGTTCCTCGGGCTCCGCCCGGCCGGCACGTCGCGCTGACACACCGGCCCGTTGCCGCGGCACGGTGAGGGGCCGGTGCACTGCCGGAATCGACCTGGTGCGCCGGCAGTCAAGCGCGCCCCTCCCGCCTTACTAGCGTGATCGAGGTTCGACGCGGGCCAGCGGTGCGCCTACGCTCGCAGCAGCCCGTCGTGATGCCGGAATCCGAGGAGTGCCGTGGCCAAGCAGACCATCGCCGAGCAGTACGTCGACCTCATGGCGCGGGCCGGTGTGCGCCGCATGTACGGCGTGGTCGGAGACAGCCTGAATCCCGTCGTCGACGCGGTCAGACGGCACGGCGGCGTCGAGTGGATCCAGGTCCGCCACGAGGAGGTCGCGGCGTTCGCCGCAGGAGCCGAGGCCCAGCTCACCGGGCGACTGGCCGCGTGCGCGGGCTCCTGCGGACCGGGCAACCTCCACCTGATCAACGGCCTGTACGACGCCCATCGCTCCATGGCGCCCGTGCTCGCGCTCGCCGCCCAGATACCCAGCGGCGAGATCGGCACCGGCTACTTCCAGGAGACCCACCCCGACCGGCTGTTCGCCGAGTGCAGCCACTACTCGGAGCTGATCTCCTCGCCCCGCCAGATGCCGCGCGTGGTGCAGACGGCGATCCAGCACGCCGTGGGCCGGCGCGGTGTCTCGGTCGTGGCCCTGTCGGGCGACACCGCCGCCGAGAACTCCCCGGACGCGGCCCCCGAACTCGCCATGCCGCTCGACCTGCCCGCCATCCGCCCGAGCGACCAGGAGATCACCCGGCTCAGGGAACTCGTGGACTCCGCCGAGCGCGTCATGGTCTTCTGCGGCCGGGGTGTCGCCGGAGCCCATGCCGAGGTGATGGCCTTCGCCGAGAAGGTCAAGGCTCCGGTGGGACACGCCCTGCGCGGCAAGGAGCACATCCAGTACGACAACCCGTACGACGTCGGCATGTCCGGTCTGCTCGGCTACGGAGCCGCGTACGAGGCCATGCACGAGTGCGATCTGCTGCTGCTCCTCGGCACGGACTTCCCGTACACCGACTTTCTGCCCCGGCATGTGCGGACCGTGCAGGTCGACGTGCAGCCCGAGCGGCTCGGGCGGCGCACCCAACTCGACCTCGCCGTCTGGGGAGACGTACGCGAGACCCTGCGGTGCCTCGTTCCCGCGGTGCGGGAGAAGCAGTCGCGCCGGTTCCTCGACCGCATGCTGGAGCGGCACGCGCACCTGCTCGAGGGCGCCGTGCAGGCCTACACCCGCAACGTCGCCGAGCACACCCCGATCCACCCCGAGTACGTGGCCGCGGTGCTCGACGAGGAGGCCGCCGACGACGCCGTGTTCACGGTGGACACCGGCATGTGCTGTGTGTGGGCGGCGCGCTATCTGACGCCGAACGGCCGCCGCCGCATCCTCGGCTCGTTCGTGCACGGTTCGATGGCCAACGCGCTGCCCCAGGCCATCGGCGCCCAGTTCCTCGACCGCGGGCGGCAGGTCGTCTCCCTCTCCGGCGACGGCGGGTTCTCCATGCTCATGGGCGATTTCCTGACGCTCGTCCAGTACGGCCTGCCGGTGAAGGTGGTCGTCTTCAACAACTCCTCCCTCGGAATGGTCGACCTGGAGATGATGGTCGACGGCCTGCCCCCGTACGGCACGTCCTACCCGCACACGAACTTCGCCGCCATCGCCACGGCCGCCGGGGCTCGCGGCATCAGGGTGGAGCGGCCCACAGAGGTGCGCGAGGCGCTGCGCGAGGCGTTCGCCCACGACGGACCCGCGCTGGTCGACGTCGTCACCGACCCCGCCGCGCTGGCCGTGCCCCCGAAGATCACCGCCGAGCAGATCAGCGGCTTCGCGCTGTCCGCGAGCCGGACGGTGCTGACCGGAGGCGTCGGCCGCATGGTCCACCTCGCCCGGGCCAACCTGCGCAACGTCCCCCGCCCCTGAGCACGGGACGGCCGCAAGGCCGTGACGTGCCCTGCGCCGTCGTCGACATGGCGGTGTCCTCGGGCCGCCACCCGAGCACCGTCCTCGGCTCCCGCACCGCCGCACGCATGAACTATTGGTGAATCGGCGAAGGATTGTCGGGCATTCCGGTAAATTTCCGACAATTGCTTCGAGGTGTCACCGGCGGACGGGGCCAGAGGATGAGCACGGACGACCGCGTCGCGGTGACGACCGGGATCGCACGACTGCACGCGTCGCCCGCACTCGCCGGGCCCGGCCGGCTCGGGCTGGTGACCAACCACACCGGTGTCCTCCCGGGCCTCCGCCCGGCCGCGCCCGCCCTGCTCGACGCCGGGGCACGCCTGGTCGCCCTGTTCGGTCCCGAGCACGGCCTGCACGGGACCGGCCAGGCCGGCGAGAGCGAAGCGGTTCAGACCGACCCGGACACCGGCCTGCCGGTGTACGACACGTACCGGTGCAGCGGTGACCGCCTCGACAAACTGCTGGTCGACAGCGGCGTCGACACCCTGGTGTACGACCTCCAGGACATCGGCGCCAGGTTCTACACCTACGTGTGGACCATGTTCGACCTGATGGCCTCGGCGGCCCGCACGGGTGTGCGGTTCGTGGTCGCCGACCGGCCGAACCCCCTCGGCGGACTCGTCAGCGAGGGCCCACTCCTCGACCCGGCCTGGGCCAGCTTCGTCGGGCGCGCCCCGATACCTGTCCGGCACGGCCTCACCTGCGGCGAACTCGCCCGGCACCTCAACACGGCGGCGGTGCCCCAGGCGGCATGCGCTGCCGTGGACCTGACGGTGATCGAGGCCGACGGCTGGCGGCGCGCCATGGACGCGGAAGCCACCGGCCTGCCGTGGGTCGCGCCCTCGCCGAACATCCCGACACCCGCCACCGCCGTCGTCTACCCCGGCACCTGCCTGTTCGAAGGCACGAACCTCTCGGAGGGCCGCGGGACCACGCAGCCCTTCGAGATCGTCGGTGCCCCCTACATCGACGCGCGGTTCGCTCCCTCGCTCGCCGAACTCGCCCTGCCCGGAGTGCACTTCCGTGATCTGCGGTACGTACCCACCTTCCACAAACACGCCGGACGGCCGCTGCGCGGAGTCCAGCTCCACATCACCGACCGCGAGACGTTCGCCCCCGTACGTACCGCCATCGCGATGCTCGCCACCCTGCGCCGGCTGTACCCGGACGACTTCGCCTGGCGGGCATCGGACAGCGGCGAAGAGGGGACGACCGGCCACCGTCACTTCATCGACCTGCTGTGGGGGTCGGACCGGCTGCGGCGCACCGTCGACGCGGGCGACGACCCGTTGCCGCTGTGCGAACCGCCGGCGCCGCCCGGCCGGTGGGCCGGTGACGACGTGCTGCTGTACGCCTGAGATCGCGCACACCGGCGTCGCGGGCCGCACGGACGCCGCGACCCACGCCGAGCGTGTGAGCTGGACCGCCGCGAGCCGCCGCGAGCCGCCGCGCCGCCGACTCCGCGGACGCCGTCCGCGACCCGTGCACGGAAGGACAACCCCGTCGATGACCGACCCCACGGCGACATCCCGGGCCCGGATCCGTGGCTTTCGCGCGGGAGACGGCCCGGATGTGGTGCGGGCATGGCGCCGGAGCGCGCCGGCCGACCCCATCACCCCGGACCGCTTCCGCTCCCTGGTGCTGCTCGACGCCAACTTCGACCCGGAGGGGCTTCGGGTCGCCGTCGACGGCGACCGTGTCGTCGGCGCCGCCTACGCGGTCCGCCGCCTGACGCCGATGACCGGAACCGACCTGGAGCCGGAGCAGGGATGGATCCCGTTCTTCTTCGTCGACCCGGCCGCCCGTGGACGCGGCCTCGGGCGCAGGCTGCTGACCGACGCGCTCGACTGGCTGCACGGACAGGGCCGTACCCGGGTGGACTTCTCCTCGTACACCCCGAACTACATCCTCCCCGGACTCGACGCCGAGGCGTATCCGGAAGCGGCCGGGCTCCTCGAGTCCCTGGGCTTTCGCACGCTGTACGAGGCGGCGGCGATGGACCGCGGCCTGGTCGGCCACCGCCTCCCGGACGACGTCGCCCGCCGGATGGAGGAACTGACGGCACAGGGCCACCGGTTCG
The DNA here is from genome assembly GCF_053595235.1 of Streptomyces sp. NPDC002520. Lineage (NCBI taxonomy): Bacteria > Bacillati > Actinomycetota > Actinomycetes > Kitasatosporales > Streptomycetaceae > Streptomyces > Streptomyces sp. NPDC002520. Next base: position 41,483 of record NZ_JBSFXG010000030.1, on the reverse strand, counting down.
CCACCCCGGCCGACGACGACCTGGTGGAACTGATCGCGCTCGCCGGGAACCACTTCAACCCCGACTGGGCGCGCGCGATCCGGGAGTGCCTGGCCGCGGGCACGCCGCTCGACCGGATCGTCGTCGCCCGGGATCCCTCGGGCCGACTGGTCGGCTGGGCGATGCACGGCGCGTACGCATCGGTGGACGAGCGGTTCGGCCCGTTCGGGGTGCTGGAGGAGATGCGCGGCACCGGACTCGGCAAGGTCCTCCTCCACCTGGTCCTGGAACGGATGCGGGCGCGCGGCGCGCACTGCGCGTGGTTCCTGTGGACCGGCGAGCGGTCCCCGGCCGGTCACCTGTACCGCAAGGCCGGGTTCAGCACGACCCGGGTGTTCCGCGTGATGCGCAGGGAGTCCGCCCGATGACACCGTCACACCGGTCAGGAGAAGCGCGCGGCCTGAGCCGCCGTCACTTCGCGCTCGCGCTCCCGTCGGCCCTCCTCACCGCCGGATGCGCAGCCCCGTACCAGGGCACCGGGAGGCCCGGAGATCCCATCGTCCTCACCCTGCTGACGCACTACGCGAGCGGGGAGCTCAAGGAGGCCCTGCAGGGCCCGGTCGACGAGTGGAACGCCACGCACGAGCGGGTCAAGGTGCGCACGAAGGCGGTCGAGTTCACGGATCTGCTGACCACGTTCATGGTCCGGCAGGCCGCGGGGCAGGGCGCCGACATCATCCACCCGTACTGTCTGTGGAACGGGCAGCTCGTCCGGGCCGGCGTCCTTGGGCCCGCTCCGTCCGGCCACGCCGAGGAGATCAGGCGCGACTACAGCGAGGCCACGGTCGGCGCCGCCTCGGTGGAGGGCAAGGTCTACGGCTATCCCACCGAGGTGCAGACGTACGCCCTCTACTACAACAAGCGACTGCTGCGCGAGGCGGGCATCGACGGACCCCCGCGCACCTGGCGGGAGTTGGAGGACGCCGCCTACCGCACGGCCGAGCGGGACGGCTACGGCAACACGCTGGTCCAGGGATTCGGCCTCTCGACCTACGACGACTCCACCACCGTCGGGCAGACGCTCGCCCTGCTCAACGCCGCCGGCGGACGGTTCGTCTCCGCGGACGGCCGGAGCACCGCCATCGACTCGCCGGCCGGCCGCGCCGTGTTCGACCTTGAGCACCGCCTCGTCGTCAAAGGCGCGAGCGCCCCCGGTGTCAACGTCTACAAGGCGTTCGCGTCCGGGCAGGTGGCCATGGTGGTCAGCGCCGGCTGGTGGACCGCGAACCTGAAGGCCCTGATGGGCAAGGACTACCGCGATGTCGGCGTCGCACCCGTGCCGGTCCCCGAAGCGGGCGACAAGCGCGCCACGCTCTCCACCGGCTTCATGCTCGGAGTCAACACGGCCAGTGCACACCCCGGCGAGGCCTGGCAGTTCCTGCGCTGGCTCAACGCCGAGAAGGTGAGCGTCAAGGGCGCCGGGAAGGACGCGGGGAAGCGCGCCGGGAAGGCCGCGGGGAAAGTCGCGACGGCGACCCGGATGAGCTCCCTCCAGGTGTCGGTCGGCTCCCTGACCGGCCGCGCCGACGACATGCGGACGCTCCTCGGCGCGGGCACCGATCCGAACCTGCACCCGTTCCTGGACGCGCTGGCGTACGCGGTGCCGGAGCCGAACGTGCCGGGCGCACAGCAGGCCAAGTCACTGCTGCGCAAGAACATCGAGGCGCTGTGGACCGGTCAGCGGTCGGTCGACGAGGCACTGCGCACCACCCGCCGTCAGGTCGACCAGGAGGTGGCGCGGTCATGGTGAACACACTGGCACCGGAGACGGCCGGGAGAGCGGCCCCCGGCCCACGGCCCGCGCGGGCCGCCACCGGCCTCCGCGGCCGGAATCGGCGCCGGCGCCGCCAGGCCGTCGTCGCCTATCTCTTCCTGGCACCGACGCTGCTGTTCTTCGCCGTCTTCCTGATGCTGCCGCTCGGCTTCGCGGCCATGCTGTCGATGTCCCGCTGGGCCGGATTCGACCTCGGCGACATCGATCCGGTCGGCCTGGACAACTTCACCGCTCTCTTCGCGGACGGATCGACGTTCCTGACGCCGATCCTCACCAACACACTGCTGTTCGCGCTGGGCACCGTGGCCCTCGCGCTGGCCGGCTCCGTGCTCGTCGCCACCTGCATCGACAAGCTGCGGTTCCAGGGGCTGTGGCGCACCCTGTACTTCCTGCCGATCGTCACGACCGTCGTCGCCGTCGGCAACGTGTGGAAGTACATGTACGAGCCCGGGGGCCTCGTCAACGGCGTCCTCAACGCCCTGGGGCTGGGCTCGGTGGCGTTCCTCCAGGACCCGGACACCGCGCTGCCCGCGGTCGTGGTCGTACAGGCCTGGGCGTCGGTCGGCTCGGCGATCCTCGTCCTGACCGCCGGGCTGAAGGCCGTTCCGGAGTCGTACTACGAGGCCGCTGCGCTCGACGGCGCCGGGCCCGTCACCGTCTTCCGGAAGATCACCCTGCCGCTGCTGCGGCCGTCCCTGCTGTTCGTGTGCGTCACCCAGTTCCTCACCGGCCTGCAGTCGTTCGCGCTGATCATCGTGATGACCAAGGGCGGGCCGGGCGACGCGACCAACGTCGCGGCACTGGAGATGTACCGGCAGGCCTTCTCGTACGGCGACTGGGGCACCGCGAGCGCCGCCGCCTTCGTGCTGTTCCTGGTGGTCCTCGTGGTCACCCTGGCGCAGTTGTGGATCTTCCGGCGCAAGGGGGAGGACGCATGAGCCGTCGCCGCTTTCCGTGGTTCTCGTATCTGCTGGTCGTGACCGGCGCCGTGCTCACGGTGGTGCCGTTCCTCGACATGGTGATGACGTCCTTCAAAGGGCCCGGCGAGGCCGGCACACTGCCGTACCGGTTCCTGCCCAGGGCGTTCGACCTGTCCAACTACAGGGCGGCGATCGACCAGCTCGATCTGCCGGTGCTCTTCCGCAACAGCGTCGTCGCCACCGCCGTGATCACCGGATCGGTGCTGCTCACGTCGTCCCTCGCGGGCTACGCGCTCGCCAAACTGCGCTTCCCCGGACGGAACTTCATCTTCCGGCTCGTGCTGTCGACGATGATGTTCCCCCCGTTCCTCTTCTTCGTCCCGCACTTCCTGATCCTGGTGCACTGGCCGCTCGCGGGCAGCAACGACGTGTTCGGCCGGGGCGGCGCGGGCCTGACCGTCAGCATCGTGGCGCTCGCCATGCCGTTCCTCGTCAGCAGCTTCGGGATCTTCCTGATGCGCCAGTTCATGGTCTCCATCCCGGACGAGGTGCTGGAGGCCGCGCGCATCGACGGGGCCGGCGAGTTCGCCGTGTGGTGGCGGATCGTGGTGCCGCAGACCAAGCCGGTCCTGGTGACGCTCGGCCTGCTGACCTTCGTCGACGCCTGGAACGAGTACATCTGGGCCCTGCTCGTCTCCACCGCCGACCCCGACCTGATGACCCTGCCCGTCGGCATCCAGTTCCTGCAGAGCTACGTCGACCCGACGCGCACGATGCCCATCGTCATGGCCGGCCTCGTCCTGAGCGTCCTGCCGGTCCTGACCCTCTTCCTGCTGCTGCAGAAGTACTACATCCGCGGGGTGATGCTCAGCGGCCTCAAGTGATGAGATCGCGCGTGCCCGCCGCGTCCGGCCTGTCCGCCGCGTCCGGCACAGCCGGGCCCGACGAGGTGTCGAACGCATGGATCACCTCGGGCAGGGTGCCCGGGACGAGCAGCGAACGGGCCCGCTCCTCGTGCTGGCGGTCGGTGGCGGTCAGCCGGGAGTGGTGCTGCGCGCGGTGTTCCGCCCAGGAGGCGACCAGGTAGTTCTCGACGAAGCGCTCCGGGTCGTTGCCGTCCTGGTAGAGACCCCAGGTGAGCGCCCCCGTACGCCGTCTCGAGCGCGCGACATGGTTCATGCAGTCCGTGAACTCGGCGCGGCTGTCCGGGGGAACGCGGTAGACGACGGAGACCAGGACCGGGCCGTCGGACTCGCCCGGCTCGAACACCAGGGGAGGAGCGGGCCAGTGGTCGGACGGCGAGGGGTCGATGCCCGCGCCGTCGTGCAGCGGCCACCGGCGCACGCTGGCCGCGCTCAGCAGCATCACCACGCCGGCGATCAGGAGGCAGGTGCTGAGCCCGAACCAGTCGGCGACCGCACCCCACAAGGGCGCCGCCAGCGCCTGGCCGCCCTGGAAGACCAGGAGATAGACGGCGAGCCCACGAGCCCTGACCCAGCCCGGAAGCCGTGTCTGCACGGCCGCGTTGAGCGTCGACAGCACGGCGATCCAGGCGAGACCCGCGGGCAGCAGAGCGACCGTCACGAGCCATGGCACCCGGACCGTGGCCAGTACCGCCAATACCCCGGCGAACATCACCGCGCCGGCGGCGAGCGTGCCGTTGGCACCGAGCACGCGGCGGATCCGGGGCAGTGCGAAGGCCCCGGCCACCGCCCCCACGCCGACCGCCGCCAGCAGAAGTCCGTAACCGCCCGAGCCGAGCCCGAGCGAGCGGCTCGCGCTCAGCGGCAGCAGTGCCCACAGGGCCGCGCCGCCGGGGATGAACAGAAGCGTGCGCAGGAGGACTCGGCGCACGCCCGGCGCGTTCCACACATAGCGGCGGCCGGCCTGCAGGGCGGCCAGCAGCCGTTCGTTCCCCGCGCCGGGGGAGACCGTCTCAGGGCGCCGCCACAGCACCAGGACAGCCGCGATACCCAGATACGAAGCCGCGTTGAAGGCGAAGACCCATCCCGCGCCCGCCGCCGCGACCACCGCTCCGCCCAGCGCCGGGCCGACGGCGCGCGCCAGATTCATGTTCACCGCGCCCAGCGCGGCCGCCTGCCCGAGCCGGCGGCGCTCCACCAACTCCGGCTGGATCGCCTGCCAGGCGGGCCCCATCAGTGCCGTACCGCATCCCAGCAGGAAGGTGAGGACGAGCAGCACGACGGGCGTGAGCACATCCATGAACGCCAGTACGGCCAGCACACTCGACACCGCGAGCATCGCGAACTGCGCGGTCAGCAGCACCGAACGCCTGTCGAAGCGATCGGCGACGACCCCCGAGGGCAGCGCCAGCAGCACCACGGGAAGACTGGAAGCGGTCTGGACGAGCGTCACCAGAGCGGCGCTGTCCCCGACGAGCAGCCACTGGGCGCCCACCGTCTGCATCCAGCTGCCGATGTTGGAGACCAACTGGGCGATCCACAGCGCCCGGAAGACCCGCGCCGCGAGCGGCGCCCACGGCGACTCGGATGCTGCGGAGGCTGGTGATGGCGGTGCGGTGCTCATGTCCGTCCAGACCGGTGGGGGAGAGGCGACGGCGTGGCGCAGCCGCCTGCCTGCGGGTGTGGTCGCCGGTGACACTAGGGGCCGCCGGCGGCGGGTTGTTGACCGAGAGCGCACCGATGGTAGCCGTACAGCGCAGCACCCGGTCGGGAAATGCCGAAGTCCCCCGGGGCGAGGGGGACTTCGGGGCTTCGAGACGAAGGGGGAGTGAGGTGGCTCGGCCGACTCCTCCGTGGCTCAGGACGGCGACCGGGTCCAGGCGGGCTGTGAGGCGGAGAGGCGGTGCGTGATCACGGAGGTGAGTGCCAGGAGCAGCAGGCACAGGGCCAGCGTGAGCACCAGATGACCGTGCAGGACGAGCACGGCTCCGGCGACGGCGCCGAGGAACATGATCAGCACCGACAGGATCCGGCGACCGGGCCTCGGCGCCTCGCCGCCCGCCGAGTGGGAGTCGGCGGCCAGCCCCGTGAGGGTCAGGGTCAGCACGGTCGTGGTGAGGTCCGGGACCCCGAGGCGGCGGGCGACCGCGTTCTGCAGGCCCATGGCGAGCCCGAGACAGACGATCAGCGTGTACCGGACACCGGTGGTGACCTCGCCGTCGGCGGCCGCGGCGACGACGACGGTCACGGCGACGAGCACCGTCTGCACGGCGGTCGCCGTCTTCAGAAGGTGTCCGCGGTCGGCGGCGAACCGGGTGCCGAGCCCACCGCCGGCCAGCGCGCCGAGGAGGAACGTCACCAGCGCGACGACGGACGCGAGCGCGGACAGCCCCGGGGCGCCCGTCAGCGCGAATCCGAGGAACACCACGTTGCCGGTCATGTTGGCGACGAAGACGTGCCCGAGTCCCAGATAGCTGACCGCGTCGACGAGACCGGTGACCAGGGTCAGCGTCAGCAGCAGGGGAGGCAGCGGGCCGTGGCGGTCACCCTTGGGCGGTGCCAGGGTGTGAACCGCGTCAGTCAGCAGCCGGTGCATGGGACTTCCTCTCCGAAACGGTGGGCGCGCGGTGCAGCACCACGCGCGTCAGCAGCCCGCTGGCGGGGCCGATCACGATCGCGGCGAGCACGATCCACGACGGCCAGGGGGTGAGGCCCAGCGCATGGTCGAGGGACCACTCGCCGGGGCCGGTGAGGGACAGCGCCGCCGAAATGACGACGAGCACCAACGGGTACTCGTAGCCGTCGTTCTGCACCCACAGCCCCTTGGGCCACTTGACGGTGCCCGCGACCGTCATCACGCCCATGGCGGCCATCGCCGCCAGGGGCGTGAGCAGTCCGGCGGTCAGGAACAGGCCGGCTCCGATCTGACTGGCTCCCGCGACGACGGCGGTCAGCCGTCCGCCCACGAATCCGTCATGACGGAACTCCTCGGTCCCGCCCTCCAAGCCGTGGCCCCCGAGCCGGTAGCTCACCTTCTGCACTCCGTGGCCGGCGATGAGGAGTCCCGCCATCAGCCGGAGGACCAGCAGTCCAGCGTCCATCTCTTCCTGCCTGTTCCTGACTCAGTCCGTCACTCTCTTTGTCGTGCCGTGGCTCAGCCGGCGGCGTGGGCGCCTATGACGGCCTGCGCGTAGACGATCCCGAGGCCGTAAGCACCGGCGTGCTCCTTGACCACCTCGGTGACCGGGACATAGGTCTCCCCGCGGGCCCAGTCACGCTGGAGCTCCAGCAGCACCTGCACCCAGGTGACCGGGATGGCGCCGGCCTGGATCATGCGCTGGATGGCGTGCTCGTGGGCCTGCGGGCTGACGCCGCCGGACGCGTCGGTGACCACGTAGACCTCGTAACCCTGGGCAATGGCCGAGAGCGTGGGCAGAACGACGCAGACCTCGGTCCACAGACCGGCAAGGACGAGCTTCTTGCGGCCGGTCGCCTTGACGGCCTCGACGAACGCCTCGTCCTCCCAGGCGTTCATCGTGGTGCGGTCGATGATCTTGTGGTCGGGGAAGACCGCGGGCAGCTGCGGCATGATCGGCCCGGAGAAGGACTCGGCGGCCACGGTGCTGAGCACGACGGGAACGTCGAAGACCTTGGCGGCCTTGGCCAGGCCCACCGTGGAGTTGATGATCGCGGTCCGGTCGCCGCTGCCCGTGCCGAAGAACATCTGCGGCTGGTGGTCCACGAACAGGACCGCACAGTTGTCCGGGGTGAGCAGGTCGGGGCTGGGGGCCGCGGTGACCTCGGCGATGTCGACCATGAGGGTGCCTTTCATGAGTAGCGGCGCGGACGGGCGTCCGCGTCGGGTAACAACCGTCCGGAGGACGGGCTTTTGGGGATGGGAGCCCGGGAGGGGCGACTCAGGGCCTGGCCCCTCCCGGGAGCTCTAGAGGGAGAAGCAGGGATCGAAGGGCGTGCCGGCGCCGTCCGGGAACTGGCCGCGCCGTACGCGCCACTCGCGGTGCTGCGCCGACTCGGCGACCGCCTCGCCGAGCGACTCGGCCTGGTACACGCCCGCGGAGTAGCGCTGGGACGCCTGGTAGCCGCCGAAGTGCGCCACGGGGCTCCAGGCGGGGCTGATGGGCGGCAGCTCCTCGTCGAGACCCTCGTACTCGGCGGCGGCGTAGACGATCCGGCCACCGGTGACCGTGAGCAGCGACTCGATGTGCGCGATCTCCGGCTCGGGCACGGTGAAGTAGTCGTCGGACAGGACCGCGAGGTCCCCGTAGCATCCCGGGCGCAGGACGCCCTTGACGTCCTCCTCGCCGGTCAGCTCGGCGCCGGCGCGGGTGAACATCGTCAGCGCGGTCTGCCGGTCGACACGGTTGGTCGGCGGGCGGAGCATCAGGTCACCGACGTTTCGGCCACTGACCAGCCAGTGCAGGGCCACCCACGGGTTGTACGTGGAGACGCGGGTCGCGTCCGTGCCGGCGGCCACCGTCAGCCCGCGGTCGAGCATGGCCCGGATCGGCGGGGCGTCCGCGGCGGCGCCGGGACCGTAGCGGAGCAGGAACGCCTCACCCTGGAAGGACAATCGATTCTGCACGGACATGGCACCGCCGAGCGCGGCGACGCGGTCGAGACTGTCCGCGGACGCGGTCTCCGCGTGGTCGAACAGCCACCGGTTGCCGGCCGGGAACAACCCCTCCGCGGCCAGCTTCTCGAAGACGGCGAGGTCCCGGCGGATCGTGTGGTCGTACGTGGCGTGCAGCCTGAAGCCCCAGCCGTTCTCCATGAGAAGACGTACCGCCTTCTCGAATTCCGGCTCATAGTCCGCGAGTTCCGGACGGGGCTGCTTGAAGTTCTCGAAGTCCGCCGCCGCCCACGTGAGGTTCTCTCCCGCGCCGTTGAGACGCAGCCATTCGTCCCCGTCCTCGGGGCTCGCCATCTCGATCCAGCGGGTGAGGTCGGCTATCTCCTGCCCGGCCGTCTGCGGGAAGAGGTGATAGGCGATGCGCATCGACAACTGCCCGGCTTTCGCCAGTTCGATGACGGTGCTGTAGTTGTCGGGGAAGTTCTGGAATCCGCCGGCGGCGTCGATCGCCGAGGTCAGTCCGAACCTGTTCAGCTCGCGCAGGAAATGACGGGTCGACGTCTTCCTGTCCTCGCCCTCCAGCACCGGCGCCTTGGCCAGGGTCGAGTAGAGGATGAGGGCGCTGGGCGCGGCCAGCAGCATGCCCGTCGGTTCCCCGTCACGGCCGCGCACGATCTGCCCGCCCTTGGGGTCGGGCGTGTCCTTGTCGAATCCGGCGGCCTTGAGCGCCGCGCGGTTGAGCACGGCCGCCTGGTACAGGTGCAGCACGAAGACGGGGGTGTCCGGGGCGGCGGCGTTCAGTTCCGCGACGGTCGGCAGTCGCCGTTCGGCGAACTGCTCGGACGACCAGCCGCCCACCACCCGTATCCACTGGCCCTTCGGGGTACGCGCGGCCTGTTCCCGCAGCATCGCGAGACCCTGACGCAGCGTCGGAACCCCGTCCCAGCGCAACTCCAGCACGTAGTTGAGCCCGCCGCGGATCACGTGCAGGTGGGCGTCGTTGAGACCCGGGATCACCCGGCGGCCGAGCGCGTCCACCACCTTCGTGGCCGGACCGACGTACGGGGCCACGTCCTTGTCGTCGCCCACGATCGTGACGACGCCGTCCCGGACGGCGACCGCCTCGGCGTGCGGGAGCCTCGGGTCTCCCGTATGGACCTTCGCGTTGCGGACGATGAGGTCTGCGGCGTTGTCGACGTCCTGGGGAACCAGTCCGCCGACCGGCATTGGTGACATGTGTGTACGACCCTCTCCGGGATGAACGACTTTCGATGTCCGCTTAGGTCCATGTCGGCGGACGGAGAATGCGGGAACACGCGGGTGCTCGCTGCCGGTGGCTGGTTGTGAACGCCGTCGACGAGGCGTCATGGTAGGTCGGTCGAACGCGAGTGTGTGTCCCGTCAGTGCACTCGAATGTTCCTCTCAGCGCACGTGGTTGTCCGTGCCGGTGACCGTCCGGACATTCGGTCGTCGCACCATCAACGTCCATGCGCGGGGGCCGGGTGGGCTTCCGTGCGCTGTGCGGACATTTGTCGTGCGCTCGCGGGCAATGACCCCCCGCACAGCCGATTTACCGTGCAGATCAACGGCACCGGAGCACTCGCTACGACGAATCCGGGTCGTACGCCGGAACGACCGGCTCCCCGACGAAATTCCAGGAGATTCAGAATGTCCGATGCCCTCGAGCCCGTCCAGCCGGTCCTGGAACCGGCGGCAGCCGCGTTCACGGAAGCCACCGCCAACCCGCCGTACCTCTTCGATCTGGCCCCGGCGGACGGGCGCAAGGCCGTCGACGAGGTGCAGTCCGGCGAGATCGAGAAGCCGGCGGTCGACGAGGAGTGGATCACCGTTTCGGGCGGTCCGACGGGCAGCGTCCGCGCGCGCATCGTCAAGCCCGCCGGCGCGACGGCCACCCTTCCGGTGATCGTCTACATCCACGGCGCGGGCTGGGTGTTCGGCAACGCCCACACCCACGACCGGCTGGTGCGCGAACTCGCCGTCGGCGCCAACGCGGCCGTCGTGTTCCCCGAGTACGACCTGTCGCCCGAGGTGCGCTACCCGGTCGCCATCGAGCAGAACTTCGCCGTGGCCAAGTGGGTCGTGGAGGAGGGCGCCTCCAAGGGCCTCGACGGCTCCCGGATGGCCGTCGCCGGCGACTCCGTCGGCGGCAACATGACCGCCGCCCTGACCCTGATGGCCAAGGAGCGCGGCGGCATCCCGCTGCTCCAGCAGGTGCTGTTCTACCCGGTCACGGACGCGAACTTCGACACCGGCTCGTACCACCAGTTCGCCACCGGCTACTTCCTGCGCCGGGACGGCATGCAGTGGTTCTGGGACCAGTACACGACCGACGAGAACGAGCGTGCCCAGATCACCGCGTCCCCGCTGCGCGCCACCGTCGAGCAGCTCAAGGACCTGCCCCCGGCCCTCGTCATCACCGGCGAGGCCGACGTGCTGCGCGACGAGGGTGAGGCGTACGCCAACAAGCTCCGCGAGGCGGGGGTTCCGGTCACCGCCGTGCGCTTCCAGGGCATCATCCACGACTTCGTGATGCTCAACGCCCTGCGCGGCACGCACGCCGCCGAAGCCGCCATCGCCATGGCGGTGCGCACGCTGCACGCGGCCCTGCACACCGCCTGAGGCCTACGAGGCACCGACGAGCGGAACAGACAGCCGCGCGGACAACTCCCCGCATCGCGTCCGCGCGGCCCGCTCTTCCACGACGTTGCGGCGGACTTTCGGCCTGCGGCCTGAGATCATGGGCTCGTGCGCAGCCTGACAGTACTGGGGACGTGCGGGGCCTGGCCCGAGGCCGGTCGGAGCGCCAGCGGATTCCTGCTGGAGTACGACGGGTTCCGGCTGGTCCTGGACCTGGGGTACGCGACCTTCCCGCGACTGTTGGAACACTGCGCAGACGGCCGGGTCGACGCCGTGGTGGTGACCCACGAACACCCCGACCACTGCGCCGACCTCAGCGCCCTGTGCCGCGCCCGTTACTTCGCCGAGGAACGGGGCCCCCGAGTGCCGTTGTACTGTCCGCCCGGCGTGACAGCACGAGTCCAGGCGATGGAACCGACCGAGGACCTGCGCGAAGATTTCGACTTCCACCCGCTTCCTGCGAGCCACCAGGTGGGACCGTTCCGACTCGATTCCGCGCTGCTGCCCCATCACGTTCCGCACGCCGGCGTACGGCTGGCCGCGACGGGCCTGACTCTCGCGTACAGCGGCGATGCCGGACCGGACATCGCTCTTGCCCGACTGGCAGCAGATGCCGACTTGTTCGTCGCCGGAGTCACCCTTCAAGGCATACCCGCCGACAGCGGCGACCAACACCTGATGAGCGCCGTGGATGCCGGGGCGTGGGCCACCCGTGCCGGAGCCGAACGCCTGCTGCTCACCCACTTCTGGCCCGGCAGCGACCGCACCCGTTCGATCGCCGAGGCGCGCAGCACCTTTTCGGGCGACGTGATCGCCGCCGAGGAGGACATGGTGCTCTCCATGGCTCGGTGATTGACCACAGTTCATCCGCGACGATGAATGGCCACGACCAGCCGATACCTTGTGGCCATGTCTGCGTCAGACCATCACCCTGACCTATCGGATGGCGGCGCACCTGGGCAATGACCCTCATCCGCACCCCCTGTCGCCGGAGGAGGCCGCTCCTCAACTGGCCGATGCATCCGATGCCCGGGATTCCGCCGGCGAGGCCCTGCTGATGCTCGGCGGCCCCGAAGTGGTGGAGAAGGCGCGCGAATGGGTCGTCACGGTGATGGACATGGAACGGTCCCTGCGAGACCGGAGCCACACCCCCGAGACCTGGTCGGCGATGCTTGCGCAGCAGCGCGCCGCGCGACACGCGTATTACGCCGCTGTCCGCCGCGACCTCGCACTCCCGTCCGGCCATGCGGGAGAGTGGAGCGTGCCGACGCCCTAGGTGTGCCGGTCGAACAGCACACCTGAGCACAGTCGAAGAACTAGGCTACGCCGATGGAACGCGTAACCGACGGGCCCGAGAGCCACGCCCTGCCCGCGGATCCGGCCCGGGCGAACGACTACGACAGCTTCGCCGAGGCGTACTCGGCGGAGAACGAGAACAGCCTCGTGAACGCGTACTACGAGCGGCCCGCGATGCTGGCCCTCGCCGGAGACGTGGCCGGCCGTCGGATCCTGGACGCAGGCTGCGGCTCGGGCCCCCTGTTCGCCGCACTGCGCGACCGCGGGGCCCTCGTCACCGGCATCGATGCCAGCGCCGGGATGCTGGCGCTGGCCAGGCGGCGGCTCGGTGACGACGCGGACCTGCACGTAGCCGACCTGCGTGACCGTCTGCCGTTCGCCGACGGTGCGTTCGACGACGTGACCGCGTCGCTGGTGCTGCACTACCTGGAGGACTGGGGGCCGACGCTGGCCGAGCTGCGACGGGTGCTCAGGCCCGGCGGCCGGCTGATCGCGTCGGTGGAACACCCCTTCGTGGCCTACACGTTCAAGGAACCGCGGCCCGACTATTTCGCGACCACCAGCTATGGCTTCGAGTGGACGTTCAACGGGCAGGCCTTCCCCCTGAGGTTCTGGCGCAAGCCGTTGCACGCGATGACCGATGCCTTCACCACCGCCGGCTTCCGTCTTTCCCGCATCAGTGAGCCGCAGCCCGACCCGGCCGGCCGTGAACTGTACCCAGACGCCTTCCACGACCTTTCGACCAAGACTTGCTTCCTGTTCTTCGTCCTCGAGGCACCGCGATCGGCTGCGGGCTCGGGCGATTAGGGTCTGTGTCATGTCTGCTGTCACTGAGCCCGAGTCTGTTCATACCTCGCGCGCCGCGACCCGTGCCGACCTGCCTGCGATACTGGCCCTGCTCGCTGACGAGGACCAAGTGGTGGACCCGGCAACGGTGGTGGTGACAGAGGCGTACGAGCGCGCCTTCGCTGCCATCGACACGGACCCGCGCAACGAAATGCTGGTCCTGGTGGACGACGGCGGCACGGTGCTGGGCTGCCTGCAAGCGACGTACATCCCGGGACTTGGCAAGGGCGGCGCGGAGCGCACCCTGGTCGAGGCGGTCCGGATCCGGGCGGACCGGCGTGGGGACGGGCTCGGCCGGAGCCTGATGGCGCACGCGATCAGGAGGGCACGCTCGCGTGGCTGCGCGCTGGTTCAGCTGACCAGCAACAAGCAGCGTGACGAGGCGCACCGTTTCTATGCCGCACTGGGCTTCGAACGCAGCCACGAAGGGTTCAAGCTCGCGCTTTAGGAGCGGTGGCCTGTCAGCACGCGGAGTGGCTCTCCTCAGGGGTGAGATGCATGCGCTGGTGCGGCGCCCGCAAGATCATGCTCTACCGCGGGAGTACCAGGTCGCGCCGATACCAGGTGCCCGGTTTGCCACCGAGGTCGGCCGGGTCCGCCGGACCGTCCGGGAGGAACCCGGCCTTGGTCAGGACCTTCTGGGACGCGGGGTTGGCATGGGCCGCGGCCGCCCTGAGCGTGCGCAGCCCGTGCCGCTCCGCCGCCGTCCGGCACAGCTCCCGGACGGTTGCCGTCGCCACGCCGTGGCCGGCGACGTGCTGTGCGACCCGGTAGCCGAGTTCCGCGGTACCGTCCTCGATGTCGACCAGGTTGAACCTGCCGAGTACCGAGCCGTCGTCGGCGACGAGCACGTGGAAGGCGCAGATGCCCGCTTCCTGCTCGGCGAGCAGGGCGTTGTACCGGTCGCTGAACCGGTCGAAGAAGTCGTCACCGCGGTCGGAGACCGAGGCGGCGAAGTAGGCGCGGTTCGCCAGCTCGAACGCCAGCACCGCTGGGGCATGGTCGGCACGCAGCCGCTTCAGCTCGGGCACCGCCCCACCGTACCCGGCCGGTGAGCCGAGCCCACCTGAGTTTTTGCCGGCGCTGACAGCCCTGAGCCGGGGCGGCGTCGATCCACGGCTGGACTACCAGCCCCGCCTTTGACGAGCGGCGCGTCTCGTGTGACCTTCCGGAATCCTCGTCGAGCCACATGATCGTCGACGCGGCCATCGTCCCGTCCGGCGCCTCCACCAGGACGTGCAGATCGCCGCGGTACGGCGGTGTCCGCCGTACGCCCTCGCAGGCCTCGGCCGTACAGGGCGACGGAGCCCAGGCGTCCACGTGAGCCTGGACAGCGGCCTGCGGTCCGGCCTCGTCGGCGGTGCGGAACCGGAATCCGTCCGGCAGCACCGGCCGTTCCAGGTCATCGAGGTCCCTCTCACGGTGCGCTCGATGCCGACCGTCACCCCGTCGTACCAGGCGATCACCTCGTCGACCAGCTCGCTGTGGCCGGGATGGACCTGATACCCCAGATAGGCGCTGGTGACGTCCTTCACCGAACCGTCGCTCCGCCTCACCCGGTGCGGCAGAAAGGCCCAGCCCCAGGCGGCCAACTCGCCTCCGGAGAACCACAGCCGACGCTTCCAGCTCTCGCCGTGGCGTGCGTGCCCCCTGCCCCAGTTCCAGGCCAGCTCTCCGTACGACGCGTCGCTGTTCACCAGGTCCGGACGAACGGCGGTGACCCGCTGCGCCAGGCCCTGCATGAGCCGTACGTCCGCCGCGGTCACGAGCTCGGAGTCAGCCATGGTGCGCCACGGTTCGTGCAGTCAGCGGCTGGCGGTGCTGGAAGCGGTGGCGCGGGCGTCGGGGGTGGCCACCCGGGTGCGTGGCCTGCTGGTGGACGGGACGTTCTGGTACCCGCGCTTCCCTCGGTTCCAGTGGGCCGTCCCGCACCAAGTCGTGCTCGCATGGCCGGAGTTCCGCATGGACGGGCCCTCGACGGACGACCGTGCCACCGCGCCCTGGCTGACGGTCTCGGAGCTCTTCGGCGGCCTCGACGAGCTGAGCCGAGGCGCCGACGGCGGCTTCACCAACGCCGGCCCGGAGACGCTGTTCGAGGCGTTGTCCAGGACGGCGATCGACTGGGACGGTGCGACGGTCTGCCCGGCCGACGGCCCCGCGTGCGATCTCTCGGCCCACGTTCTCGCGGACCTCGGCCACTTCGACTCGCGTGACGAACTGTTCGCCGAGCACGGCCAGACCCTCTGCGGGACGGCGAGACTGCTGGCCGAGCCTGTTCTGAGCCGCCGTTCGGCGGGTGCCAGGGCGTAGTCCGTTCGACGGCGCTTGGTGAAGTGCCGTACGCCCGTCCTTCCGTACGCGCGGCGCCCAGTCGATCGGCCCCGTCCGCCCCCGCGGTCACGCGGAGGCCGGAATGCCGAGTTCGGCGAGCAGTCCGCGCACCCGCTGTTCGACCGCGTCCCGGATCGGCCGGACGGCCTCGACACCCTGACCCGCGGGGTCGTCCAACTGCCAGTCCAGGTACCGCTTGCCGGGGAAGACCGGGCAGGCGTCCCCGCAGCCCATGGTGATCACCACGTCCGACGACCGCACCGCCTCCGAGGTGAGGATCTTCGGGGTCTGGGCGGAGATGTCGATGCCGACCTCCTTCATCGCCTCCACGACCGACGGGTTCACGGAGTCGGCGGGCGCGGAGCCCGCGGAACGGACCTCGACCCGGTCTCCGGCGAGGTGGGAGAGGAAGGCGGCGCCCATCTGGGAGCGGCCGGCGTTGTGGACGCAGACGAACAGCACCGACGTGCGCGGGGCGGAAGCGGTCATCGCGGTGGTCTCTCTCGAAGGGGGCGTGCGGTCAGGAGGAAGCGGGTTCGGGCCGGGGTTCGCCATGCGGTACGTCGGACCGGCGCCCTGTCAGGGCTCCGCTCGGACCGTGGACGGCGGCCACGACGCCCAGGCCGAGCACGGCGCCCAGCAACTGGGCGGCGACGAACGGGGCGACGGAGGCGGGCGCGATCCCGGCGAAGGTGTCGGTGAAGGTCCGGCCGATGGTCACCGCCGGGTTCGCGAACGAGGTGGAGGACGTGAACCAGTACGCCGCGCCGATGTAGCAGGCCACCGCGATCGGACCGAGGCCGGCCCGGCGGACGCGCTCCAGTCCGAAGACGAGGGCGACGAGCCCGGCGGTCGCCACGACCTCCCCGAGCCACAGATGGCCGGCCGACCGGTCGTGGGTGGAGAACTTCACGAGCGGCCTGGCGAACATCGCGTCGGCCAGGACGGCCCCGCCGATGGCACCGACGATCTGTGCGGTCACGTACGCGGCGACATCGCGGACCGGGAGGCCCTCCGGGTCACGACGGCCGACGAACCAGGCCGCGAGAGTGACGGCGGGATTGAAGTGCGCACCGGAGACCGGCCCGAGCAGGGTGATCAGCACGCCCAGTCCGAAGACCGTGGCCAGCGAGTTGGCGAGCAGCTGCACGCCGACGTCCTGCGACAACTCGGTGGCCTGGATTCCGGAGCCGACGACCACCGCCACCAGCAACCCGGTTCCGATCGCCTCGGCCGCGGCGCGGCGGCCGAGCGGCGCGCTCACGCGTCGGATCCGGCGGGCTGCGGGCTGGTCAGGAAGGCGGCGAGCCCGTCCAGGACGCCGGGCAGCACCCAGTAGTACACCCAGGTTCCGCGCCGCTGGCAGTCGATGAGCCCCGCCTGCCGCAGCAGCTTGAGGTGGTGGGAGATCGTCGGCTGGGCCAGGTCGAAGGCGGGCGTCAGCTCGCACACACAGATCTCGCCGCCCTCGCCACGCGAGGCGATCATCGACATCAGGCGCAGCCGGACCGGGTCACCCAGCGCCTTGAAGACCCTCGCCAGCTTGGCCGCCTGCTCCTCGCCCAACGGCGTGGCGGCCAGGCTGGGGCAGCAGGCGGCGTCCTGACCGATCACCTCAAGCTCTTGTTTCGACATGCCTCTATGTTGACGTTCTTCGAATCAAGCTGCAAGGTGACATCAGGGTCGGATAGACAATCATCAATTCAGGCCGTTCCCATGTCATGCCAGGTCACCAGGTCATGTCACGTCATGCCGGATCATGGCGGGTCATGGCGTGGCCCGTCACCAGGGAGTCAGTCATGAGCGAGCAGTACGCCGACCTGCGGGAAACCGTCCGCCGGCGGTACGCGGCGGCGGCCGTGCGGGTCACCGAAGGAGGCGCCTGTTGCGGCCCGCAGTCCGTCGAGGTCGACGACAACTTCGGCTCCACCCTGTACGACGCCGACGACCGAGGCGTCCTTCCCGCGGAGGCCGTCGCCGCCTCGCTCGGCTGCGGCAACCCCACCGCCGTGGCCGAACTGCGCGCCGGCGAGCGCGTCCTCGACCTCGGCTCCGGCGGAGGCATCGACGTACTGCTGTCCGCCCGACGCGTCGGCCCGACGGGGAAGGCGTACGGGCTGGACATGACCGAGGAGATGCTCCAACTCGCGCTGGCCAACGCGGAGAAGGCGGGCGCGACGAACGTCGAGTTCCTCAAGGGCACCATCGAGGCCGTCCCGCTGCCCGCGAACACGATCGACGTCGTCATCTCCAACTGCGTGATCAACCTGTCCACGGACAAGCCGGCCGTGTTCGCCGAGGCCTTCCGCGTCCTTGCGCCCGGCGGCCGGATCGGCGTCTTCGACGTCGTCGCCGACGACGCGCTCACCCCCGAACAGCGCGCCGAACGCGGCGACCACGTCGGCTGCATCGCCGGCGCCCTCTCCTTCTCCGAATACCGCGCGGGCCTGGAAGCCGCCGGATTCACCCACATCGAGATCACCCCGACCCACCCGGTCGCCGACGGCATGCACTCCGCGATCGTGCGCGCCATAAAGCCCGCGAACGCCGAACGCACCGACAGCCCAGTGCTGTTGCCTGTGGCCGAGGTCGACACCACGTCCGGCTGCGGCTGCCGGACCTGACGAGGCCCCGTCCGCAAGCCCCTCCACCTGGCGCCCCGTGGCCGAACAGCTGACGGCGGCGGGACACCGGGTGCGGGTGCCGTCCCTGCTGCACGCGTCCTAATGGACCCGCGGCGGCCCCGCCTCGACACGGCGCAGCACCGGAGCCAGGCGATCCAGGTCGGGGCCCGTCTGGACCTGCCGTTCGTCCCACCAGGTGGCGCCGGCGTCGCGCAGGGGACCGATCACGTCCCTGGCCTTGGCGGCGTCCTGAGGAGTGGCGCCGCCGAGCACGAACTCGAAGGGTTGGTCGCCGTCGGCCGTACGGTGCGTGCGCACGTAGCCGACCAACTCCCGCACCTCCTCCGCATCCGGCACATGCCCATGCCGAGCCGACTCGAAGAGCGGTACCGCGCCGTCCCACCGTGCTGCCCGCCGCATGGGCGGACGGCGCGGCCAGAAACCGCCGATCCACACGGGAGGGCGGGGCCGCTGCACGGTGGCGGGCAGCAACGTCACGTCCCGGACCTCGTAGTGCGGGCCGTGGTGATTCACCGGCTCGCCGGACCAGAAGCGGGCCAGCAGCTCCAGCCCCTCGTCCAGCCGCTCGCCCAGTCGGCGTGGCTCGGCGATGTCGCCGAAGCTGCGGTACTCGTCCTCGACCGGGCCGCCCAGGCCCGCGGCGAAGATCACCCGGCCGCCGCTGAGGTGGTCCAACGTGGCGACCTGGCGAGCGAGTTGCTGCGGGCGGTAACGGGGCACCGGCGTCAGCAGGGTGCCCAGCCTGATGCCGGAGGTCGCCAGCGCTGCCGCGGTCAGCAGCATCCAGGGGTCTCCGAAGGGGCGCCCCTGGTGCTGTCGGTGCAGTACGTGGTCCCAGACGAAGAGCCCGTCCCAGCCGGCCTGTTCGGCGGCGACCGCCACGGTCGCGACGTTGCGCGGGTCGGCGAAGTCGCCGAAGTTCGGGATGTTGATGGAGAAGCGCATTCCGGCATGATGCGGAGCCGGCCGCGCGGGGGCAATCGGTTTCGGGGCCGGGGTGCATGCCCCGACCCGCCACAACGACGCTTGCACTAAGTTCAGGAATTCACTTGCACTAAGTGCAAGCATCGGTCTACCTTGTTCTTGTACTTAGTTCAAGCGCTCCGGTGGCAGACCGGGCGGCGCACACCTGAAGGGGAATCGACCATGAACGCATTCATCGCCGCCATGCAGCTGTCCGTCGCCGGCGCCTTCCTGAGCATCCCGGTCGTCAGGGCCCGCTTCGGCGCCACCGCGACCGCCGCCGCCCACGCCGAACTACGGCGTCAGGGCGTGCGGACCACCGTCCTGGAGGAGAACGGCATGCGGTTCGACGCGGGGGGCCACGAGACCTGGGCGCCGGTGTCCATCGCCACCGTCCTGACCGCGACCGCCGCCCTCAACCTCGTCGGCAGTTCCTGGACCGGGGTCCTGAACTGGATCGTCCTCGGTCTCGTCCTGGCCATCAACTGCGTGATCCTGTGGAGCAACCTCACAGCCGCACGTTCCGTTCAGGCCGCCTTCGCCCGCAAGGGCGACCCGGAGCTGGCCCGTATCGACGTCAGGGCTCTGCTCAAGGCCGCCGAATCCGGCTTCCCGCGCTGGGTCTGGATCCTGCAGAACGCCCGCCACGTCATCGTCTTCGGCGCCGCCGGCCTCGCGCTCACTGCAGCCGCCCTCGCCTGAACGGCCCAGGCACCGGCCCAGGTACAGGCACCGGCCCAACCCGACCGCGACACCCCCCCCGACACGCGCACGCCCCACCTCGGAAGCAATTCGGTGGGGCGCGCGCCCTTTCATCGCCGCCGCCCGACCTGTCCCGGCGCCGCGCTCACGGCGCCGGGTGCTCACAGCGGCAGACGGCCAGGCCGTCGATCACTTCACGCGCGCGGCGATGGCCCGTGCGCACTCCATCGACTCCGCGTGCGTGGTGTCCACCTCCAGGTCGTACGTCACGCCCTGGTGGACCACTTCCGCCTGGGACGCGGCCATGCCGACGGTCCGATCGCCTCGTGCGACCTCCCGGCCTGCGGCCACCGCGGCGTCACACCGGACGCCGACCCACAGCACCCGCAGTTCACCCAAGGCCTTCTGCCATCGCTGCTGCGAGTACGCCCCGCCGAGAAAGACCTCGTCGACGATGACCCGGGCGCCCGCACGGGCCATCGCGGCGATCCCCTCGATCCATGCCGCTTCCAGTGTGCGGAACTCCGGACCGACGGCCACCGCTCCGTCCGGGGCGAACTCGATCCCGCCGTCCGACGCGCGCATGGACGCCGGCATCGCCTCGACCAGCGTGTCCGTCCCGAGGGCGAGCCACGGATCCGGCAGGACCGCCTGCAGACACCGAACGATCCCGGACTTCCCCGAGCTGGAGCCACCGTTGAGCACGATCACCTGAGTCATCACCGCGCCACGGTAGAGGGGCCAGGGCAACTCTCGAAACCGATTTCCGCGAAGCGTGCACCGCCCGCCGCAACCCCGTGAACCCTCCGGGCCGGGGCACTACGCGGGCGGGGCGAGCAGCCCCTCGTCCTGGCCGGCCCGCCGGAGAGCCTCCGTGACGAAACCGTTCACCTTCAGCTCCTCCAGCGTCGCCCGCAGGAACGCGACCGTCTCCGGGGCGCGGGTGACGGTCGTGCCGACGGCCTGGCGGCGAGGCTGCTGGTCATGGCCGGGAGTCCAGGGAGCGAGCGACGCCCGCGGGGCGTACGGCGGTTGACGGCGCGCACCGGGGCGGGCGGGCGCCCCGGCGCACTGGCTGACGGTCAGGCGTTGGGGTCGAAGGGGATGCCCGCGGGCATGGAGTGCGCCAGGCCGTAGGAGAAGTCGGCGTCCTTGATCTTGATGGTGGCCGCGCCGAAGTCGGCGCTCATCAGCTTGTCGCGGAAGCCCGGAGGGTAGCCGTCCCAGCCCACGAGGCGGGGGAAGAACCAGCCGCCGGTCACGTTCTCCGGGGGTTCGTCGTTGGTGTTGGCGAAGCGGAAGTCGTGGGTGGAGATGCCGTCCTTGTGGTAGACGATCTTGGGGTGGGTGCCGTCGAAGCGGACCGCGGAGCGGGGGGCCACCTGGTAGCCGGAGTGCTGGGACACCGAGACGTACTGGACTTCGTTGTTGTTGATCCAGACCACGACGTGCTCCCAGTCGTGGGTGTGGCCGATGGCCGCGGGGCCGAGGGTGGCCTGGTCCTTCTCGAAGTAGCTGGCGTACATCACCGCGCACCAGCCGTTGTTGCACTTCTCGCGTGAGTAGGTGTTGGCGTTGGCGAGTTGGGCGTAGTCGTGGCAGTGGCCGTTGACGTCGCCGCCGAGCTTCAGGCCGGGGTTGATGGTGCCGTCGGCGCCGATCGCCGCGGTGGCGTAGCAGCCGTCGCCGTCGTAGTCGTAGGCGGGGGAGAAGGTCTGCTCCAGACCGTCGGCGTTCTGGGGCAGCAGGGTGAGGACGTTGGCGTGGGCACTCGCCGGGACCGCCACGACGAGCGCCATCGCGCCGAGTGCACCGAGGAGGACCTTGGCCAGGGACTTGGACTTGCGCATTGCGTCTCCTTGTCGGGCGGCTCGCGTCAGCAGGACAGGGCGTCGCCCGGCGCGACGCCGGGGATCCGCGTGAACCGCCGGTAGGCGTCGATGCGGCTCTGCGTCCGGGCGGGTTCTTGCCGTCGCATTCGAGGGAGCCGTTGATGCTGCGGATGGTCTGGCCGAACCCGGCACTGCCGACCAGCGCTCCCCAGCAGGCACGCGGAGAGGCCCGGTGCGGCGGTGACGACGGCCGCGGGCAGGGGTTCGGCCATGTGGGGGGTGGCCTTTCGGTGGGGGTGGGCGTCGTGCGGCGTTCACTTCGGGGAGGCAAGGTCAGGGTGAGCGGGGCGCACGATGCGTTGTCCGAGCCGTGAAACTAGAGGTACAGACCAATTCCGTCAAGTGGTGAAGTAAGCCATGAGGGAAGCGGATTGGGGGGTCGCCCTGTGCTCCCGGCAGGGTGCTGTCCTGCCGTAGGGTGCGCAGGTTGTCGTGGCGGGAGAGGCGGTTCGGAACGTGGCACCGAGAACAGTGACGCGGGAGCAATGGGCAGGCGCGGCGCGGGCCGCGCTGGGCGGCGGGCGCCGGCTGGAGACCGTCGAGCGGGTGGCGGGCGGCAGCAAGAAGGGTGTGTACCGCCTGGTCATGGACGACGCGACGACGGCCGTCGCCTACCTGTGGGACGACACCGAGAACTACTGGCCGGCGGCCGACGGTGACGACGACCTCACCGACCCGTTCTCGCCCGGTCTCGGCCTCCACCTGTTCGAGGCCGCGCACGAGCGTCTGCGCGCGCTCGGCGTCCGCGTCCCGGACATCCGCCTCGCCGACCGCGACGGCACCCACTGCCCGGCCGACCTTGCCATCGTCGAGGACCTCCCCGGCGAGAACCTGGAGAAACTGATCGGCCGGGACCCGAACGCCGCAGCCCCGGTTCTGGCCAGGCTCGGGGAGGCGCTGGACGCGATGCGGAGTCATCGGGCGCCGACGTACGGCAAAGTGGCCGTCGTCGAGGGAGGAGGAACCTCGCGCGGGACGTCGTGCGAGGGAGTCGTCCTCGACCGTGCCCTGCGGGACCTCGCCGAGGCGGCGTCGCGTGACCCG
Source organism: Streptomyces sp. NPDC002520 (assembly GCF_053595235.1). Classification (NCBI taxonomy): domain Bacteria; kingdom Bacillati; phylum Actinomycetota; class Actinomycetes; order Kitasatosporales; family Streptomycetaceae; genus Streptomyces; species Streptomyces sp. NPDC002520. Next base: position 18,859 of record NZ_JBSFXG010000030.1, on the reverse strand, counting down.
CGGATCGCGGCGGCCCGTGACCGACTGGAGGAGCGGCTGCTGGAACTGGCGGCGGCGGTGCGGCCACGTGCGCGGTACGCGGTCGTGCACGGCGAACTGGGCCCCGACCACGTGCTCGTGGACGTGGACGGGAACCCCGTGGTGATCGACATCGAGGGCTCGATGTACTTCGACGTCGAGTGGGAACACGTCTTCCTCCGTATCCGCCTCGACGCCGCCTACCGGGCGCTGGAGACGGACGGACTGGACGACGACCGGCTCGCGCTGTACACGCTGGCACAGCGGCTCTCCCTGACGGCGGGTCCACTGCGGCTGCTCGACGGGGACTTCCCCGACCGGGCGTTCATGGCGGGCATCGCCGAGCACAACCTGAAACAGGCCCTGGAAGTCGTCCGCGCCCGAACGCCCGCTGGGCCATACACGACCTCCGACGATGCTCCGACCGGGTGCGCCTGATCGGCACGAGGGTCGTTCGGCGGTGGCACCGAGCCCTCACGCGATGTCGTCTCGGCAGTACAGCCGCGGGAAGGTCCTGGCGCCATCGTGGACGCCCGGGGCAGCACCTTGTGGCTGCACTTCGGCTCGTCGATAACCTTGGGCACCATGATGCGTGCGTGGTTCCTGCCGATGGTGTTGGTGCTCTGTGGCGCAGTTGCGGCGACTGGGCCGATCCTCGGGGGAAACCCCAGCGGAGCCGCGGTATTCCTGCTGGTGTTCGTGCTGCTCGCGGGCGTGAACTCGCCGCTGGTCTTTCCGAGTTCGATCGGCGCGCAGGAGGCGCAGCGACGCAGCACGGTCGACGGCCGGCCGATCGTCTTCTGGCGGCCGGGCTGCACGTACTGCCTGCGACTGCGCCTGCGGTTGGGAAGCCGCGCCGGCCAGGCGTACTGGGTCGACATCCGGCGTGACCCCGAGGGAGCGGCGGTGGTGAGAGCGGTCAACGACGGCGACGAGACCGTGCCGACGGTCTTCGTGGGCGGTGAGCCGCATGTCAACCCCGATCCGGCATGGGTGCGCAGGCAGTTGTCGCCTTCGACGTGATCGGGAGTGGCGCCCTGGCGCCCTGAACCCACCTGTGGTTCCGGCCGTTCGACGCGGGGTGGCGGCGTCCGGCTAGGACGAGTGGCGGATCAGGCCGGTGCGTTTGACGGTCGCCAGGAGCGGGGTGGTGTCGATGGCGGTGATGCCGTCCAGGGGGCCGACGGAGTCGGTGAGAAAGGTGTACAGGGCGTCGAGGTCCGCCGCGGCGACGGCGACGACGAGGTTGGCGGGACCGGTGGTCGCGGCGCAGAAGCGGACGTGCGGGTGGACGCTGAGGGTCTGCGCCGTCCGGTGCAGTGCGCCGGGCCGCACCGCGATCCACAGCAGGGCCTCGGCGTGCGCGCCGAGCAGCGCGAGGTCGACCTCGGTCGCCAGGCGCAGGACCTGGCCGCGCAGGAGCGCGTCGAGCCGTCGGCGGGCGGTGAGCGCGGTGGTGTCGGCGCGGCGGGCGAGTTCCGTGTAGGTGGCCCGGCCGTCCTCGGTCAGCGCCGCGATCAGCGCGGTGTCGATACCGAGGGGCGGGGGAGGGGCTGTCGGTGGCTCCGGGGCGGGCGTGAGCTGGGCCAGCTCGTGCGGCGAGAGGAGACCGGCGGTCCAGCGGAACGCCGTCGGGAAGACACGCAGCAGGGTGTGGGAGGTCCACGAGCCGACGGCCTCGGTGGCGGGCAGGTCGCGCAGCAGAAGCGCGTTGCGGGCGTCGGGGCCGTCGAGGAAGAAGATCGTGGAGATCTCGTCGCCGCCGCCGAGGACGTCGACCCAGACGGTGTCGGTACGACGGGCCAGGGCGTGAGCGACGTGGCGGATCCTGTTGGGGCGGCAGCGGATGCGCAGGGCCATGGGGATCAGGTGCGGGAAACGCGCCGGGTTGCGGACGATCGTCGCACGCAGGGTGCCGTCGGCGTACAGCGGCGCGACGCGGCGCACGACGGTGCGCTCGGACATACCCAGGCAGCCGGCCAGCTCGCGCCAGGAGGCGCGCGGAGAGGCGAGGAGGGCGGCCGCGATACGACGGTCCGTCTCGTCGAGCGAGTGGCGCATGATCTGCATCATAGGCGGCGGTCGTGGCGTGCTTCCTGGGTCGAGGGTCGCTGAATGCACGTGAATCGACGACGCCTCGTACAACTGTCCCGTCAGCGGACGCGGTGGACGACCGGCCGCACCCTGACGACCTCCGAACGGCAACTTCGAGAAGACGGTGGAGGAGACGGTGGAGAAGACGACGACAGTTCACGGAGCCGACCACGGAGCCGACCACGGTGCCGATCTGCTGATCCGGGCCGCCGCGGTGCACACGCTGGTACCCGGTCAGGCCCCGCAGCGGGCGCTGGCCGTGCGCGGCGATCGCATCGCGGCCCTCTCGCCGGACCCGAACGGCCTCGACCACCTGGTGAGCGGGCGCACCACGGTCCATGACCTGCCCGGCGCCACGGTCCTGCCCGCGTTCGACGACACCCACACCCACCTGATCTTCGCCGTGCTCGGCGCGCACGACGTCCCCGTCCATCAAGCCCGCACCATCCCCGAGTTCCTGGACCTGATCCGGCAGCGGGCCAAGACCACCCCGGAGGGCGAGTGGATCCGCACCACCACCAACTGGCAGGAACTCAACCTGGCCGAGCGCCGCATGCCCACCGCGGCCGAACTCGACCTGGCCACCGACCGTCATCCGGTCCTGGTCAAGCGCGGCGGCCACAACGACGTCGTCAACACGTACGCGCTGCGTCTGGCGGGCATCACCGAGGAGACCCCCGTACCGCCGGGCGGCGTCATCGGCCGCGACGCTGACGGCAGGCTCGACGGCCGGCTGATCGACAGCGCCCTGGGGCTGGTGGAGCGCCTGGTCCCGGCCCCCGACCGGGCCCGGCGCGTCGACGGACTCCGCCTGGCCAGCGCCCAGTACGCCGCCACCGGCATCGGAACCGTACGCGACTGCGCGGTCACCCCCGAGGACTACGCGGTGCTCCTCGCCGCCCGGGAGGCGGGAGCGCTGAACACCCGGGTGCGAGTCCTGATCTCGGCACTCGGCCTGGCCGGCGCGGCGCAGGTGGAGGACCTGCTCGACGTCATGGAGGACTGGCGCGACACCTCGGACCCGGGGCTGTGGGTGTGGGGCGTGAAGTTCGGCCTCGACGGCGGTCTGGAGGCCGGGGCCACCGAACAGCCGTACGCCTGCGACCACTCCTTCTCCGGCACGCTGATCTGGGACCCCGACGCGCTGGTCGAGGCCGTCGAGGCCGTGGTCCGCCGCGGCTGGCGGGTCGGCACGCACGCCTACGGCGACCGCGCGGTCCGCATCCTCCTCGACGTCTACGAACGCGTCCTCGCCCGTAACCCCGGCCTGCCCGCCGGCATGCTCGTGATGGAGCACGGCGGTCTGGCCGGCCCCGAACAGCGCGCCCGCGCCGCCGCCCTGGGCATCCCCGTCACCATCCAGCAGCCGCTGCTCCACGACACCGCCGAGGTGGAAGAGGGCTTCTGGGGCCCCGAACGCGTCGCCGCGCTCTTCCCCGCCCGCGGCTGGCTCGACCAGGGTGCCCAGGTCAGCGCCGGATCCGACTTCCCCGTCGGCCAGTTCGGCGCCATGCGCTCCGTCTGGGGCATGACCACCCGGCAGACCGTCATCGGCGTCAAGGGCCCCGAGCACGCCATCACCTACGACGAGGCCCTCACCCTGCACACCACCAACGCCGCCCACCTGCTCGGCGAGGAGAACCTGCGCGGCACCCTCACCCCCGGCCGCTTCGCCGACCTCACCATCTGGGACCAGGACCCCGCCCACTGCCCCGCCGACACCCTGCGCGACCTCAACCCCACCCACACCTTCGTCGGCGGGATCCAAGTCACGCCCGCCCCCTGACGAGCGGCATGCCCGCGCCTCCCGGATGACCGGAAGGAACGCGGGCTCTGCCGGCCTCCTGCCCTGGAGGATGCCGGCCTCCTGCCCCTGGAGGAACGCGGCACGCCAGGGCCGGATGGCGGCCCCCGGCTTCGAACGACTGAATCCCCTCAGGGCTTGACGGCGTGCAGGATCCGCATATCCCTGGAGTCGACGGTGTCGCGGCGGACGTCCAGCCCCCCCGACCGGAGTTGTCCGGCCGGCCAGGCGGCGCCGATCCGCGGTCTTCGGCGCAGGTGTCGGCCAGGTTCGGTGGAACTCCCGGGCCGTTGCGGTGCGTTGGCTCCGGCGAGGTCTACGTCGTGGGGGAGGCGGCCTGGACGGCCGCTGCGCGCAGTCGGCGCCGGGCCAGCTCGCTCGCCGCCTGCGCCGGCTCAGGGGGTGGACAGGCCGCCCGGGCGCAGTCCGCCGGCCACCGGTGCGAGGCGTCCCCGGTCACCGCGGCCCGCAGCGTCCGTCGGCGGACCCTCGCAGTCCACGGCGGCATTCGCTTCGGCCAGTGCGCGCCGCAGCTCGGCGACGCTCGGCGCCCCTTTGGCGCGACCGTCCGACCCGCGGTAGAGGCGGCGCGCGGAGCTGGTCGAGCAGCATCTCGTGGACATCGAGCGCCGGATGGCCGAACTGCGTGCCACCCGATCCGCCCTGCGCACGCTGACGGAGCGGGCGGCCGCCACCGACCCGAGCACCTGCGCGGAAGAGGACATCTGCCGCATCATCCCCACGCCCACGACTGGTTGACCGGTAATTGTCCCGCCGCCCGCCGCCCGCCGCCCGCCGCCCGCCGCCCGCCGCCCGCCGCCCGCCGCCCGGCAGGCTTCCTCCACAGGTCAGTGCCCGCCGCCTAGGACCCGCCGTTGAAGAAGCCGGACTTCAGGTCCTTGATGATGACGTCGAGTGGATGCCCACTCACGGTGAACGGTCCGCTCCAGGGCGCGGTGAGTGCGAAGAACAACGCCAGGCTCAGCCCGACCACACTCGCAACACCCAGAATGAGCAGAGACGTCCGCAGACTGCTGCGGAAGACGAGTGCGCCGGCGTTCACGATCAAGGCCAGTCCGCCGGCCACAAGCGTGACGACGTAGAGCACGGGCACTTCGCGCGAGGCGGCCGCGATGCGTGCGCGACGACTACTGGTGACGCTGTCCAGGGAAACCAGCAGCTCCGTGCTTGCCGGGGAGCCCAGCTCGGGCCGGGCCGCCTCGGCCCGCACGCCCCGCTCCAGCCGTGCGATCGCGCGAGCGGTGGCCGGGTCGTCACCGGAGGCCGCCGCCGCACCCTCCCATTCCCTGGCACGCGTGAGCTGGAGGTAGTCCAGCAGTTCCTTGTGGATCGTCTCCGACTGGACGCGCGGACTGGTCGCCGACCACGCCAGGCGGGAGGCCGCGGCCGCCTCGTCGCTCACCAACCCCTCTGCTGCGCGCAGGTAGCTGGCCTCGCTGGCCAGTGAGAGTGCCGCAAAGATCGCGAAGGCAGCGCCGAGTGTAGGCATCAGGGGCATGGCGATCTGGCTCACCCGGTCCTGTTCCTCGACCGGTACGAGCGTCCGGACGCCGACGCGCGCCACGACCGCGATCAGCAGGGCGAGGAAGAGCCAGCCCGCGACCAGTACCAGCGTCGGCAGCGAGGCCAACCAGTTCACCGCATCACCTACAGCGCGTTACCACGAGCATCACACGGCGGCGAGACATCGCCCCGACGGCCTGGAGCTCCTCGGCGATCACCTTCTACGAACGCTTCATGATCACAGGTCGAAGACCTCCGATGCTCGCGACGCCCGGCACGGCACCTCGCTTCGTGGGTCAATCGGCCGAATACGGCTCAGTAGGATCCCGGGGCGCAGGCGGCTCTGCTCCGAGGAAGTCGGACACGTCGGAGCGCTCCTGCCCGTGCTTGACGGCGTTCTCGGGGCTCTCCGCGGCCGACATCGCGGCGGCCTACGGTGCCGGGTCCGCCTTGGTGAGGGCGCAGACGCCGTCCACGCAGGCGCGCTCGGCCCCCGCTCGGTCGGTGCCGCCTGCACCACCCGGTGACCCTCCGGACCGTCCGGCACGTGGCCACCGGGGCTCAACGGGCCGAGGAGCCCGGAGCCTGCGTCGTGAGAACGTCGAGGAGGCGCCGGGTGACGTCGCCGACGTCCCCGCGGCCGTCGATCTCGTGGAGAACGCCGGTCGACCGGTACCGCGTGAGCAGGGGCCGCGTCTGCCGCGTGTGGACCGTCAGGCGCGTGCGCGCGGTCTCCACGGTGTCGTCGGGGCGCTGGACGAGGAGGTGCCCGCAGCTGTCGCACCGGCCCTCGGCGCGCGGCGGCCGGGCGTCCAGGTGGTAGCTCTCCCCGCAGTCGCCGCAGGTGCGACGTCCGGTCAGGCGTCGCAGCAGCATGTCGTCGGGGGCGGTCAAGTGCAGGACGGCCGCGAGCCGTCGGCCCTGGCCGGCCAGCGCGGTGTCGAGGGCGTCGGCCTGCGCGAGGGTGCGGGGGAAGCCGTCCAGTACGACGCCCGTCGCGCAGGACGGACTGGTGATCCGGTCCAGGGCCATCACGGTCACCAACGCGTCCGGGACGAGCTCCCCGCGCCGCATGTGTGCGGCAGCGGCGGAGCCGAGCCGGGTCCCTTCCGCGACATGGCGGCGCAGCAGATCCCCGGTGGACAGGTGGGGGAGGCCCAGGGTGTGCCGCAGCCGGGTCGCCTGCGTGCCCTTTCCCACGCCGGGCGGGCCGATGAGGAGGAGGTCCATGTGGTGCCTTCCGTCGTACGTGCCAGTACGGCCACCGTGCGCGGCGGCGTGGCACCCGGACAAGGACACCGCGGTCGGCGGTGTCCCGGACGCGTCGAAAGGTCGCCCGACCACGTCGAACGGTCGGCCGCTGACAGAAGGTCGAGCCACTGACGGACGTCGATGTCCCACCCTGTCGTGGCGGACAGCCGGCGTCGTGGCGGCCCGTCGGCCGGACCGGCTCGTCGGGCGCCCGACGTCAGCGCGGGACCGGCCCGGAAGGCTCCGGCACGTGCATGGCCAGCATGAGGTCCTCTGCGCCGCGGGGCGGGTGGCCCAGCAGGGAGACGACGACCATGACCGCGAAGGACAGGGGCACCGACCAGGCGGCGGGCTGCATGAGGAGGGTTCCGGGCCAGCCCCCGTGCGCCGCGCCCAGCGCGGAGGCCACGGCGGCGCCCGCTGCCGCGACCGCGCCGGTCACGAGTCCGGCGCCGGCGCCGGTCGCCGTGAGGCGGCGCCACCAGATGCCGAGCACCAGCAACGGGCAGAGTGTGGACGCGGCGATCGCGAAGGCCCAGCCGACCAGGACGTTGATCTGCAGCGAGCGTGCCGGGAGCGCCAGCAGCACCCCCACGACGGCCCCCAACGCGACGGTCGTCCGCAGGGCACGCAGCGAGCCGGTGCGCAGGTCGTGGCCGATGCCGCCGGCCACGACCAGCAGCAGCCCCGAAGAGGTGGCGAGGAACGCCGCGTAGGCGCCGGCGGCGACGACCGCGGAGAGCGCGGCGCCCCACGGCGGGCCCAGTGCCGCCTCGGACAGGATCAGAACAACCGTGTCGCCGGTTCCGGTGAGATACAGCTCGGGGGCCGCCGTCCGGCCCAGCAGCCCGTACACGGCCGGAGCCAGGTAGAAGAGGCCCAGCAGGGCCAGCGTGACCACCACCGCGCGACGCGCTGCCCTGCCGTTCGGGCTGGTGTGCAGCCGTACCAGGATGTGCGGCAGACCGGCCGTACCCAGCACGGTGGCCAGAAGGAGCGACCACGTCTGGAACAGGGGATGTGTGCCGCCGGGCAGACGGAGCAGGGGCGTGCGCCACGCCGGACCGCCCAGTTCGGCGGGGCCGCGCAGCTCGGGGACCGCCGTTCCCCGGGGGAAGCGCACCCGTGAGCCGTCCGCGACGGCGTGGTGTCCCGCGGCCCAGGTGGTCGGTCTGTCGTCGACGGTGACCGTGACCGGGGTGCGCACCCGCAGGACGGCCGGCGCGTGGAACTCGACGGTGGTCGCCTGCCGGAACTGGGTGCCCCGCTCCGGATGGACGGCCGCGGACCTCCCCGCCGGCCCGACCGCGATGACCAGCGCGAGTGCGGGCACCGCCAGGAAGAACAGCTTCACGGCGTACTGGAAGGCCTGGACGTAGGTCGCCGAGCGCATGCCGCCCAGGGCCACGGTCACGGCCACGACGGTCCCGGCGAGCGCCACACCCAGCGGGTACGGGACGCCGCCGAAGCGGGCCAGGATGCGGCCGGCGCCCTGGAACTGGGGCACGAGATAGGTCCAGCCGATGAGGAGCACCGCCAGGCCGGCCAGCCGCCGCACGGGCGGCGAGCGGAGCCGGTTCTCCACGAAGTCGGGCACGGTGTAGGCGCCGGACCGGCGCAGCGGCGCGGCCACCGCGACCAGCAGGACCAGGTACCCGGCGGTGAATCCCACCGGATACCAGAGCGCACCGACGCCGCTCTGCAGCACCAGGCCGGCGACGCCCAGGAACGAGGCCAGCGAAAGGTACTCGCCCGCGATCGACGCACCGTTGAGCGCCGGGGACACACTGCGGGCGGCGACCAGGAAGTCGGCTGTGCTGCGCACCACCCGGACACTGAACATCCCGATCGCCAGGGTGGCCAGCGCCACCAGGGAGATCAGGGCAATGGTCATCGCGAGCGCTCCGCCCGCTCGGCACGGCGCAGCAGGGCCACGGCGGCGAGCAGCAGCAGTGGGTAGGCCAGCACGCCGACCAGGAGCCAGGACAGCGGGACGCCGGCCCACCGGACCGTGCCCAGCTGCGGCACCGTGGCGATCAGGAGCGGCAGGGCCAGCAGCAGCGCGGCCAGCACCAGCACGGTGACAGCGGCGAGCCGGCGCTGGCGCAGATAGGCGCGGCGGGCGGCGGTCGCGTCGAAGTCCGGCGGCAGGACCAGGTGCCGGCCGGACGCCGAGCGTCTGGCCAGCGCCAGCCGGGTCTGTGGGCTGACCACCGCCACGCGGCGTGGCCGGCTCATCGCCGTACCCCGCCGAGGCGGCCGTCCCGTGCGGCGGCGAACAGCTGTTCCTTCAGCCGGCGGGCGTGACGGCGGCTGACCGGGACGTCGCCACCCGCGGTGTGGGCGACCAGTTGACCCACGGCGTCGGTGCGCAGGTCCTCCACGGCTCGCAGGGCGAGCAGGTAGCCGCGGTGCACCCGCAGGAAACCCGCCTCGGACCAGCCGCGTTCGAGGGTGGACAGCGGCATGCGGACCAGGAAGCGCCCGTCCCGGGTGTCCAGTCGCACATGGTCGCCGTGCGCCTCCACGAAACGCACCTGCTCCCGCCGCACGTACCGGGTCCGGCCCTCGGACTCGACCTTGAGCACGGCCAGGTCACCGGCCGGTTCGGGCGGCGCGGCGGCGCGGGGGACCGGGGCCGCGCGGGCCCGGCGGACCCGATCCAGAGCCTGGCGCACCCGACCGGCGGAGGCGGGCTTGAGGAGGTAGTCCGCGGCTCCGACACCGAAGGCGTCCACCGCGTGCTGCTGCGAGGCGGTGACGAAGACGACGGCGGGCGGCCGGGCCAGCCGGGAGAGCACCGCGGCCAGCTCCATGCCGTCCAGTCCGGGCATGCCGATGTCGAGGAAGGCGACGTCGAACTCGCGGTGGCGCAGCAGCTTCAGCGCGGACATCGCATCGGGGGCCGAGACCACCTCTCCCACCCCGGGGACGCCGCGCAGCAGGTGGACCAGTTCGTCGAGGCCCAGCGGCTCGTCCTCGACGACCAGCACCGACAGTTCTTCGCTCATGGCGACACCCCGGTCATCTCGTCGCCATCCCCGGTGCGGACAGCGGCACTCGGAAGGTGATGCGGGTGCCCGCGCCGGGCGCGGTCTCCACCACGAGCCCGTATTCCGGGCCGTACAGGGTGCGCAGCCGCTGGTCCACGTTGGCCAGGCCGATCCCGGAACGCTCCCCCCGCCCGGCAAGCACCGCCTCCGCCAGCTCCGGCTCCATGCCCGTGCCGTCGTCCTCGACCGTGATGGTGCAGTCGGGGCCCACCGCCGCGCCCGTCACGGTGACCGTCCCGCCGCCCGGGCGCGGTTCGATGCCGTGCCGGATCGCGTTCTCCACCAGCGGCTGCAGCGTGAGGAACGGCAACGCCACCGGGAGGACCTCCGGGGCGACCCGTACCGAGGTCGACAGCCGGGAGCCGAAGCGGGCCCGTTCGAGCTGCAGATACACCTCGATGGCCCGGAACTCCTCGGCGACGGTGGTGAACTGTCCCCGCCCGGAGAACGAGTAGCGGGCCAGCTCGGAGAACTGCACCAGCAGGTCCCGGGCCCGCTCCGGGTCGGACCGCACCAGGGAGGCGATGGCGGACAGTCCGTTGTAGAGGAAGTGCGGCGAGATCTGGGCACGCAGGCGGCTCAGCTCGGCCAGTGCGAGCTCCTCCCTGGCAAGACCGAGCACGGCACGTTCCAGGGCCTCGCCGAGCCAGTCCGCCAGGGCCTCCACCTGCTCGGCCGTGACCTGGGCACCGGCCACCACCAGCGCCCCGATGGGTTCCGCGCCGGTGAGCAGCGGGGCGGCGAGGGCGTCGCCGCCGCGCACGGTGCGGCCGTCGGTGAGGGCACGCTCCGCCAGGTCGCGCACGTCCTCGCGCACCTTCCCGGCGGTGCCGAGCGGGCCCGCCAGGTCGCACAGGACGACCCCGTCGGCGTCCAGCAGCGTCCGGGCCCGGCGCGCCACCCGCTCGGCGGCCTGCGGCGTGAGGCCGTCGGCCAGCTCGTCGGCCATGCCGCGGGCGGTCCGCAGCACAGCGGCCACGTCGGCGCCTCCGGCTCCGAGCGGGGTGCGCCGATGCCTGATCCCGGGCGGGCGGACACCGATCACCTACTCACCGTACGACCGCACGGCCCGGTGCGCCGGTCACCGGCCGGCCCACCGTTCGTCGCGCCGCGCGGACCGTTCGTCGCGCCCGGCATGCGGGCCGTCGCGCTGCCCTTTCCTGCCGGGCGACGACGGTCGCACCTTTGTGACCAGGCATTCCGCCGAGGACCGAACCGGCGGGGCCGCGACACCCAGGACGGCAAGAGGAGCACCACCGTGACGGACCGCACCCCGCGACCGCAGTTCGACCGGCCGACGACGACCGACCCCTTCCCCGCACCGCCCGCCTTCGTCCGACGGTCCGAGACGGACCCCGAGACCCTCTACGCCCAGGCCGCGGCCGACCGGCTCGGCTTCTGGGCGGAGCAGGCCCGCCGGCTGACCTGGGACACGCCGTTCACCACCGTGCTGGACGACACCGAGGCACCCTTCCACCGCTGGTTCACCGACGGCACGCTCAACGCCTCGGCCAACTGTCTCGACCGCCATGTGGCCGCCGGGCGCGGCGACCGCGTCGCCTACCACTGGCATGGCGAGGAGGGCGAGACCCGCACGCTGACGTACGCGGGGCTGCTCGACGAGGTCCAGCGGTTCGCGAACGCGCTCAAGGGCCTCGGTGTCACCGCGGGCGACGTCGTCGGCCTCCACCTGCCCATGATCCCCGAGGCCATCGTGGCGATGCTGGCCTGCGCCCGGATCGGCGCCGTCCACAACGTCGTCTTCGGCGGCTTCGCCCCGCAGGCGGTCGGCGAACGGATGGCGGCCTGCGGCGCCAGGGTGCTGGTCACCGTCGACGGCGCCCGCCGCAAGGGCCGCGTCACCGGGGTCAAGCAGGTCCTGGAGGAGACGCTGGACACCCTGCCCGGCCTGGAGCACGTCGTGGTCGTCGCCGCCGCCGAGGCGCCGTGCCCCATGCGTCCTGGCCGCGACAGCTGGTACGCCGACCTGTGCGCCGCGGCCGACCCGGTCTGCCCCGCCGTGCCGCTGCCGGCCGAACACCCCCTGTTCCTCCTCTACTCGTCCGGGTCCACCGCCGCGCCCAAGGGCATCGTCCACACCACCGGCGGCTACCTGACCGGCGTCGCCTACACCCACCAGGTCGTCTTCGACCTGGACCCGGAGCACGACGTCTGGTTCTGCACCGCCGACATCGGCTGGATCACGGGACACAGCTACCTGGTCTACGGGCCGCTGCTCAACGGCGTCACCTCGGTGGTCTTCGAGGGCGCGCCGGACCATCCCCACAAGGGCATCTGGTGGGAGCTGGTGGAGCGTTACGGCGTCACTCAGCTGTACACCGCGCCCACCGCCATCCGGGCCGCCATGAGCTGGGGCGAGGAGCTGCCGGGCCGCTACGACCTGTCCTCGCTGCGGCTGCTGGGCAGCTGCGGCGAGCCCATCAACCCCACGGCCTGGCACTGGTACCACCGGGTGATCGGAGGCGGCCGCTGCCCGATCGCGGACACCTGGTGGCAGACCGAGACCGGCAGCATCATGATCGCTCCGCTGCCCGGGACCGGCCCCGCCAAGCCGGGATCGGCCACACGCCCGCTGCCCGGCGTGTCCGCCGAACTCCTCGACGCCGAGGGCACCCCGGTCACCGACGGGACCGGACTCCTCTCCCTCACCGCGCCGTGGCCCAGCATGCTCCGCACCCTGTACCGGGACGACGAGCGCTATGTGAAGACCTACTACTCCCGCTTCGGCAAGGACACCTACCTGGTGGGCGACGCCGCCCGACGGGACGAGGACGGCTGCCTGTGGATCCTCGGACGCACCGACGACGTCATCAACGTGTCCGGCCACCGGCTCTCCACCGCCGAGGTGGAGTCGGTCATCGCCGCCTACCCAGCCGTCGCCGAGGCTGCCGTGGTCGCGGTCCCGGACGAACTCACCGGCCAGGCCGTGGTGGCCTTCGTGACCCCGAACGGCGACCGCCCCGGCGACGCGGCACTGGAGACCGAACTGCGCGACTACATCGCCGTCCGCATCGGCAAGCTGGCCCGGCCCAAGAAGTTCGTCTGGACCGCGGACCTGCCCAAGACGCGCTCCGGGAAGATCATGCGCCGCCTGCTGCGCGATCTGCTCTCCGGCCAGGAGACCGGCGACGTCAGCACGCTCGGCGAACCGGACGTGATGGCCGTCCTCGGCGCCGCCGTCACCCCCGCCGCCGCGACCCCCACCGCCCACTGAACCCCACGAGACGAGAACGGCATCCCCATGAAGCAGCACACCAACCGCGGCATCGTCGTCCTGAGCGCTGTCCGCACCCCCATCGGCAAGTTCGGCGGCGCGCTCGCCGACGTCCTCCCTACCGACCTGGCGACCCTGGTCACCCGCGAAGCGCTGGAGCGCAGCGGCGTAGCCCCCGAAGAGACGGGGCAGGTGGTCTTCGGCCACGTCATTCCCACCGAGCAGCGCGACCTCTACCTGGCCAGGGTGGCCACCGTCCAGGCCGGACTGCCGGTGACGGTCCCGGCGATGAACGTCAACCGGCTGTGCGGCAGCGGCCTGCAGGCCGTCGTCTCGGCCGCCCAGAGCATCGCGCTCGGCGACTGCCAGGTGGCCGTGGGCGGAGGCGCCGAGGCGATGAGCCGCGGCCCGTACTGGCTTCCGCAGGCCCGCTGGGGTGCCCGGATGGGCGACGGTCAGATGCTCGACGCCATGGTCGCGGCGCTCACCGACCCCTTCGACGGTGTCCACATGGGCATCACCGCCGAGAACGTCGCCGAGCGCTGGGAGGTCTCCCGCGAGGACCAGGACCAGCTGGCGCTCACCAGCCACCACCGGGCCGCCGCCGCGACGGCCGAAGGCCGCTTCACGGGCCAGATCGTCCCCGTGGATGTCCCCACCCGTAAGGGCACGGTCCAGGTCACCACCGACGAGCACACGCGGCCCGGCATCACCGAGGCCGACCTCGCCAAGCTCCGCCCGGCCTTCAAGCCCGGCGGCACCGTCACCGCGGGCAACTCCTCCGGCATCAACGACGCCGCCGCGGCCGTCGTCCTGGCCGACGCGGACGTGGCCGGGGAACGCGGCCTGGAACCGCTGGCCCGCCTGGTCTCCTACCGTCACGTCGGAGTCGAGCCGGCCTACATGGGCATCGGCCCCTCCCCGGCGATCAGCCGCCTGCTGGACGACACCGGCCTGAAGGTGGACGACATCGACGTCTACGAGGTCAACGAGGCGTTCGCCGCCCAGGCCCTGGCCGTGATCAGGGAGCTCGGGCTGCCGCCGGAGCGCGTCAACCCCAACGGCAGCGGCATCGGGCTCGGCCATCCGGTCGGCGCCACCGGCGCCCTGCTCACCGTGAAGGCGCTGCACGAACTGCGCCGCGTCGACGGCCGGTACGCCGTGGTGTCCATGTGCATCGGCGGCGGCCAGGGCATCGCCGCACTGTTCGAGCGCGAGGGAGGCCGGTGATGGGCACCGAGAACCCCATCCTCGGCTGGGCCCAGAAGCCGTTCCGCGACTGGTACGAGTCGATGGAGCAGCAGGCCGCCGAGGCCACCGAGCACCTGGTCACCGGCAGCAACTTCGCCGAACTGCTGGGCCTGAGCGCCGGCAACTTCGCCGCGCTGACCCGCATCAGCACAGAGACCTGCGATCTGGTGCTGCGCAACATGCGGCTCGCGGGCCGCGCCGACATGACCCGGCTGGGTCGCCAACTCGCCCGTACCGAAGACAAGTTGGAGCGCGTACTTCAAGAGGTCGAGGACCTGCGTGACGAGCTGGGGGGCCGGCCGGCGGACGAGGAGGCCGGGCCGTGACCATCCCCCACCCACTGAGCCCCGCACGGGTGACGGCCGAGGCCGCCAACCTGATCCTCACCGCCGACGAGGCGAACATCGCGGCCACCCCCCGCGACGTCGTCTGGACCCACCGCACGACCACGCTCTACCGCTACCGCAGCGACCGGCGCCGCCACCCCGTCCCGGTACTGCTCGTGTTCGCGCTGATCAACCGGCCGGACGTCTTCGACCTGCGGCCCGGGAACTCCTTCGTGGAGTTCCTGCTCGGCGAGGGCTTCGACGTCTACCTGCTCGACTGGGGCGTACCCGACGAGGAGGACGCCGACCGCGGCCTGGAGACTTACGTCTGCGACCAACTGCACTGGGCCGTACGCCGGGTGCTGCGCAGCTCGGGCAGCGACCGGGTGTCCCTGGCCGGCTGGTGCATGGGCGCGGCGTTCACCGCGATGTACGCGGCCCTGCACCCGGGAGGCCCGGTGGCGAACACGGTCCTGCTCACCATGCCCTTCGACACCGAGGGCTCGGTGTACCGGCGGTGGGTCACGGCCGACACGTACGACGTCGACGCCCTCGCGGATCTGCGGGTCGTCCCCGGGCACGCCATCGACTGGGCGAACAAGATGCTCAAGCCGGTGGGCAACTACGTGACCACGTACCGCAGGCTGTGGGACCAGGTGGAGCAGGGCACCGTCGACCGCGAGGCCTTCCAGTCGATGGCGCGCTGGGTCGCCGACAATCCGCCCTTCCCGGCCCGCGCCTACCGCGAGTGGATCAGCTGGCTGTACCAGGACAACCGCTTCGCGTCCGGCACCCTGCGGCTGCGCGGGCGGCGCGTGGATCCCGCCCGGATCGACGCCGCCGTCCTCGTGGTGACCGCCGCGGGCGACCACATCGCCCCCCGCGAGGGCACCCTGCCCTTCCTCGACCGCGTCGGCAGTGCCGACGTCACCCATTTCGACCGCCCGGGCGGGCACATCGGTCTCATGGCCGGTTCCAAGGCCCGGGACCGCATCTGGCCCGACATCGCCGGCTGGCTCGCCGCCCGCTCGGCCCCTTCCCCCACAAGGAGCACCCCGTGACCGTCACCGCCCCCTTCTCCACCCCCGCCCCCACCTCCTCCACCTCCGCCGGCCAGAGCCTGCGCGGCCGGGTCGCCCTCGTCACCGGCGGCACCCGCGGCATCGGCGCCGCCATCAGCCGCAGCCTGGCCGGCGCGGGAGCCACGGTCGCCGTCGCGTACGCGGGAAACACCGGGCGTGCGCGGGAGTTCATCGACCAGTGCCGCACCGAGTTCGGACCGCACGGCGAGCGGGTCAGCGCCCACCAGGGGGACGTCAGCTCCGCCGAGGACTGCCGGCGCCTGGTCGCCGACGTGGTCGAACGGCACGGCCGCATCGACGTGCTGGTCAACAACGCGGGCATCACGATCGACCGCACGGTGGCCAGAATGTGCGACGACGACTGGCAGCGGGTGCTGGACGTCAACCTCTCCGGTCCCTTCTACCTCGCCCAGGCGGCGCTCGGCCGCATGGTCGAGCAGGGGTCCGGCCGGATCGTGATGATCTCCTCGGTGATCGGCGAGACGGGCAACATCGGCCAGGCCAACTACGCCGCCACCAAGTCGGGCCTCTTCGGCCTCACCAAGACCCTCGCCCGGGAAGCCGCCTTCCACCTGGCCAAGACCGGGCACCAGGACCCGTACGGACCCGGCATCACGGTCAACGCCGTCACCCCCGGCTTCATCGCCACCGAGATGCTGGAGCACATCCCGGCCAAGGTGCTCGACCGCATCGTCGCCCAGGTCCCGCTGGGCCGGCTCGGCCGCCCCGAGGAGGTGGCCCGGCTGGTGCGCTTCCTGGCCGACGACGCCTCCGCCTACATCACCGGACAGGTCTGGGGCGTCAACGGCGGCCTCGACATGTGAACCGTCAACTCCCTTCCCCGCACCCCGCGAGGGAAGGGCCGTCCAGAAACCCCACCCCACAGGAGGAATCCATGCAGGGCATGAAAGCCGAAGAGTACGGCGCCACGTTCGACGCGGCGATACGCGAGCTGGCGGACATCCAGGACAAGTACCGGCACGCCGTCAGGCAGAGCGGCCTCGCCGTCGTCGATGCCTGCGACAAGTCGGTGATCGCGGCGGTGCGCGTCCAGGAGCAGACCTCGCAGGCCGGTGCCGACTGGACCGCGGACGTCGTGCGCACCCAGACCGGTCTGACGAAGGAACTCAACGCCGTCTCCGTGGGCGTGCTCCGTCAGCTGCTGGGCTGACCTGAGGCACCTGCCGGTGGCCGCCGCCGTGCCGGCCGCCGGCAGATTGCCGTCGCACCGACAGCTCACCGACAGCTTTGATTTTCTTGACAAATTATTTTGTCGGATGGATCCTGGCAGTCGGAAGCCGCACCCGAGACCCCGAGGAAACCTCCATGCGCACCCTGATCAGCACCGCCTTCATCTCGCTCGACGGCGTCATGGAGGCCCCGGGCGGTGAACCGGGCTACCGGAACGCCGGATGGACCTTCAAGGAGGTCGAGTTCGTGCCCGAGGCCTTCGAGATCAAGGGGCGGGAGCAGCAGGAGGCCACCGCGATCCTGATGGGCCGGGCCAGCTACGAGGCCTTCAGTCCGGTCTGGCCGGACATGGAGGACTTCGCCCACTACAAGACGATGCCGAAGTACGTCGTCTCCACCAGCCTCACCGAGGACAAGCTGGTCACCAACTGGGGCGAGACCACGATCCTGCGCTCACTCGACGAGGTCGCCGCCCTGAAGAAGACCGAGGGAGGCCCGATCATCGTCCACGGCAGCGTCTCCCTGAACCACAGCCTCTCGGACGCCGGCCTGATCGACCGCTACCACCTGCTCGTCTTCCCGCTGCTGCTCGGCGCCGGCAAGCGACTGTTCAGCGCCACGGACAAGGACACCCAGAAGCTGAAGCTGGTCGAGCACGACGTCTACAGCAACGGCCTGCAGAAGCAGGTCTTCGACGTCGTCCACTGACAGGGCGCCTGCGTCCCGCTGTCCGTCACGCCGGGACGCCCTGCGGCTCAGTCGCCCGAGAACCCGAATATTCCCAGGTGAGTGGGCTCGTCGTCGGTGTACAGAACGACGTAGACACCGGTCCACCGCATACGGCACTCGGCAAGGAGCGTCTCGGCGCGGTCGGACGGAAACCTGTTGGCCGAAGCGGCCCGGGTGAGCAACTCCTCGAACCGGCCGGGCGCAGGGCGATCGGTGCCGAAATGGTGCCTCACGCGCTCGGGTGCCAGCGGGCGCAGCGTCCCGTAGTCCTTGATGTCGCGGTCCGACGGGGCGGCGGTCGTGTGGACGACACGATCGATGTCCAGGATCGAGTGGGTCCCCTCCTCGCCCATGAACTCCGCGTCCCGCCACAGCTCCTCGATGCTCCGGTACGTCTCGTCGTCGCCGTAGAGTTCCTGGAAGACCCGCGCGTGCAGAGCCTCCAGGGACTTCTCCACGCTGCCGTGGAACGCGGTGACGTACGTCCAGCCACTGGCACCCATCGTGACGCCCCCTCCGATGCGACATCCACAAGATCACTGCCACGTTAGCGAGGCCCACTGACAACGGGGGCCGGCCCTCGAGGCGGACCACCTGTTCGTGCGTGACGGCCACATCATCACCTCGGCCGGTGTCACGGCCGGTATCGACCTCGCTCTGGCCCTGGTCGAAGACGATCACGGTGCCGACGTCGCCCGCGCCGTCGCACGCAAACTGGTCGTCTTCATGGCCCGGCCCGGCGGACAGTCCCAGTTCAGTACGCGACTCGCCCAGACCCGGCCCGTCGACCCGGCACTTCGTGCCGCAATGGACGCGGTGGCCGCCGATCCGTCGGCCGACCACAGCCTTCCCGCGCTCGCCAGGAGCGTCGGGCTGAGCATTCGTCACATCAGCCGTCTGTTCCGCGAGAAGGCCGGCATGACTCCCGGCCAGTACGCGGAGGCCGTGCGTGTGGAGGCGGCTCAGGCCCTGCTGGAGGCGGGTGATGACACCGTGGAACAGGTCGCCCGGCAGGTCGGCTTCGGCTCCTCGGAATCCCTGCGCCGCGCATTCCAGGCCGGGTTGGGCGTGCCCCCCACCGTGTACCGGGCCCGTTTCCGCACGACGCGCCGAGACGATCTCACATCGGCCGACTGACGGGTCGCCCCCGGACGACGTGGCGGCCGAAGGGCCGCGTCCGCGTCGTCCCGCTGTCCGTGCGCCGGATCAGTAGGCGGAGTTGACGTTGTCGATGGAGCCGTAGCGGTGGGCGGCGTAGTTGGCGGCGGCGGTGATGTTGGCGACGGGGTCGGTGATGCTGT